>JANMJD010000079.1:0-15342 GCA_031371195.1 Actinomycetes bacterium | reverse complement strand
AATCGAGCGACACCGGAACCGCCAGCGGGCGCAGCCACCCGCCCCACAACGTGACGGCGGTTCGCCAGCGATCGTCGTTACGCCACCAGAACTGATCGTGGGTCCACATCGTCATGACAATCGCGTGGGACCATACCCGACGACGACCCGCTCGGCACGTAGGACCAGCAGCCCATCGGGTGCCGAATCCGCCGGATCAGCCGCCACCTGCTGGTCCCGCCGTCACGCCCCCGAAAGCGCCCGCTACCCTTCGTCGACATCGTTGCAGCGACACGGCATCGGTGCCCGCTGTCGCACGCTCATCCGAAACGATGCCCCACTGCTCATGCCTGTCACCTTCTTCGCCCATCAGACCGTCGTTCTGCCCTTGAAAAAGCGGTGGCCGACGTGGTTCGACGGAACTGCGCTCGTGATCGGGTCGATGGCTCCCGACTTCGGTTACCCGATCCGGGGCTGGGTGCAGCGCCACAGCCATCAGCTGAGCGGAATGATCGTGTGGGGCCTGCCGTTCACCATTGTCGTCACGCTCGCCCTGCGATCGTGGGTGGCCAACACCGCGTTCGCCCAACTCCCCGATGCCGGACCGTTCCGACTGCATTCCTACCGAGTGCTGCGTCACCGGTACACGCCCTGGTGGAAGTTGGTGACGAGCTCGGTGATCGGCGTCGGCAGCCACATCCTGGTCGACTCGTTCACCCACAAGCAGAGCTTCATGTCCCGTTGGCTGGGTCTCGATCGCACCCTTTTCCACGCACCCTGGGATTCGGGTGTCTCGATCGCCCGCACCCTGCAGTACCTCGGTCATACGCTCGGATCCGCCGCCTGCGTAGCGATGCTGCTGGTGATCGGTCGGCGCCGTCTGATGGAACAGTGGTGCGGCCGCGAAGCGGTCGTCGCTGCCCGACGATTCAAGCTCCGGCCACGCCAACGCCAGCTCTTCTGGGCGATCACCGCTGCCGGCCTTCCACTCGGCCCGGCGATGGCGTACTTCGTGCGCGGAAGTGTGGTGACGAAGACCTTCATGACGACAGCCGCCACGACGGCGTTTGCCTGTTCGCTGGCGGCCTGCCAACCACGCGACCGAGGCCTCACGTACTTCGACGCGCTCGCCGGAGAGCCGACACCTGCCGCGCCGAGCAGACCAGGTCCACGACCGATGCCCGACGTGGTCGAGCTGCTTCGCCTCGATCCGCTCGAGCCGACGAGGTCGCCGCGAGCGAGCGAACCGAGGAAGTCGCCGGGAACGACCGAGCCGGGTCGAACGCCGAGTCAGCGCCCCGACACGATGCCCCCGCCGCCCAAGCGGACGCGCAGGTTCCGCGACCGGCGGGCCACGGCCAACCCGGTTCCGCCGCCTGGAGTACCCGAACGGCGCAAACAACCCGGCTGGTACGACTGACACCGAGCGGACATCGGGCCGCTCTCACTGAACGGTCCAATCGGCTCAGGTGGGTCGCGTCGGGGGTTCCGGCCACGGTCCGTAAGCTTGATCCCCATGGCAAAGGTCGCAATCATCGGTACGGGATACGTCGGGCTCACGACGGGCGCGTGTTTCGCGCATATCGGGCATGACGTCATCTGCGCGGACATCGACCCCGTCCGCATCGAGAAGCTGAAGCGGGGCGAGATCCCGATCGTCGAGGCTGGGCTCGACACCCTAGTCGCCGAGGGCATCCGCAGCGGGCGGCTCACGTTCGTGCTCGGCTCCGAGGGCGCGGCCGCCGATTGCGAGTTCGCCTACCTGTGCGTGCCGACGCCGCAGTCGGAGAGCGGAGCGGCCGACCTGTCGTACATCATCGCCGCCGCCGAGCAGATCGCCCCGGTACTTCCGGCGAATGCCGTGGTCGTCAACAAGTCGACCGTGCCGGTCGGCTCGACCAAGGTCGTCGAGCGGGCCCTCAACCGCCCCGAGATCAAGGTCGTCTCCAACCCCGAGTTCCTCCGTGAGGGCTCGGCCGTGCACGACTTCCTCCATCCCGACCGCATCGTCATCGGTTCCGACGACCAGGCCGCGGCGATCAAGGTCGCCTCGCTCTACCTCGGTGTCCCCGCCCCGCTGATCGTCACCAGCCCGGCTTCCGCCGAGACGATCAAGTACGCCGCCAACGCCTTCCTGGCCACCAAGATCTCCTACATCAACGCCGTCGCCGCAGTGTGCGAGGCCGTCGGCGCCGACGTCAACGACGTGGTCCTCGGCATCGGTTACGACAAGCGCATCGGCCAGGAGTTCCTCAAGCCCGGCCCAGGCTGGGGTGGCTCGTGCTTCCCGAAGGACACCCACGCCCTCATCCACATCGCCGAGTCGGCGGGCTACGACTTCGGTCTGCTGCGCGGCGTGGTCACCGTCAACGACGAGCAGCGCGAGCGCATCGTCGCCAAGGTCCGCAAGGCCTGTGGCGGCACGATCGCCGGCAAGACGCTGGCCGTCTGGGGCCTCACGTTCAAGGCCCGCACCGACGACCTGCGCGACTCGCCGTCGCTCGCCATCACCCAGCGGTTGATCGAGGAAGGTGCCACCATCCGCGCCTACGACCCCACCGTGCACGGCACGCTGGCCCAGATCCCCACCGCCCATATCTGTGGCGACGCCTACGCCGCCGCCGAGGGAGCCGACGCCGTCGTCGTGCTCACCGAGTGGGACGAGTTCCGTTGGGTCGAGATCGACAAGGTCGCCGAGTCGGTCAACGCCAAGGCCGTCGTCGACGCCCGCAACCTGCTCGACGCCAACGCCTACCGCCAGGCCGGCTTCAGCTACGTCGGCGTCGGCCGCTGAGCAGCTGCGACTACGGCTGACCGGCTTCGGATCGGTCCGCGATCGGGCACTGGCTTCGGTCAGGCCCTGCTCAGACGCAGCGGGCCACCCCCTGATCAGGCAGTGGCTTCGGGCCACAGCGTCGGGTCGAGGGCGGGGAGCAGGGTGAGCGTCTCGCGTCGGAAGGCATCGAGGACCTTCACGAAGGGACCGTCGAGGAAATACTCAGCGCTGCCGTGGCTGGCGTTCTGCCGAGGCGCCCGGATGTCGGAGGTGGCCGGAGCGAACGGGATGCCGGCCCAGCGGGCGATCTCGGCGGCCTCGGCCTGCGGGTTGGTGATCAGACGCTCGAACTGGACGAAGCGGGTACGGTCGTAGAGCCCGAGCTTGTCGAGCATCGAGATCGTTCTCGGATAGTCGCTCTTGTGCACCGCCTCGTCGACGATCCGGGCGTCGAGCGATCCGTACCGTTGCACGTGGTACTGCAGCGCCGATCGGGCACGATCGAGCGGATCGCGTAACAGCATCAGCAGATGGACGTCGGCATCCTGGGCCAAGGACGCCAACGACACCGGTGAGGCCGCGTAGGCCGGGGTGAAATCGATGCCATGCTGCTGAGCGGCGAGCGCAGCGTGGCCACGCAGATAGTCGGCCGAGGGCAGGCCGCGACGATCGATCGGCCGGGCGACATCGAGTGCGTGCAGTTCCTTGATCGACTCGCCTCCGCCGGCGCCCGCCATCATCACGTCGAACAGCAACGTCGTGCCGGCGCGCTGGGCGCCGATACACACCAGTTTGATGCCCGACCCGTCCAACGTGCCCGGCGACTCGGCGCGCATCACGCGTCGCCGCTGGCGGGCGGCGCTCAGAACGGACTGCTTGGCGAGCGAACGCGCCGCGACTTTCCATCTGTTCTCGGTCACTTCTGCCGTCTCCGTTCACTCGTTCAGTGTTTGGTACCGACGCCGCGCATCGGCCCACGCCGGTTGGAAATGCTATTGCCCGGCCTCGGGCGGGGCAGGCGACCATCGGGACCGATTGCCCCCGACGAAGTGGCGACAGGCGGGCGCCGGTTCGATGATCGGCGCCAACCCCAGATCGGCGATCGCCACAGCGCTCATCTCCTGGGGCCGGGTCTGCAAGTCGGTCCACTTCACGCGGCTGCCACCGAACGCCGCGTAGTAGGCCGCAGCGGCGGCGTTGGCGATCATCCAGGCCAGCGTCGTGGCGGCCATCAACAGTCGGCGGTTGTGCGCCAGCCTGATACCCATGGTCGCCGTGGGCACCTCGCCCGCCGTCCCGTTGGCCCCGGCCTGCCAGTTGCTGGGGACGGCGGCGATCGCCCCGAGGGTCGACCGGAGCGGCCTGACTACCCAGAGCACCCGGATCTTTTGATGGACGATCGTGCGCATGGCCAGGGGCCGCAACGCAACCCGCAACGAGGTCTTCGAACAGTCGAGCACGACCGGGCGTTGCGCTCGATCGCGAAGGCCGCCCAGCACCGCCTGCCACGCCGCCCGGTAGTCGTCGCGCCGGCGCTTGCGGATCAACGAGAGAAAGCCCCAGGGAGACTCCAGATGACGAGTCGATACCGGGATGAGGCCTTGCCAGATGGCACAGTCCTCGATCGGCTCGCCACACGTGCACCGCCAGCCCAGAGCAACCGACTCAGCCAGGTAGTTGATCTCGCCGGCGACGAAGACGTCAGGGTGTGATCCAAGGAGGTCGGCGACCGTCGTCGAGCCCGATCGGCCGTATCCGACCAGGTAGACCACGCTCTTCGCGTCCAAGTTCTTGCACCACCGTCTGCCGATCATGACCGCCTAGTTCCACTCCTGCCGGGCAGAATGTGGACACCCCGATAGGTTGCGCACGGTCACCCGAGCACTCGCCGGGGCCGGAGTGGACGTGTTCCACCCACCATTTCGCCGATGTTACAGCTCGGTTGCGGTGAGCTGCAGGCACGCAGATGAATTCCAGATGAACCGGACCTTTCGGCCCACCCGCCGTTCCATTGATGGTCGATGTCGCCTATCCCTGCCCGGGATCGAGCCGTGAAACCTCGCCCCGCAGCGACAGCGCGTAAAGCTCGCCGCCGGCATCCTCGCCGAATGAGGCGAGGTCGCCCACCTTGCCCAGCTCGTGAACGTCGGCGATCTCGCCGGCCGGGCCGGGGTCGGCGGCCCAGATCCTCCCCGAGCAGTAGTCACCGAACACGTACGCCCCGACCAGCGCGGGGATGGCCGAGCCGCGATACACGTAACCGCCGGTCACCGAGCACCCGGCGTCACCATGCTCGTACTCCCACACCGGCGAGGTCTGGCCGTCGGCCGGCTGGTCGTCGTTGAACCGATGGGTGCCCTCGAAGGCACTCCAGCCGTAGCTGACCCCTCGTCCACCGCCGTCGGCGGCGAGAGCGACATCGATCTCCTCCCACTGACCCTGGCCCACGTCACCGATCCACAGATCGCCGGTGGCCCGATCGAAGCTGTACCGCCACGGGTTGCGCAAGCCGATCGACCAGATCTCGGAACGAGCACCGTCGACACCGACATACGGATTGTCGGCGGGGACCGAATATGGCATGCCATCAGGACTTTCACGCGGATCGATGCGTAGCATCTTGCCCAGCAGCGTCGACACATCGAGCGCCCTGCGCTGGGGGTCGTTGGCGTCGCCGCCATCGCCAAGCCCGATGTAGAGCATCCCGTCCGGGCCGAAGACGAGATCACCACCGTTGTGGTTGGCATAGGGCTGCTTGACGGTGAGCACCTCGCGCCGTGAACCCCCGTCGATTGCACCGAGGGCATCGACCGCGAATTCGTCGACGTGCGTCCTCCCATCGGCGTCGGTGTAGTTGACGTACAGATGCGCGGCGTCGGGGGCGAATGCCATGCCGAGCACCCCACGTTCCCCGCCGGGCGCGGTGCGGTCGCTGAGATCGAGCGCGACATCGTCGCCCTCGGCCAACCGACGGATCACACCGCCCCGCTGCAACAGGTAGGGCGGCTCGGAGGCCGGCGCTCCGGGGCGCACCGCCACGGCGATCGGCTCGTCGAACTTACCGATCACGGTGAGTTGCACCGTCAGCCCGTCGAGTTGCGGCTCGGGAGGGGTCGTTGCAACCCCCGTCGTGGACGGCACCGAAGCAGCGGACGCGACCGGGGCATCGGACCCGGCCGGAGCCGACACGGGCGGAATCGACGCGACCGGGGTGGACGTCGGTGGAATGGACCCGTCGGATGCCGAAACGGCCGGGACGGTTGACGGCGGGATCTGGCCGGTGGTCGCCGGCCCCGCGGCGCTTGTCCCTGCCGTGACGTTGGCCGGGTCCGTTCCGCAGGAGGCACCGAGCAGGGCGACGGCCAGCACGGCGAGCATGTCGCGACTCGTCACCGGCGCACCTTGCGGATCAGGCCCTCCTGGACCACGCTGACGACCAGTTCACCTGCCTGTGTATAGATCGACCCGGTCGCCAGTCCCCGGGCATTCGAGGTCGACGGTGTTTCCTGGTCGTAGAGCAGCCATCCATCGGCCCGGAACTCCCGGTGGAACCACATCGCGTGGTCGAGGCTGGCCATCTGCACGTCGTCGTCGTCCCAGTCGAGTCCGTGAGGCAATCCGGTCGTATCGAGGAGCGTCAGATCCGACGCATAGGTGACCACGCAGGCGTGCAGCACCGGGTCGTCGGGCAGCACCCCATTGGCTCGCAGCCACACCCGCTGGGCCGTCGCGTAGCGTCCCTTGCGTTCCATCGGCCCCCGCTCGACGTATCGAAGGTCGATCGGGCGAGGGCGGTCGAGCCAATCGCCACTCGCCCCCATCCGCGTCCGGTACGGCTGCATCCGCTCGCGGAAGGTGGGGAGCGTCTCGGGGGCGGGCAATCCCTCGGGCAACGGCAGCTGATGGTCGAGGCCTGGTTCGGCGACGTGGAAACTCGCCTGCAGGTTGAAGATTGCCTGCCCGTGTTGGATGGCCACGACGCGACGGGTGGTGAAGCTGCGGCCATCGCGGATGCGATCGACCTGGTACAGGATTGGTACTTGCGGATCCCCCGGGCGCAGGAAGTAGGCGTGCAACGAGTGGATCATCCGCTGAGTGGTCTCCACCGTCCTCGCCGCGGCGACCAGGGCCTGGCCTGCCACCTGCCCGCCGAACACCCGCTGGCGGTTTTCGGCGGGGGATACGCCTCGGAAGATGTTGACCTCGATCGCTTCGAGATCGAGCAGGCGGACGAGGTCGTCCACGGCACCCTGGTCATCGTCGGGGGCTCCGGGGCTCGACGACGTCGTCGGTGCTTCACGGGGGCTCATCGCCCCATGCTCGCACGCCGGCACCGGATCGGGGCTACCCGCCCGGGGGTGGCTGGGGCACCTGCCAGAGGATGAAGTTGGTGTTCTCCCAGCGCTTCACGATTCCTAGTGCGGCCGCCTCGGCATCGGTGAGCAGGTACTGCGAATACGTCGAATCCTTGGCCATCGCGTACCAGTCGGCCTTTGCTTCGATCTCGGGCAGCGTCGTCAGCTGCAACGCCCGGCGATCGGTGTAGAAGCTCATCAACCGGGCACGGAAGAAGGCGACCACGTCGTCGGGTCCGGTGAGCTGTTTCACCGCCGAAAACATCTCGAGCGACGTCGGATACTCCGGGCCCCAGATCGTCACGTCGTACTGCAGTTGGCGATCGGTCCGCTCCCAGATCGCGTCGACGTTGGTGACCAGGCTGGGAGCGATCAGCAACATCCCGGCCAGCATCGGCACCGGGGAGGGAGCGTTTCCGGCGATGAACACCATTGCCTGGTAGGCGAAGTACATGATGAACGGGGTGATCGAGAACAGGTATCGCCCCTCGTGGAACGGGGTGATGGCAAAGATGCCCGTCACCGCCACGAAGTAGCCCAGGACAGGTGCATCGACCGTCGGGGCCATGATCGACCGGGCAACGACTCCGATGACGGCCAGGGTGACGATGGCGGTCAGCAGGATCAGGCCGAGTTGCTCGGACCCGAACACACCGAGTGTGGCGACGCCGAACTGCTTGAGCCCGATCTGCTGGGCGAGGATGTCGCGATACCAGATGGCGTTGGGCTTCACCTGGCCGAGCCCCGTGCCCGGGAACGACTGGTAGCCCCCGTTGGGCAACCCGACCTGTAGCCCCACGATCCACGCGCCCGCCACGAGATACGGCGTGAGCAGCCGCGACCATCGCAGCTGCTGCAGGGCGGCGCCGGCGCCCCTGGACGTCATCCCGTCCGGTCTCTCGACTACTGCGTCGGCGGCGCCGACGACTTCTACGTCCGGATCCTCATCGGCGTCGACATCTGAGTCGACATCGCTGTAGTCATCGACCCGCCGGGACCGCCATGCCGTACCGGCGATGTGGCCGATATGGAGCGCGACCAGGGCGACGAACAGGGCGACGCCCTCCTTGCGGATCGTGTAGCTGAAGCCGACCAGCCACCCGAGCAGGATCAGCGGTCCCCACCGGTCACCGTCGAGCGATCCCTCGCTGCGGCAGCGATCCATCCACCACAACGCCGCCAGCGTGACCAGCAGGTACGGGAACTCCGAGAGCACGGTGTCGGTCCAGGCGACGTACTCGGGGCTCAGACCGATCAGCAACATCAGCACCAGGGCGGGCAGGGGCCGCATGCGCGGCGCGGCAATGCGATACAGGAAGTACATCGCACCGGCGAAGCACGCGGCGATGACCACCTTGAACGCCCCGTAGTCGAGACCGAAGATCTTGTAGAACGGGGCGAGGAGCAGCGGGAAGCCCCACGGATACGAATACGGGCTGAAGGTGTGCCACGACGAGTTCTCGATGGTGAACCGGTTGTCGGCCAATACGTCGCGTGCCCCACCGGAGACGAGCGCCTTGGTCTGACGCAGGTACAGCGAGAAGTCGTCACCCCAGTCGTGGCCACCATGCTGGTTGGCCAGGGCGACTGCGAAGATCACGGCCATCGCCACGACGGCGACCACCTCGGGTGTGTTTCGCCGCCAAGCGGGTCCGGAATCGGCACGCTCGGCCACGATGACATTCACAACCCCCGATTATGGTGCCCGCATGGCCCTGCTACCCCTCAACCCCGACGAGTTGCTCTCGACGACCCGCGCCGTGCGCAAGCGACTCGACTTCGACCGGCCGGTGCCCGACGACCTGGTACGGGAGTGTGTGGCCATCGCCCAGCAGGCGCCGTCGGGATCGAACAATCCGACGATGCAGTTCGTGATCGTGCGCGACGAGTCGAAGCGGGCGGCCATCGGCGAGATCTACCGGCAATGCTTCGAGATCTACAAGACGATGCCCGGCGTGTACGTGCGCACGATCGACAAAGGTAGCGACGACGCCAATGCGCAGCAGGCGCGGGTGGCCGACTCGGCCGACTTCCTCGGCGACAACATGGGCCGGGCGCCGGTCCTCGTGATTGCCTGTTCGGCGGCCGGCGCCCGCCCCGATGGCGCACCCGGGATGATGGCGTCGTCGGTGATGGCCAACATCCTGCCCGCCACCTGGAGTTTCATGCTCGCAGCCCGCGCCCGCGGGCTGGGCACCTCGTGGACCACCGTGCATCTGATGATGGAGCAGCAGGCCGCCGACGTCCTTGGTATCCCGTTCGACACGGTCCAGCAGGTCTGCCTGTCGCCCCTCGCGTTCACCGTCGGCACCGACTTCAAGGCTGCCGCGCGCCCGGAGCCCGACTCGATCATCCACTGGGACACCTGGTGATCCGGCGCCATCCGGGATCTCCGTGCCCGACGACCCGGGTGGGCCGGTGATCGATCCCGCGTTGCGGGCCCATGCGCTGGCAGCGACCGGGTTCATGCCGCCCGAGGAGGGCGACGCGCTCTACGAGGCTGCCCTCGCGGCCGGACGAGCATGCCCTGGCTTGCCGCTTCTCGAGGTCGGCTCGTACTGCGGGCGGTCCACGGTGTGGCTCGGAGCGGCGGCCCGTGTGCTCGGTGCGGTCGTCTATGCCCTCGACCATCACCGCGGCTCCGAGGAGAACCAGGCGGGCTGGGAGTGGCACGACACATCGCTCGTCGACCCACGAACCGGCAGGATGGACACGCTCCCGAAGTTCCGCGACACGATCCACGATGCCGGCCTGGAGGATTCAGTGGTCGCCGTCGTCGGGCCGTCGCCGCTGATCGCCCGGCACTGGACAACGCCTTTGGCGTTCTGCTTCATCGACGGCGGTCACGGTGTGGAACCGGCCCGAGCCGACTACGACGGTTGGACCCCGCACGTCCACGTCGGCGGCACATTGGCGATCCACGATGTGTTCCCCGACCCCGCCGATGGCGGACGTCCGCCGTACGAGCAGATCTTCCTACCGGCCCTGGCCAGCGGGCGTTTCACGCTCAGCTCGGCGACCGGCTCGCTGCGCGTCCTGAGACGCGTCGACTGAACTCCGACTACGACGCTCGACGGTTGGCGACCCGTCTCAGCCGAAGGTGGCGAGTTGCCACCGGGCAACCGCTCGCACGTATTCGCCGAAATGCTCGATCATCTCATCGATCGAGGAGGCGACGAGGTCCACGTCGATGTCGGTGTACAGGTGGACCAATACGTTGCGCAGCCCGACCGATGGCTTCAGCGCAGCAGCCAATTCTGCAGTGATCACGTTGGCCGCCACCAGGAGATCGAACGACTCCCTGCCCGTGGCCGGGGACCGTCCCAAGACACTTGATGCGATGTGGCCGTTGATGTCGATGGCGAGGTCGACAAGGGCCTGGATCATCCGTTCCGTCGCCGCCCGCACGACGGCCTCCGAACGGAGCAGGTCACCTGTTCGGTTGTCGAGGGCCTGGAGGTCGCTCAGCAGGTCGCGCTGATGAGCCAGTCGACGCTCGATGACATCGTTGCTTGGACGCAGCGGCATCATCGGGCCATCAACTCCAGGTTCATCCGGCGCAGGTGGGCCGTATCACGTCGTTCGCCAACAGCGGCGATCTGTGACTCGGCGAAGGCGCCGCGGATGTTCTCGTACAAACCGAAGCCCGTCAGCGCCTCGGCGCGCAGTACGGGATCGTCGATGTCGAGAACGACGAGATCGATGACCTCGCAACCCGTCAGATCGACCAACTCGCTCCAGAGCTTGATGCGACCGCGTCGGCCCAGCACCGGGTCGACGAAACTCACGCCGAGGTCCAGATCGTCCGGCGGACGCACACCGGCGGGCTGGGTTGCACTGCCGAACGCCGACAACACCCGGACTCCGTAGCGCTCACAGATTTCGTCGAGCTCACCGTGCGACGCCAACTCCACGAGTTGCTCGAACGCTGCTCGCGGTTCGGTGGTGGCGGTCATGCAGTTCGAGCCTACCGAACGCGATCTCGCGGCTTGACGGAGGCTCTCGGACGCGAACGAGCACCTGGATGCGGATCAGACGAATTCGACGCCCTGGGCGAGGGGAAGCTCGTCGGAGTAGTTGATCGTGTTGGTGGCCCGGCGCATGTAGGACTTCCACGCATCGGAGCCGGACTCACGGCCGCCACCGGTCTCCTTCTCACCGCCGAATGCGCCGCCGATCTCGGCCCCGGACGGGCCGATGTTGACATTGGCGATTCCGCAGTCGGACCCGGCCGACGACATGAACCGCTCGGCCTCGCGCATGTCGGTGGTGAAGATCGACGACGCCAACCCCTGGGCGACACCGTTGTGCATGGCGATGGCCTCGTCGAACGTGTCGTAGGGCATCACGTACAGGATCGGTGCGAATGTCTCGGCCTGCACGATCGGGGTCTGCTTGGGCATCACGACGATCGCCGGGCGGACATAGAAGCCATCGGGTCGCTCGTTGTCGACCCGATCACCACCGGCCACGACATCGCCCCCTTCGGTTCGAGCTGCGGTCAGGGCCAGCACCATGGCGTCGTAGGCCGCGCGATCGATCAGCGGACCGACGAGCGTGCCGGGCTGCAGCGGATCACCGATGGGCAACGAGCCGTAGGCCGTGGTCAGGCGCGACACCAACTCGTCGTGAATCGAGCGATGGACGATCAACCGCCGCAGCGATGTGCAGCGCTGCCCGGCGGTGCCGGCGGCCGAGAAGACGATGCCGCGCACGGCCAGGTTCAGGTCGGCGCTGGGAGTGACGATCGCCGCATTATTGCCACCGAGTTCGAGGATCGAGCGAGCGAATCGGGCGGCGACCCGCGGCGCGACGATGCGGCCCATCGCCGTCGACCCGGTGGCGCTGATCAGTGGCACACCGGGATGATCGGCCAGCGCCTGGCCCACCTCACGGCCGCCGAGCAGCACCTGGCTCACGTCAGCGGGCACGCCCATCTCTGCGGCGACCTGCGCGAACAAGGCCTGGCAGGTGAGGGCGGTGATCGGCGTCTTCTCGCTCGGCTTCCAGATCACCGGATCGCCGCACACCAAGGCGAGGGCGGTGTTCCACGACCATACGGCCACGGGAAAGTTGAACGCCGTGATGATCGCGCACGGGCCGAGCGGATGCCACGTCTCCATCAGCCGGTGACCGGGACGTTCGGAGGCGATCGTGCGACCGTCGAGCTGGCGGGACAACCCGACGGCGAAGTCGCAGATGTCGATCATCTCCTGGACCTCGCCGAGGCCCTCGGAGCGGATCTTTCCGGCCTCGATCGAGACGATCTCGCCGAGATCGTCCTTGTGCGTGCGCAGCGCCTCGCCGAATCGGCGAACCAGCTCGCCCCGACGGGGAGCAGGAGTGGCGCGCCACTCGGCGAAGACGGCGACGGCGCGCCCGACGGCATCGTTGACATCGGCGGCGGTATGACCGCGCAACCGGCCGAGCTCGCCACCGGTGATCGGAGAACGGGCGGCCATATCGCCCGAATCATCGAGCTTGATGTCGACGCTGCATCGTCGTAAGGCGGCAAGTACCCGGCCGCGGAGGGCCTCGGTCGTGGGAAGCTGTTCCATCGGCGTGCCAATGTACGACCCCGGCCATCTCAGCACACGGTCTGGACGCCACAACTGTCAACCGAACGAAGGAGCAGCCATGGACGTGCTCGTCCTGCCCCAACGAGATGTGGTCGACCTGCTCGACCCTGCGGCGCTGATCGACCGCCTCGCCGACGGTTTCGCGGCCCTCGCCGACGGGCGAATGAACGTGCCCGCCCGCAACCTCGTACCCACCGGCCACGGTGCTGTTCTGGCGATGCCAGCCTGGGGTCCGGGGCTTCCCGTCGGCGTCAAGCTGGTCAGTGTGTACCACGGCAACACGGCCATAGGTCTGCCATCGCACATCGCCGTGATCTATCTCGCCGACGCCGAGACCGGTGTGCCGATCGCGATCATGGACGGCACGCACATCACCACGATGCGCACGGCGGCCGCGGCAGCCCTGTCCACTCGCCTGGCCGCCCGGGAGGATGCGCAGGTGCTGACGATCATCGGCGGCGGCGTGCAGGCCCGCGCCCATCTCGACTTCATCACCCGGGTGCGCCCGATCAGCGACATCCGCGTCTACTCGCCCAACGTGCGCAATGCCTCGGCCATCGCCGCCAAGAGCCGCCTCGCCCGCGTCTGCGATAGTCCACAGGAGGCCGTCCGCTGGGCCGATGTGGTGTGCCTGTGCACGTCGGCGACCACGCCGGTGATCGAGGCGGACTGGATCTCGCCGGGCACCCACGTCACCTCGGTCGGTTTCGCCCCACCCGGGCATGAGTTGCCCGTCGAGCTGGCGGCCGCCGCCCGGCTGATGGTCGAGAGCCGTATGGCCTTCGCTCCCGCTCCTGTCGGTTGCGTGGAACTCGCCGGCCTCGACCCCGATGCCGCGGCCGAGATCGGTGAGGTCGTGTTGGGCCGGCGACCGGGCCGGGTGGATGATCGGGAGATCACCCTGTACCGCTCGATGGGTCACGCCTCCGAGGACCTGGTGGCGGCGAAGATGGTCTACGACGCGGCGATCACCGCAGGACGTGGTCAGATGGTGGAACTGTGAGCCCGAACGACCCCACCACCCCGGCCGCGCTCGAATCGGCCCTGATCAACGCCATTGCGTGGTTGCCGCCAATCGTCTCGTCCGCCGAGCCCGGAGCCGACGCAGACGCCGTTGGTCGACTGTGGACCTTGTTCGACGCCCAGGTAACCACCCGGCATGTCGACATGACCGCCCGGTGGCTGCGCACCGAGTACGGCCGCGGCTACTACACGATCGGGTCGGCCGGACACGAGGCCAATGCCGCCGTGGCGATGGCGTTGCGGCCCACCGATCCGGCGTTGTTGCACTACCGGTCGGGGGGCTTCTACGTCGCCCGAGCCCATCAGGTCGCGGGCCATCGGCCGGTCGACGACATCGTCCTCGGCATGCTTGCCGCGGCGGATGAACCCATGGCCGGCGGCCGCCACAAGGTGTTCGGCCATCACGCTCTGGCGGTCATGCCGCAGACCTCGACGATCGCCTCGCACCTGCCGCGCGCCTTGGGCGTCGCTGCTGCGCTCGGCCGACGGGCGGCCCTGGGCATCACCCTCGACTGGCCCGACGACGCCGTCGTGGTCTGCTCGTTCGGCGATGCGTCGGCCAACCATTCCACAGCTACCGGGGCGATCAACGCGGCGGCCCACACCGCGCACCGAGGCGACGATCTACCGTTGTTGTTCGTCTGCGAGGACAACGGCATCGGCATCAGCGTGCGGACACCCGACGGCTGGATCGCCGCGGCGTACGGAACGCGGCCCGGGCTCCACTACGCCGCCGTCGACGGCCAGGACGTCCCGACGGTGCTCGACCGGACCGCGGCAATCGCCGACTGGGTGCGCACGAACCGGCGTCCTGCCTTCCTCCACCTGCGCACTGTGCGATACCTCGGCCACGCCGGGAGCGATGCCGAACTGGGTTACCGCGGCGCCGAGGAGATCAGGGCGTCGTTCGCACTCGACCCGATCCTCGGCACGGCGCGGGCGCTTGCTGCGACAGGCGTGGCGCCATCCGCCGTCATCGAGCGCTACCACAGCCTCGGCGCAACGGTTCGCGACCGCGCCGTGGAGTTGCTCGAGCGCCCCGAACTGACCTCGGCGGAGGAGGTTATGCGGCCGATCGCCCTTCGCCGACCATCGATGGTCGCGATTGCCGCGGCCCGTTCGGTCGCGGCAGCCGCCATTCCCGCCGCGTCGATGCGCACGCTCGCTCAGGGGATCAACGCCGCCTTGGCGGAGACACTGGCGGTCAACCCCGGGGTGATCGTGTTCGGCGAGGATGTGGCGGCCAAGGGTGGCGTCTACGGAGTGACGAAGGGGCTGGCATCGCGGTTCGGTGGTGAGCGGGTGTTCGACACCATCCTCGATGAGCAGTCGATTCTCGGGCTCGCGCTGGGGGCAGCCGTCAGCGGGCTGATCCCGATCCCCGAGATCCAGTACCTGGCGTACCTGCACAACGCCGAGGATCAACTCCGCGGCGAGGCGGCGACATTGTCGTTCTTCTCCCAGGGCGCATATCGCAACGGGATGGTCATCCGCATCGCCGGCTACGGCTACCAAAAGGGCTTCGGCGGGCATTTCCACAACGACGACGCCGTCGGGGTACTTCGTGACATCCCCGGCATCGTCGTGTACGACACCAAGGCCAACAAGGTCCTCCGCAAGATCGACGTCG
>JANMJD010000027.1:0-15828 GCA_031371195.1 Actinomycetes bacterium | reverse complement strand
CGACGTCGGGCAGGCCGGCATCGAGCAGTACCAGGTCAGGGGCATGTTCGAGGGAGTTCATCGCCATCTCCCCCGTCCTGCACCACGAGGGGCGGTAGCCGTGCGCGCCGAGCGCATCGACGATCGCCTGGCCGATGACGACATCGTCCTCCACGACGACGATGGTGGCGGCCTCGGTAGGGATGTCCGTCAGTCTGGCACCCTGCACCGCCGTCGTGGCGAGCGACCCGTCAGTGCCTGGCCGGCTCATCTTCGACGAATGTCGGATTACGCCGCTGCTCGTTGGTGAGGTACAGCACCACGGCGAGGATGGCCGCGAGGAAGATCAGGCTGGTGACCGTGGTGCCCAGGCCCAGGCCGGCCTGGAAGCCCGCGGGATCGGCGTCGGGCGCCAGTTTGCGAGGCTGCGACAGCAGGTCGCCGATCGATGCGCCGAGCGGCCGAGTGAGCACGTAGGCGATCCAGAAGGCCAGGATCGCGTTGAGCCCGGTCTTCAGGTGGGCGACGGCGACGATGACGATGAGGGCGGCGAACAGGAGCATCGACTTGAAGTAGCCGAGGCTGTACTTCTCGGCGACAAGGTCGCCCGCCGCCGTGCCCAGGGCGAACGTGAACAGGATCGCCAGCCAGTAGAACGCCTCGCGCTTGGCCGTATGGATCGAGTGGATCGACAGCGTCCGCTCGCTGGTGTACCACACGCCGAACGAGGCGAACATCAGGATCGCGAAGACGATCGTGCTGGTCGTCAGCGACACGTTGAAGTGTTCGACCATGTTGTCGGTGATCAAGGTCCCGACCACGCTGATCAGCACGACCGTCACCCAGTAGATCGCCGGCACATACCTGTCCGCCCGAAACTGGAACACCAGGGCGACCGCCAGGAGCGCACCCATTACCAGCGTCGTCGTGTTCAGATTGTCGCCCAGTTTGCCGTTGACATAGTCGGCGAACGTCTCGCCGACGGTGGTGCACAGCACCTTGATGATCCAAAAGAAGATGGTCACCTCGGGCACTTTGCTGAACAGTGCACGCGCACTGATCTGTGTTCTGGAGATCGATGGTGATTGAGCCATGGGGTTCCTGACGGTTGTGGAAGGTACCCACCATGGGCGACGGGGGTAAGCCGTCTGCTAGCGCCTGGTCAACCGGGGGTAAACCGCCGAGGTCCGAGAACGTCGATGCACATACGGCGAGTCACCAGGTGACTTCGTCACACCCGTGGTGATCGTCGGGCTCCACTTGGAGCGTCGCATGGGTGATGCGATGCTCCACTGCGAGCAAAGTACGGGCCCGATCGAGCACGGCATGCGAGTCGCCGGTGGCGGCCACCCGCAGATGAACCGTCGCCACATCCATCTCGGAAGTGAGCGTCCAGACGTGCAGGTCGTGGACGTCGACCACTCCTTCGATGGCGGCAAGATCTGCCTGAATACGCCCGACATCGACGCCGGCCGGCGCGGCCTGCACGAGCACCCGCAGCGCCTCGTGCCCCAACCTCCACGCCCGAGGCAGGATGAACATGCCGATGGCCGCCCCGATGACCGGATCGACCCACAACCAACCGGTGGCCCCCCAGACGACCGCGCCGACGATGACGCCGACCGAGCCGAGCATGTCGGAGACCACCTCGAGATAGGCGCCGCGCACGTTGATGCTGTCGCGGGCACCGGAGCGCAGCAGTGCGAACGCCACGACGTTGACGCCCAGGCCGATGACACCGACGATCAGCACGGGCGTGGAGGCGATTTGGTGGCCGTCGCGGAACCGGGCGATCGCCTCGACGACGACGAAGGCCGCCACCGCGAACAGCAGCACCGCGTTGGCCAATGCGGCCAGGATCTCGAGCCGGTACAGCCCGAATGTCCGCTGCGGGTGCGTACGCGCCGCCGAGGCGGCGTGGATCGCGGCGAGCGCCATGCCCAGGCCCAGTGCGTCGGTGGCCATGTGCCCGGCGTCGGACAGCAGCGCCAACGAGCCCGTGACGACTCCGGTGATCACCTGGACGACAAGAAATCCGACGACGAGCGCCAGCGAGATCAACATCGGGCGCATATGCCGGGCACCGGCGCGCGCCGCGGCGACCCCGTGGTCATGGCCGTGGTCGTGGGCCATCCGCCCGCCTAGGTCAACTCGCGGCGGAGCAGTTTGCCGCCGGGCCCGCGGGGCAGTTCGTCGACGAACAAGATTTTGCTCGGGCACTTGTAGCGGGCCAGGTTGTCGGCGCAGTGGGCGATGAGCTGTTCCTCGTCGAGGTGGACGCCGGCCTCGGCCACTACGTACGCCTTGACCGCCTCGCCGCTGTGCGGATGCGGAACCCCGACGACCGCAACCTCGGCGACACCCGGATGCTCGGCGAGCACCTCCTCCACCTCGGCCGGGTACACATTGAACCCCGACACGATGATCAGGTCCTTGGCGCGATCGACCAGGTATAGATAGCCGTCGTCGTCGGAGACGGCGATGTCTCCCGTGCGCAGCCAGCCGTCAGCGGTCAACGCCCGGGCCGTTGCCTCGGCATCGGCGAGATAACCGAGGAAGATGTTCGGGCCGCGCAGCCAGATCTCCCCGGCATCGCCCCGCAACACATCTGTGCCCTGCTCGTCGACGAGCCGCAGGTCGATGCCGTCGAGCACCTTGCCGATCGAGCCCGGGCGCAGTTCCATGCCCGCCGCCGAGGTGACCGAGGGGGATGCCTCGGTCAGACCATAGCCCTCGTGGATCGTCAATCCGAACAGGTCGTGCACCCGGGCCGCGGCGGTCTCGGACAGCTTCGCCGCCCCGCTCAACGCCAGACGGACCGTCGACAGGGCGTCGGACGGGGCATCGGAGAACACCGACCACGACATCCACATCGGCGGCGCGCCCGGTACCACTGTGACACCGCGTTCGCGGATCGTGTCGAGCGCCGTCGCCGGGTCGAACCGTTGGGCGAGCACGAGCGTCGAACCGACCATGATGCTGAGCCCGAGCACGACGTTGAGTCCGAAGATGTGGTGGAGCGGCAGTACGCAGTAGATGACGTCGCTCGGCAGGATCCTCTCGCGCGCCGTCTGGGTCTGAGCCAGATTGGCGAGCAGATTTCCATGACTCAACATCGCCGCGCGAGGTGCTCCGGCCGTACCGCTGGTGAAGATCAGCACGGCGAGGTCGTCTCCATGTAGGTCGGTGATCGCCACCGGATCGCCACCGGCGTCGAGCATGCTGTCGAACGACACCGCACCATCGATCACCTGGCCCTCGGTGACGATGACCGTGGCAATGCGGGTCGCCATCGCGGCATCGATCGCCTGCCAGGTGGCGACCGCCACCGGTTCGAGCACGATCGCCTTGGGGTTCACGACGCCGAGTTCACGCTCGAGTTCGGGCGCTGGGCTCGTCGGGTTCAACGGCACGATGACCGCGCCGACGCCGAGAACGGCCAGGTAAGTGACGACGAAGTGAACCCCATTGCCACAGGCCACGGCGACTCGATCGCCCCGGCCGATGCCTGCCGCGGCCAGCGTCGCCCGCATCGCCGCCACTTGCGCCCGCAGTTCGCCGTACGTCGTCGGCACGCCGCGGCTGATCAGGGCGACACCATCGCTCGGGTGATCGTCGATCAGATGAGCGAGGTTCACGGCGGCGTCCCCCGATCCCTCTAGCGAATGACGAGGAGCTGAATCAGCGCCGCGCCGAGAATCACGAGCATCAACAATGCAATGGTCAGAGTGGTCGCCGGGCGCACGGGTGCGAGGTTATCGCTCGATACGCAGTTGGACAGGGGTGCTCGGCGCCTCGACATCTGCGGTCGGTTGCAGGATCACCTGATCGGTGACGCCGAGGGTCATCTCACCGGCTGCCGAATAGCGGTTGATGGCAATGGCGAGCATGCCGTAGGAGTCGACCACCAGCCCGGGCGCCGAGGACGACAGGTCGGCAAAGGCCCCGACCACCGGCATCGATCGGATGTGATCGCCGACCTGCACGCGAATGCGGTCGCCCCAACCCGGACCCCACTCCTCGTCGAGGTCGGCCGGTCCGACGTTCAATTGGGCATTGCCGTAGTGATCGATCCACATCACTTCGCAGACGAGCACGCCCTGCTCCACGCGCGGCAGCGGCACCACCGACGGCAACAACAAACCCGAGTCGATCTCGGTGCCCAACTCGGTCAACTCGACGCCGTTGCACAGGTGGGCGGCGACCGGCGCGAAGATGTCCCGCCCGGCGAACGTGCTGCCCGCAGCAGCCAGATGAAACTCGGGGTTGTCGAGCACGACGGCCCGCTCCGCGCCACCGGTCATCGCCACTGCGGGGGCGAGCAGGCCGTTGTCGGGGCCGAGCAGGATCCCCTCGCCGCCGGCGACCTCGATGGCGATCGCCCGACGATCGGTACCGACACCGGGATCGACCACGGCGATCACCACACCCGACGGGAGGTACTGAACGCTTCGAGCAAGCGTCAGGGCCCCGGCGCGCACATCGAACGCCGGGATGTGATGTGTCAGATCGACGAAACCCACGTGCGGCGCGAGGTCCCGCACGACCGCCTTGACCACTCCCACGAATTCATCGACCGTGCCGTAGTCGGTCATCAACGTGATCGTGTCGAATCGGCGGCCCACGAACGCAGCGTAACGGGACACCGGGCACCCACCCCTCAGGCGGACCGGCGGCCGGTCGTCGAACGCAGACCGGGCCGGGCTCCGACCGGCCGGCGAACGGGTGGTCCCAATACGCGCACAAGGCCGGTACCAACCCCCCGATGGTACCGGCCTCGTCGGCGCTGCCCCTGCGGGAGCGTCCCCGATCGTCAGACGACCGGTGGGTCTTGCGACCTGTGGGACAAGGTTACGCAAATCACATCGATGAGAAAAGGGTCACGTCCGAGAAATCACTGAAATGAGATTCAGGAGCCGTCCTTTTCGCGCTCTGCGCCGATTGTCCGACCGCGCTCCGTCGCGGCAGACACCGCGGCGAGAAACGCCGCCCGCGTCCCGCGATCCTCCAGGGCCTGCAGACCTGCCGCCGTGGTCCCGCCCGGCGACGTCACATTGGCCCGCAGGACTTCGGGAAGCTCGCCGCTTTCGGCCAGCAGTTTGGCCGATCCGACCAGCAACTGGGTGACCATCTGGCGGGCGGTGGCCCGGGGCAGGCCGACGAGGACGCCGCCCTCGATCAGCGCCTCCGCGACCAGCATCACGTAGGCCGGGCCTGATCCGGCCAGGCCGGTGACGGCGTCGAGGAGCCGCTCGGGCACTACGTCCACCGTTCCCACGGCGCTGAGGATCTGGCGGGCCCACCGCACGTCGTCGTCGTCGGCCGTCGTGCCCGGCGAGATCGCCGAGGCCCCGGCGCCGACCAGGGCCGGCGTGTTGGGCATGGAGCGCACCACGCGAACCCGCGGCCCGGCGGCGGCCTCGAGCGCGGCGATCGTCACGCCGGCGGCGATCGACAGCAACCGCTCGGCGCCCGCCGCGCCGGCGACTGCGCAGGCCCCGGGCACATCGTGGGGTTTGACGGCGATCAGCGCGGCCCGACACGGCGGGATGACGTCGGTGATCGTCACTCCGGGGTATCGCTGCGCCAGTATCTCCCGACGGGAGGCGACGATCTCGACGACGGCCAACTCGTCGGGAGTGGCCCAACCGGCCGAGATCAGTCCGGCGAGCAGAGCCTCGCCCATGTTGCCGCCCCCGACGAGCGCAAGAGTGAACGGGTGGGTGGATTCGGTCATCGACTCACCGTAGTTTCACCAACCGTCCCGACCGTCGCTGGCGTCAGGGTGCCCCGCCGAGGCTGAACGTCACACCGGTGAGACGTTCGGAGGCGGCCCACAGGCGCTCGGCGTCACCGCTATTCGTCGAACGGGAGTTCGAGGTGACCTTGACGGGATACCCTCGCAGCTCGCCGCGCCCGTCGGGACCGAAGTAGTCGCCCCCGCGCACGGTGGGATCGCAGGCAGCCCGCAAGGTCGGCAGTGCTCCCATCCTCGCCGGCTGCATGGCAAGCATGATCGCCGGACGCAAGGCCTTGGCGACCTTGCCGGCGAATCCGTGCGACGGCGTCCCCAGCCCGGTCCGCGAGCCGCCCGGGTGGGCGGCGACGGTGATCGTCTCGGATTGCGCCCGTTCGAGGCGGCGCTGCAACTCGAAGGCGAACAGCAGGTTGGCCAGCTTGCTGCGCCCATACGCCGACCACGCCGCGTAGGACTTCTCCCAGAGGAGATCGTCGAAATCCATCCTGCCCATCTTGTGGGCGCTACTACCGATGACGACCACCCGCGAGTGTGGAGTAGCCATCACCCGCTCGATCAGCAGCCCGGTGAGGGCGAAGTGGCCGAGATGGTTGGTTCCCATCTGCATCTCGAACCCGTCGGCCGTGCGCGTATGCGCCATGGCCATCACACCGGCGTTGTTGATCAACAGATCGAGGCGGTCATGCGCGCTCAGGAAGGCTTGGGCCGCCGCGTGAATCGAGCTCAGCGAGGCCAGGTCGAGATCGAGAATCTCCACCTGCCCGGTGACGCCCAGGGCGTCGATGCGCGCCTTGGCCGCGTCGGCCTTCGCCCGGGTTCGACAGGCGATCACGACGTGTGCGCCGTGCTGGGCGAGCGCCCGAGCCGTATCCCAGCCGATGCCGCTGTTCGCTCCGGTGATCAACACCACGCGTCCCGACTGGTCCGGAATGCTGTGCTCGTCCCACTGCGCCATCAAGCGAACCTACCGACTACTCCCCGCTCAGGCACACCTGGTCGATGAGCATGGCGAGGAACCGATCGCAGCGGGCGAGTTGTTCGAGTCCGACGTACTCGTCAGGGCGGTGGGCGACGGCGATGTCGCCAGGCCCGCAGATCACGACCGGGGCGTTCAACGCGGCCGCGAACAGGCCGCCCTCGGTGCCGAAGCCCAAAGGGATGCAGCTCCCCGTATCGGCGACTCGTTCGACCAGTTTGACCAGCGGATGGTCGGCGTCGGTCGCCAGCCCGGGGTACCGGACGATCTCGGTCGCCTCGACACCCCGCCCGACGACGCCGAGCACGGCGTGTTCGGCGTCGAGCGCCCCACGCACCGGGGCGAGGGCGAGATCCGGATCGAACTCGGCCGTGTGGCGGAGTTCGAAGGTCAGACGGCAGTACTCGGCGATCACATTCAGGCTCGACCCACCCTCGATCGTCCCGTTATTGACGGTGAGCTCCGGCTCCGAACCGTCCGCCGCGTCGGCGGCCCGTCGGCCCACTTCGTCGAGGACGGCGACGACCCGCGCGGCAGCCGAGATCGCCGAGGGGAGTCGATATGACAGGCTGGAGTGGCCGGCCGTCCCGTGGAACTCGACCTCGTAGCCGACCTTGCCGAGATGGCGATGACGGGGCCGCATCATCGTCGGCTCGCCGACCACCACCAGCGCCGGGCGCACGGCGGCACTCTCGCCGAGCCGGTCGAGCAGGTGGCGCACGCCGACGCAGCCGACCTCCTCGTCGAACGACAGGGCGATGTGGAGCGGAGCCACCCACGATTCGCCGGCCCGACGTTCGGTGGCGGTCAATACCGAGGCGATGAAACCCTTCATATCGGCGGTGCCGCGGCCACGGATGGAACCGTCTCGTTCGATGGCCGTCCACGGATCGGTCGCCCAGCCCGTGCCCGCCGGAACCACATCGGAGTGTCCCGACAACAACAGTCCCCCCGCCACGGGCGGGCCGAACGAGGCGAGCAGATTCACCCGTCCGTGCGTCCCGACTCCGGGCACCTGGGTGATCCGGCCACCGAATGCCGCGAGTCGGTCGGCGACCCAGTCGATCAGCTCGACGTTCGGCGTCCTGCTCTCCGTTGGGAAGGCGACCAATCGGGCCAGCGTCGCGGCTGTCGAATCCATCACGCCACCTCGCAGACAAGCCCTTTGAGGTACGCCGTCTCGGGAACCGACAGCAGTACCGGATGATCGCTGGCCTGGTGCAGCCGGCCGACGATGCGCACGTCGCGCCCGGCGTCGAGTGCCGCTCCGGCGACCACCTTCTGGAACAGTGCCTCCTCGAGCAGACCGGAGCACGAGAAGGTGACCAGCACCCCGCCGGGGTCGAGTAGTTGGCAGGCGATCAGGTTGATGTCCTTGTAGGCCCGGGTCGCCTTGTCGATGCCGCCGGCGTGGGTCACCAACTTGGGTGGGTCGAGGATGATCATCCCGAATCGCTCATTCCTCGCCCGCAGCCGTCGTAGGTCGGCGAACACATCGGCTTCGACCAACTCGCCGTTCGGGCAGTCGTTGAGTCGCAGGTTGCGTTCGGCCATCGCCAGCGCCGGTCCTGACGAGTCGACGCTGACCACCTCGCCGGACCCGCCGCGAGCGGCGACAACCGAGAAGGCTCCGGTGTAGCAGAACGTGTTGAGCACCCGCCGGCCGCCGGCGAGACGGGCCACGGCTACCCGACTTTCGCGTTGGTCCAGGTACAGACCGGTTTTGTGGCCGGAGCGGACGTCGACGAGATAGCGGGCACCGTCCTCGTGGATCTCGATCGTGTCGGGCGGCTCGACGCCACCCAGCGTTCCGACGCGGGCATCGAGACCTTCCCGCTTGCGGATCTCGACGTCCGAACGTTCGTACACGCCTTCGACTCCGGGCAGGTCCAGCAGCGCGTCCGCGACCGTCGATCGCCAGTGATCCGCCCCTGCGGTCGTCAATTCGAGGACGACGATCGGGCCATAGCGATCGGCGATCACTCCCGGCAGGCCGTCCGATTCGGAGAAGATCAGGCGACAGGCATCGGTGCGAGCGACGAGGTGGGCGCGCCGGGCCGCCGCCGCATGGACGCGCGCCGCGATGAACGACGCGTCGATGCCGTCGGCCTCGTCGAACGACCACACCCGGGCGATGATCTGCGAGACCGGGCTATAGGCGGCCCACGCCAGGAACGCGCCGGCGGCGGCCACGACCCGCACGGTGTCGCCCGGGCCGGGCGAGCCGGTGACCTTGTGCACCGCTCCGCTGAACACCCAGGGGTGCCGACGTCGCAGCGACTTGTCCCGCCCGCTCTTGACCGTCAGGGTCGCCATGGCCGACTGCATGCTCATTGTGGGCGAGACTAGGGACTATGCAGGTCCATCTCATCGACGGCACGTACGAGCTGTTCCGCCAGCACTACGGCCAGGCTGCCCGCCATGCCGACATCGGCCCGTACGACGGCGTCGTCGGCGTGCTCGGCTCGACGCTGCAGCTGCTCGGTGAGGGATCCACGCATATCGGTGTCGCCTCCGATCACGTGATCGAGAGCTTCCGCAACGATCTGTGGGCCGGCTACAAGTCCAGCGTCGGCATGGCCCCCGAGCTCCTCGAACAGATCCCGGTGATGGAGGAGGCGATGGAGGCGATGGGGGTCGTCACCTGGGCGATGGTCGAGTACGAGGCCGACGATGCGCTCGGTGCAGCCGCAGCCGTCGCCTCGGCCGATGAGCGGGTCGAGCGGGTGGTCATCTGCACCCCCGACAAGGATCTGGGCCAATGCATCGAGGGCACCCGAGTCGTCCAGCTCGACCGCCGCAAGGGTGAGATCACCGACGCGGCGGGTGTGTTCGCGAAGTTCGGCGTGCTGCCCGAGTCGATCCCCGACTACCTCGCCGTGGTCGGCGATACGGCCGACGGGTTCCCGGGCCTGGCGGGGTGGGGAGCCAAGAGCGCCTCGGCGGTGATCGGCCGATACCGCCATCTCGAGGACATCCCTGCGACGGCGAAGGAGTGGGACATCATGGGACTACGCGGGGCCGAGAAGCTGTCGGCCACCCTGCAACAGGACTTCGAGCTCGCTCTGTTGTTCCGCCGGATCGCCACCGTGGAGCGCGATCTCGCCGTCGGCGAGGTCGACGACTGGCGCTGGGCCGGACCGACGGGCAGCTTCGCGGCGATGGCCGAGCGATTGGGAGCCCCGCATCTGGTCGCCCGGGCGGAACGCATCGCGGCCCGTCTCGGCTGATCCCGGATGCCCCGCCGGACTCGCGTCCCGCCGGCTGTGGTGGCGGCCAGGCGATCTGCGGCACACAGACGAGACCGTTGAAGGCTGCTGTCTTCCGACCCTGACCTGATTCCCGGACGCCCGTTGCACAGGACCCGACCACCACCACACCCGGCGGGCAAGCGACGTGTGCGTGAGGCTATCGGTCCGCTAGCCTCCCTGCGCCAGCGGTGGCCGATCTCGCGATCGGCGATCGATGGATGGAGGGGTGCGAGAGCGGCCGAATCGGCACGCTTGGAAAGCGTGTGAGGTGCAAGCCTCCGTGGGTTCGAATCCCACCCCCTCCGCTGAACGCACTGGTTCACCGGCGATCGTTGTAGACTGATTTGTATGCCGACCTCAACGACCGTTCGAGTGGACGTAGAGACTCGTGATGCCGTGAAGGCCCTCGCAGACAGCGATGGCGTCACTCTCGACATCGAAATTCGACGTCTTGTCCGCGCCGAGCGGCAGCGTCGGATGGGTGCGGCACTCGCCCAGGCAGAGCCTGATCGGCATTGGCTCGACGTCGTGGCGAGTGAGCTTGGGGATCATGCGGGCCGGTGATGTGGTCACCGTCGATTTCGGGATCCCGCACGGGAGCGAGCCTGGGTTCGAACGGCCTGCCATCATCGTGTCGGCAGACCTCGTGCTCGAGATGAAACCACGCACCATTCATCTCGTGCCGCTCACATCCAATGCGTCCCGCCGTCTTCCGACCGAGGTCGAGTTGTCCGATGTAGATCTACCGCATCGCTCCGTCGCCCAGGCACACCTGGGTGGAGTCGTGAGCGTGTCCCGACTCGTCGATCAGAGCGGACCGTATGTCAATGTCGGGCCGACGGCACTGGCGCAGATCCGCTCGATCATCGCCGACCTACTCGACTGTCCTTGACTGCACGGGTGCACCGATACGGGCGAGTCGGACGCTGTCGCACGAGGCGCCTGAACGGCTACGATCTCTCCCGTACAGGAGTGGTCGTACGTGGTCGTACGATGCGGTGACCCTGGCGGGAGTGTTTCACCTGATCACGGCGGGTGAGCGTGTCTGCTTGGAAGCGTGTGGGCGCAAGCCTCCGTGGGTTCGAATCCCACCCCCTCCGCTGACTGAATGCCGGCGGCGCCCGCTCCCGGCCGAGGAGGTCCGATGCGACGGCGTTTCGCAATCCCTGTGGGTCTCACCGCAGTCCTGTTGGCGGCCGGCACCACCGCCGTCTGGACGGCAGTGTCATCACCCGCTACCGACACCCCCGGGGCCGTCGGCGACCCGTCGACGACGGTGGCCGAGACACCCGGACCGGTGAAACCCGTCAATGAGGTGGTCAATCCGGGGGCCGAACTCGGTTGGAGCGTCGCTGCGAGCACTGCCGGGACGATCCTGGTGCGCGATGAGACCCGGGCTCATACCGGGACGGCCGCATTCAAGATGGTCACCGGCTCCGCCGGGGGCGATGTCGTGATGGACGACACTCCCAACTGGGTTGGCGCCAGTACCGGGCCTACGTGTTCGGCAGGCGCCTGGGTGGCCGGACCAATCGGGGCAACCGTTCAAATCGGCCTGACCGAATCATCGGCCGCCGGGGTGGTCGGCTCGGTGCAGACCCCGATTACGCTGGCCGACACCGACTGGCATCTCGTTGAGGCCACCCTCGCTGTGACCCCCGGCAACCAGGTTGACCTGCGGATCTCCGGTATCGGCCTGGCACCTGGAGCCGAACTGTGGGTCGACGATGTCACCGAGAACTGCGGCCGGGTGGTCCCTCTCCACCCACCGGTGGCCGTCTTGACGATCACTCCGACGACCGGGCTCGCCCCGCTGCTCGTCACCGCCGACGCATCGGGTTCCACCGACCCCGATGCCGACATCGCCTCGTACGGTGTCGACTGGGGCGACGGCGGTCCCGTCGGCTCCGGCCCGACGGCGACGCACACCTACAACTCAGCGGGCACCTACACGGTGACGGCGACGGTCACCGATGCGGCCGGCCTCACTGGCACGGCAAGCCAGTCGATCGTCGTCACGAGCCCACCGCCCGCCCTCGACCCGGTGGTCGTTGCCGCCGGCGACAGTTCATGTGTGGGCGGCACGATCTCGAGTGGCTGCGGCGCCGTTCGCACCGCCAGGATCATCGCCAAGATCGCACCCACGCGGGTGCTGCCACTCGGCGACCTCCAGTACGGCGGGACACGGACGGCAACCGAGTTCCAAGCCGGATACGGCCCGTTCCCCGACCCGACCGCCCACCCGAGTTGGGGTGATTTCAAGTCGATCACCAGCCCGACGATCGGCAGTCACGAGTACGACGTCTACGCCACGGCAGACGGCTATTTCGCCTACTGGAACGGCTCGGCAACCGCTGACGGCCCCGCCGGCAAGCCGACCGAGGGGTTCTACGCCGAGGACATCGGCACGTGGAGGGTGATCCACCTCAACACCCAAAAGGGGTACAAGACGAGCGACCCCCAGTACGCCTGGTTCACGGCCGAACTCGCCGCCCACGCCAAGCAGTGCACGTTGGTGACGTGGCATCACCCCCGGTTCTCGTCCGGGGTGCACGGGAACCAGACACGCACCGACGCACTGTTCGCCGCCGCCTACGCCGGCGGGGCCGACGCGCTGCTGTCGGGCAACGATCACCTCTACGAGCGTTTCGACCCCCAGAATCCGTCGGCTGCGGCCGACTCGGCCCGCGGGATCCGCCAGTTCGTCGTCGGCTCCGGCGGCAAGGGCCTGTACTCGTGGGGCACGATCAAACCGAACTCCGCCTTCCGGCAGAACACGACATTCGGCGTGCTCTCACTGACCCTCCACGACGGCAGCTACGACTGGGCGTACGTCGCCGTCGACGGCACCACCCTCGACAGCGGCAATGCGGCCTGCCACGCGTGACCATGACGATGAACGACCTCGTGTCGGCATATGAGTGGATGGCCGTCGCGCTCGACGAGGCGCGGCGGGCCATCGACCACGGCGATGTCCCGGTCGGAGCAGTGGTCGTACGCGACGGAGCGATCATCGCCCGTCGCCACAACGAGCGCGAGCTGACCGGTGACCCGACCGCTCACGCCGAGGTGTTGGCGCTTCGTGACGCCGCAGCCGTGGTCGGTTCGTGGCGGCTCGACGATTGCACCCTGGTCGTCACCCTCGAGCCCTGCATCATGTGCGCAGGCGCCCTGCTCAACGCACGGATCGGCGGTCTGGTCTACGGCGCCGCCGATCTCAAGGGCGGAGCGACGGCCAGCCTGTACAACGTGAGCACCGATCCGCGGCTCAATCACAACTTCCCGACGGTCCACGGAGTCGGCGCCACCGAGTCGGCCGAACTCCTCGAAGCGTTTTTCGCCACCCGCCGCGCCTGAGCCCGGCGACTCTGTGGGCAACTCCCTTGGAGTACCCCCCGACGCGTCCGGTAGAGTGGTCAATGGAAGGGTGCCCGAGCGGCCAAAGGGACACGCCTCGAAAGCGTGCGAGGTGCAAGCCTCCGAGGGTTCAAATCCCTCTCCTTCCGCCAAAAGTGCCTCTGATCAGACAGTATGCCTTCGACGAATCCCAACACTTTCGGTGGGATTTGATCGTTTTTCGCTAGTTTTTCGACCCTCGCGTCGCGCAAAACGTGCACACTTTGAGGTTTTGAGACAAGATCGCCCTGCTCAGCGACAGTCGAGGGCCACAACCAGCAAGCGTGCGAGCTGGGATCGCGTTCTGCGGCGCACCGTCCCGAACAGCGGCGAACGAGCCGACTGTGAACGGCGGGCGACGTACACTGATCCATGTGACGACGGTGCACACGGTCGACGAGACAGGCCGATACGACGGCCTGACGCTGCGTGAGGCGTTGCCGTTCGTCGTGTCCGAGATCGTCGACGCGTTCGATCCGGTCGAGGTCATCGTCTTCGGCTCCGTCGCTCGGGGCGAGGACGGACCGGACTCCGACCTCGACCTCCTTGTCGTGTTCGAACGGGTCGCGGCCGCCGATCGTCGCCCGCTGATGCGTTCCATCCGTGGGGCAATCCGGACCTTCGTCCCCATCGACATCGTGATCGCCGATCTCCCCGAGATCGCAGCCGACCGCGACACGGTTGGCGCGGCTGTCTATTGGCCACTGCGCGACGGCGTCTCGGTCCACCAACGATCGGTGGCTCGTGTCGGCTGACGAGTCGCAGAATCGGCCACAAATCGACGATCTCAACGCCAATGAGCGCCCTCAGTCCTTCCACCGCATCGTCGATCGCCTGGCTGCGATCACTGACAGCGTCGGCCCAGTCGTCGGCTGAGGGCGTGTGGCGAGCGATGTCTGCGAGCTCAACCCACGACTGATCGCTGGTCTGTGATGAACCGGACTCGTGACCCGCCTTGGGCCTTGAGGAGGAAGACTTCCAGCACCCTTGCCTTGGTCAATTCACCGATTGTCCACGTGCCAGCGTTGTAGGCGCTTCGCTTGCATTGAAGCCACTCCTCCCCTGATGAGCGGACAATGCTCCCCTCGAAAGCATCGGGCGTCCGCGGCCCCTCGAGAGTGAAGGTGAGGGCGTCGCCTCGCGGCAGCTCAACGAGGTAACCGATGATGGCCGAGTCCTCATAGGGAGGTCCCGCTCGGGTCGTCTCCCCGCCGGATCGCGGAACGAGACTCACTGGTGACTCCCCTGGCGGGGTCGTCGGGAGTTGAGGTAGTCGTCGACCCAGGCTCGGGTGCTGCGCCAGGTGCCATCGCCGTCCTTTTGAGCTTGGAGGCGGCTTCGCACGGCGGCGACGCGCAGCGCTCCTTCGCTGATCTCGTTGGTCGCCAACGCAGCGAGCGGGACAAGACGTCGCGGCCCGGCGACGGCGGGGACGATGAACCGGTAGAGGTTGTCGAGCACGGCACGGGCGAGGAGTTCCCCAAGCGGACCGATGTCGCCGCGATCGGCGGAACGCAACGCAGCGAGGTAGCGGGCGCGGTCACGTTTGTAGACGATGGCGGGGGCATAGCCGAGCCGGACGAGGACCAGGTTGAGCACGAGTCGACCAGTTCGGCCGTTGCCGCCGAGGAACGGGTGGATCTGTTCGAACCGGTGATGAGCGTATGCGATCGACTCGATCCTCGGGGGCACCGCGACGGTGGCGCTGAGCTCATCGACCCAGGTGCGCATATCGGCGGGGACGTCTACCCATGACGGTGGTGTCATTCCGCCCGGGAACGCAGCGATGTCATGCTCGCGGAAACTGCCAGGTGTCTCATGCTCGCCGGCGACGGGATAGGGGGCCACATCCCACATCGGTCCGAGGGCCATCTGGTGGATGTGGCGGATCTCGGCAAGGGTCACCAACTCCTCGCCGGCCCAGGTGCCCGGTTCGAGGGCTTGCCCGTACACCCAGCGCGCGGCCTGGGCGTACCCGCGGACCTCGAGGTATTCGGAGAGTTCCTTGTTGCCGACGGCGACGCCGTCGGCCAGCAGACGTTCGACTTGTTTGAGGACCAGGGTGTTGCCCTCGATCGCGGTGGAGTGGTGAGCCTCTTCGTACCAGATGGTCGTCCAGATCGGCTCGGCTTCGATGGGGCTCGGCAGCCCGCCGAGGCGTTCGCGTAACTCGACGAACGCGGTGTCGAGACGCCCGTAGAGGGCAGCGCGGGAGATGCGCGGCATCAGGCCCGCACCCTCACGTCGGGGAGTTCACATCGAGGTACGCGAGCCACCCTTGCAAGCGTACCGTACCATTGGCGGCCTGGTACGGAAGACGGCAGACTTTGCGTACCGTACCAATTGGCCGGTTGGGCAGACGTTCGATCCCGCGTTCTGCGGTGACATTTGACGAGCGGTCGGCGACCAGAATCTCACCGGGAGTGGCGCGCGCATATCGTGCACATTCCGCTGGATTTCGCCGCGTT
>JANMJD010000509.1:0-8802 GCA_031371195.1 Actinomycetes bacterium | reverse complement strand
TGTTGACAGGGCAGTCACAATTGGTAGTTGTCATGGGCGGACGTATGACTCTCAGAATTGAAGCGATCATCGACTCGAATACCGCGTCTCAGAGCGCCGGGATCACATGTCGAGAATCGATCGAGTCGCATGGCGGGCTCGACATTCCTGTGACCACCGCATCCCGGGATACGGCCGACCAGGTGTTTCTCGACCCCAATGTCGATGTGTTCATCGTGACCGCGCCCACACATGTGTGGACCGCCGACACCCTCGCGATCATCGTCGCGGCCTTCAGGCGCAATCCCGACCTCGATGTCCTGTACGGACCCGAGGATGTCGGTTCGGGGCCGAGCTCCTGGGCACCCGAACGCCTGCGGATGCACGACTACCTCGGTGGGATCGTGGCGATCAGCGGTCGCGTCGGGCACCAACTCGTCGGCATCCGCACCGACCGCTACCCCCACCATCGATGGGATCTCGCCTTTCGAGCCACCGAGGTCGCCCGGCGGATCGAGGTGGCGACCACTCCGCTGGCGACCCGGGTGTCGAACGGCGCCCGCTTCGCCAATCCCGAATGCGTACGGCGCGGCAATGAGGTGCTCAACGATCACCTCACCCGAGTCCGCTCGAGCGCCGGTGTCCACCTCGCAGGGCCACCCACCGACCTCGGCATCCGTCCGGTGCCCACGACGACGCCGAAGATCAGCCTCGTGATCCCCTCGATGGCATCCAACCACCCGACTGTCGGATCACAGCTGGCCAGGCTCGGCCGCGTACTCGACGGCTTGCCGAGCGGCCACTCGGACCGGCTGTTGGAGACTCTGGTGATCACCGGCTCGGGCTTTCCCACGGCGATCGGTCACCACGAGCCCTGCCGAAGACTCGCCGTGAAGATCCTGCCCCTGTGTCGGGATCATTCGATGAAGTGGCGATATCTCGACGCTGCCGCGTCACACGCCGCCGGCGATGTCGTGGTAGTCGTCGACGACGACGTCGTGATCGAGTCTCCCGACTGGCTCGAGACGTTGTGTGCCATCGCCCTCGAGCCGAGGATCGGCGCGGTCTGCGCAACCGCCACCGATATCACCTTTCCGGTCAGCGCGTCACCAGCCGGCCCGGAAGGTCCGTTGATCGTGCCGACATCGACAGCACCGTCGGGGTGCATCGCCATGCGCCGCGAGATCTTCGTTCGGATGAGTGGTCTGCTCGACGACGCGACCGGGTCCGCGCTACCGCTCCTGCTGCGCCGTCGCGACCTCGCCTGCGTCACCACCGGGCATGCTCGCTTCCATCGCATCCGTGAACTCGCCGGGGTCTCCTGACCCGCCCGCGTGACGTCGAGCCGTCCCGGGTGTTGAATGAGCATCGTGACCTCGACGATGGTTCCACCTCGTGAGTTTCTGAGCAATGGCCGCGAGACGGCCTTGGTCCACGGCGACGGCCGACCGACGCGCGAGTTCCGCGCCGAACTGCGCAAGATCCCGTCGATCCGCAATGCACTGTCGGTCATCTCGGTATATGGCCAGACACTCGGACTGATGTGGGCGGCCGTCCATTTCGGCCCGCTTGTCACCATCGCGGTCTTCGTGCTGATGGGACGGACACAGGCTCAATTCGCCTCGTTGATGCACGAGGCCGCCCATCGGCTGCTGTTCTCCCGCCGAGGCGTCAACGACGTCGTCGGACGATGGCTGCTGGGCTACCCGGCATGGACGTCCACAGACGCCTACCGGCGCGTCCACATGGCCCATCACCGGGAGGAGTTCGGGCCCGACGAGCCCGATATGGCGCTCTACGCCGGTTATCCGATCTCCCCCGCCTCGATGCGCCGCAAATTGGTGCGTGATGCCTGCGGACGCACGGGCTTCAAGCTGCTGCGGGCGCAACTCGCCGGCTGGCGTTCGACCAATCGACTGGTCCGCACCACATTGGTCAAGATCCTCGCCGTCCAAGCAGTCCTGGCCGCGGCGGCGGTCGCCAGTGGACATTGGTGGGTGTATCCGGTGCTCTGGGTGGCGCCGTACCTGACGGTTTGGCGCGTGATCAACCGGCTGCGCTCGATCGCCGAGCACGGTGGCATGCAGCGATCCAAGGATCGCCGCGAGACGACACACACGGTCCGCCAACACTGGCCCGCCCGCTTCATGCTCGTCCCCTACCGCATCGGCCTGCACCTGGCCCATCACGTCGACAGCGGCGTGCCGTTCCGTCATCTTCCCCGACTGCACGCGGCGCTCGTCGACAGCGGCTACATCAACGACGCAATCGAGCACCGCTCATACCGGGCGGTATGGCGGGCCTTGCGCACCGCCTGACCCATCGGCCGAACGCCTCGAATTCAACCGGTGTACCCCTCTGCCGGCGCCATACCGCGTAATGTTGAATTTGTGGTTGAGAAACCTTCCTCCGTGGGAATTGGGAGAATCGAAGTCATCATCGACGCCCAGACCTCGCTCAGCCACGCCATCGCCACGACCCGCGCCTCGATTCAGGCTCAAGCCGGGCGCACCGTCACGATCAGCACCGTCACACGAGATTCGGGCCCACGGGCGTTCTCCATGTCGGACGCCGACGTCATCGTGGTCGTGACGGCCGGCTACGAGTTGCGTTCAGGAGCGCTGCGCGCCATCGACCAGGCCTTTGCCACCGACTGCGACGCCGATCTCATGTTCGGTCCGGATGCGACGGCCTCCGTCGCACCGCAGTGGAGCCCCGAGCGCTTGCGCGTCCACGACTATCTCGGTGGCCTGCTCGCCATCCGCGGATCACTCGCCCGCCGACTGGTCGGCATGGCCACCGACCGCTATCCCTATCACCGCTGGGACCTGGCCCTGCGCGCCGCCGAGATGGCTCGATCGGTCGTCGTCGGCGAGCACGCCCTCGCGACCAGGGAGACACCGGCGATCACCCTGTCGAACCCGGAGACCGACCGCCGGGGCCGCCAGGTGCTGCAGGACCATCTCCGCCGCCGGAACATCCGAGCCCTCGCCGAGGTGACCTCGGCGCGAGGGGTGTTCCGCACGCGCCGCGTCATGGGCGAGCACCCTTCCGTGTCCCTGCTGGTTCCATCGTCGGGCGCCCGGTACGCCTCGCCGGACGATCACCTGGCCGCCCTCGAAGAGGTGCTCCACGCCGTGGCCGACCGGTTGGACTACCACCCCGTGGAGGTGATCGTCATCACCGACGATGCCCTCCCGTCGACCGCCTTGCGCCGCCTTCGCGAACTCTTCGAGGGATCGGCCGACCTGCTACCCATCTGTCGGACCGGCGCCTCGTCGGCGCGGCACGCGGAGATCGCCGTCTCGCTCGCCGCCGGCGATGTGCTCGTGATCCTCGGCGAGGCGGTGCTCGTCGAGGCCGACGACGGCTGGCTGGAAACACTGGTGGCGATCGCCCTCGATCCGTCCGTCGGCGCGGCCTGCGCATCACCGGCCGACTCGATGCCCGCCGGGGCAAGCCTCGATCCCCCGATCCAGATTGATACCGCCGTCGTCACCCCGGCGTGCGTTGCCATCCGCCGCGCCGTGCTCACCGAGGTCGGCGGGCTTCCCGACGATCCCTCGGGAACCGAGCTGGCCGCCCGGTTGGCCGTGCTGGGCCTGGGCTGCGTCTGGACCCCGTTCGTGCGGCTGCGTGCTCAGGCCTTCCCCCAGGAGGCCGAAGCGGAGTAGCCGTCGATCGCGGCCGTGGCGGCCGTTCGGGCCAACTTTTCGGGTCGCGACATTTCCACTACGGCGATAGTGGTAATACACTGAGGCGCCGTGCAGGAAACCTCCAGCGATCGTGTCCACGACAGTGCCCAGGCGGAATTGTTCCGCATCGCCGGGCTGCGGGCCCGGCCGGCGGGAACCGATATCGACATTCTCAACGGGGTCGATCTCACCGTTCACGCAGGCGAGATCCACGCCCTCATGGGGCCGAACGGCTCCGGCAAGTCCACCCTGGCTTCCACCCTGCTGGCCAGCCCCGAGTACGAGGTCACCGGCGGCAGTCTGTACTTCCAGGGCGACGACATCACCGATTGGCCCACCGAGGTGCGGGCCAAGTCGGGCATGTTCCTCGGATTCCAGTACCCGCAGGAGATCCCGGGCGTCTCGGTCATCCAGTTCCTCCGCCAGGCGCTCTCGGCTCGGAAGGGCATCGATCTGTCGGTCCTCGAGCTGCGCCTGGCCACGATGGAGTGGATGAAGCGCCTCGGCATGGATTCGAGCTTCGTCGACCGCTATCTCAACGAGGGTTTCTCGGGCGGCGAGAAGAAGCGCAACGAGATCCTTCAGATGGCCATTCTGGAGCCGGACCTGGCCATTCTCGACGAGACCGATTCGGGGCTCGACGTCGATGCGCTGCGCACTGTGTCGCATGGCATCCGCGAGATCAAGGCCGCCCGCCCGAAGCTGGGAATCGTGTTGATCACCCACTACCAGCGGTTGCTCCACGAGCTCGCCCCCGACCACGTCCACATCATGATCAACGGGCGGGTCGTCGCTTCGGGCGGCATGGAGCTGGCCACCCAACTCGAGCGCGACGGCTACGAAGCCTTCCGGGACCAGTGACGACGATGTTCGACGTCGCCCGGATCCAGGCCGACTTCCCGATCCTCGGCCGACGGCTCAACGGTCGCCGTTTGGTCTATCTCGACTCGGCGAACAGCTCGCAGAAGCCCCGCCAGGTGATCGACGCCATGTCGCGGTTCATGGAGTACAGCTACTCCCCGATCAACCGCAGCGCCTATCAACTCGCCGTGGAGTCCACCGATGCCTACGAGGGCGCCCGCAGCAAGGTGCGCGCCTTCATCAACGCTCCCCACGATCATGAGGTGATCTTCACCAAGAACGCCACGGAGGGGCTCAATCTCGTCGCCCAGTCGTGGGGTCGGGCCAACCTGTCGGCTGGCGATGTGGTGGTCCTCACCCATATGGAGCACCACGCCAACATCGTCCCGTGGCACATGCTCGCCGCCGAGCGGGGCATCGTGCTGCGCTGGGTCGAACTCACGCCCGACGGCCAACTCGATCTGCACAACCTTGCCGAACTGCTCGAAGGGGCCAAGGCATTCGCCTTCAGCGCGATGTCGAACGTGCTCGGCACGATCAATCCGGTGCGCCATCTGTCCGACGCCGCCCATGCAGCCGGGGCGCTCGCCATCGTCGACGGTTGCCAGTTCGTGCCCCACAACGTCACCGATGTACAGGCGATGGGCGCCGACTTCCTCGCCTTCTCCAGCCACAAGCTGTGCGGGCCGAGCGGGATCGGCGTGTTGTGGGGCCGCGAGCGCCTGCTCGACGCGATGCCGCCATTCCTCGGCGGCGGCAACATGATCGTCGATGTCCGCCTCGACGGATTCACCTGCGCCGAACTCCCGGCCAAGTTCGAGGCCGGAACCCCTCCGATCACCGAGGCCGTCGGCATGGGTGTGGCGATCGACTACCTCAACGGGCTCGGAATGGCCAACATCCGCCGCCACGAGATGGCGATGGCCGACCAGGCGATCACCTCGCTGACCAACCGGTTCGGTGACGACATCACCATCCATGGCCCCCGCAACCTCGAAGTCCGCGGGGCCACGTTGAGCTTTGCATTCCGGGACATCCACCCGCACGACCTCAGCCAGGTTCTCGACCAGGCCAACGTCTGCGTGCGGGCCGGCCACCACTGCGCCAAGCCGTTGATGCGGGTGCTCGGCGCCTCGGCAACCGCGCGGGCCAGCTTCTACATCTACAACGACGAACGCGATATCGAGGCGCTGAGCGACGCCCTCGACGGCGCGTCCGACATCTTCAGCATCTGACCCGTGAGTATCTAGGGAGCGACTGTGCCCGGCCTGGAAGACCTGTACCGCGAGATCATCCTCGACCACTACCGCACGCCGCGTAATCGCGGCCAGCTCGAAACACCGCCGGCCGTCGTCGCCGAGGGGCATAACCCGCTATGCGGCGACGAGATCCAGGTGTACCTGATCGTCGACGACGACGACATGATCGCCGACGTGAAGGTCTCCGGCCAGGGATGCTCCATCAGCCAGAGTTCGGCGTCGATGATGACCCAGGCGGTCAAGGGCAAGCCCGTCGCCGAGGCCCGCCGGATCGTGCGGGCGTTCAAGGCGATGATGTCGCTTCCCGACGACGAGCCCGACGACGGAGAGGCGGTCAATCTCGGCGACCTCGAAGCCCTGCAGGGCGTCGTCAAGTTTCCCGTCCGCATCAAGTGCGCCACGCTGGCGTGGAACACGTTCACCAGCTGCCTCGACCATGCAGGCCTCGACCGTGCAGGCCTCGAACACCCGGAATGATCCGTCGGGTCACCGGACCGGCGGCCCGCTTCAGCTTCGTCGCAGCGGGGTGACCGTTCCCCCCGAAATGCGCACGAGATCGGCGGGCGTGAGTGCGAACACGTCGTACCACGTCCCGGCGGCGGCCCAGACCTCGTCGTATTGCAACAGATCGGGATCGACGAACACGCGCAGGGCGGTCCGATGGCCGAACGGCGGCACACCGCCGATCGGAAACCCCGTGGCTTCGCGCACCGTATCGGCATCGACTCGAGCGGACTTCATCCCACCGGCCGCCGCGGCGAGCAGCCGTTCGTCGAGCTGATTCGACCCGCTCACGTAGGCCAGCACGACCTCGCCGTCCACGGCGAAGATCAGGCTTTTGACGATCTGACCGACGGCGACTCCGATGGCGCCGGCCGCATCGGCCGCGGTCTTGGTGCCATCGGGGAACCGCCGGGTGGTGATCTCGAGACCGGCATCGGACGCCGCCGCGATCACCCGACGTACATTGGCATGAATCTCACTCACCATTCGGCGACGTTAGCCCCGCGGCCCGTGCCATCCGCCTGCGAACCGCCGGTGAACCGCCTGGGAGGCCCCCCGGCGAAACCACCTAGGAGCCCCCCGGCGAACCGCCTACGAGGCGGTCGATCGACGCGGCCAGCCGCCGATCGAGATCGGTGACGGTGCCGCCGGCCGAGTGGGTCGTCAGGGTGATCACCACCCGGTTCCACGAGTTCGACCAATCCGGGTGATGGTCGATCGCCTCGGCGAGCATGGCGACGCGGGTCATGAACGCGAACGCCTCGGAGAAGTCGGCGAAGGCGAACTCCCTCCGCAGTCGGTTGTCGACCTCCGACCACGTTTCATCGCCAGGGCCTGAGCCGATATCCATCCGGCCAGCCTGCCACACGACGCCGCTTCCGCCCGTTGCGTGAGGCCGACGGCGACTGCTCGCGTTCGTTGATCGCCGCGCGTGGCGTATGGCGCGCGTAAGCTGATGAGCCAAAGGGCCCAGCTTCTGATCGTTGCGAGATCGTCGCCACGCGACACGTCACCGACATCAGGGCAACACATGCGAGGAGCAGACATGCAGCAGCATCCGACGAGGACATCGATCACGCGGCGCCGGTTGTTCGGCATCGGTGCCGCCACGGGAGCGGCCGTCGCCACGGGTTCCACGGCTACTGCGTTCGCCGCCCCCGGTCCTGATGACTCCGTCGGCGCCGGCTTCTCGCAGAACGACGCAGCGCGGCCCGAGACGGTGACACCGGCGGCGATCCTGCCCGGCGCCAGCGTGTTGGCCGTCGGTTATAGCTCCTTCCAGGCGATCAGCTTCACGGCGGGTGCATCGATCGTGTACTCGTCCCCCGCGGCGGTCGCGCTGGCCGGGCAACCGGGCCACCTCCACGCGCCGATTCCGCTGCCGGCCGGCACACGTATCCTGCGGGTCGATGTGGTCGGCTGGCGCGTCACCACCGGTTTCCAGACCTGGAACCTGTACAAGACGAACCTGCAGGCGAATGCCGGTTTGACCAGCATCGGCAGCGTGAATACCAACACCGTGTCGTCGGGCGAGGTGCAGGCCGGCATCGCCTTCACCCCGCCGCTCCTGATCGCTCCGGGCGAGAGTCTGCATATCGAGTTGGTCGGGGCGACGGTCGAGAACTTCAACCGCGCCGTCGGGGCGCTCGTGCAGTACATGCCGGCGGCCACCTCGCTCACGCCGATCACCCCCAAGCGGGTCTACGACAGCCGATTCGGGACCGCAGGCAAGATCGTCAAGGGCACGCCGCGGCTGGTCAGCGTCGCTACCGAGTACAACACCGCCAACGGGGTCGTCCCCGCCGGCGCCCGGGCCATCGCCTACAACCTGACGGCGACCGATACCGAGTCCGGCTACGGCTATCTGGCGATCGTTCCCGGCGGCGACCCGAACAGTGGCGTCTCGTCGATCAACTGGGACAAGGCACAGGCGACCATCGCCAACGGTCTGATCGTCGGCCTCAACGCCAACCGCGAGGTATCGGTGTACTGCGACGGGACGGGCACCACCAAGACCCATTTTGTGATCGACATCGTCGGCTACTTCCTCTGATTGATCCACCGATCAGTCAAACACGCACGCTCCGAGCGCGTTAGCCAATACTTTCTGTAGTATTCGATTCGATTCGAACGCAGGAGGATCAGATGTCCAACCGTGAAGGCCGCCTCGGTATCACTCGTCGTCACTTGTTCGGCGCGGGCGCCGGTGCGGCGGCCGCATTGGCTGTCGCCGCGCCGGGTCGGGCGGACGCGGCCGTCCCCAATGAACCGATGCCCCCCGACGGCATAGGCGGCCTGGCTCCCGGGGCCGCGACCGCCCGGCCGATGGCGGTTCCGGCGCCGCTCGTCGGGGCGACCATCGGTACATGCACGAAGTTCGATTTCATCCCGATGAGCACGGCCCCGTTCAGCTCCCTGCAAATCGATGAGCCTTCGGGTGGCGCCTACAACGCAAATCCCGGTGGGACGATGCTCGCGCCACTCGACGTCCCGCCCACGGCACG
>JANMJD010000474.1:0-4504 GCA_031371195.1 Actinomycetes bacterium | reverse complement strand
CCCGTCACGTCGACTGGATGCGCGCGCTCCTGCTCGATCACCTCGACCTGCGCGGCATCGGCGGGGTTCCCGAGGTAGATCAGCGTGTTGCGGCTGGCGTCCAACGCGGACGTCGAGGCCCGGGTCGCCACATGGGGCACCGAGGCGCACGCAGCGATGGTGGCGCTCAACCTGCCCGACGGTTGGACCTCGCAGATCGTCTACACCAGCCGTCCCGGCGGTGAGGAGTACGGGCGCATGCCCATCCCAAGGGTTCAGCGGCACCCTGCCGGTCGGTTCGATCAGCCCGGAACGACCGATCCTTACCTCGCAGGATCTGTTCGAGCCGGTCTTCGTCGCCACCGCGTTGCGCACGGGCCTCGTCGACGTGCGATTCAACCTCGAGGTCGAGTAGGACGGCGACGAGCACCGTCCTACTCGTACGATGATATATCGCTGATCAAATATCTGGCGAACGCTCGCCGATCCAGGCATGCCGGCGGGTCCTTATCGCTAGCATGGCGTCGATGGCATCACGCGGCCCGACGAGCAAGCGCAGGCCCGACGACGTCGGCGCGGCGATGCTCGAGGTGGCCTGCCGGTTGTTGGCCACCGAGGGTCCCGAGGCCCTCACCACCAGGCGGATCGCTGCCGAAGCGGGCACCACCACCATGACCCTCTATGCCCGCTTCGGCGACAAGGACGGCGTCGGACAGGCGGTCATCGTGGAAGGCTTCACCCGGCTGAAGGCTGCGATGGAGCGCGCGGCGAAGCGGTCCAAGGAGCCGGCCAAGGGGGTGATCGCGGTGGCCCGCGCTTACCGACGCTTCGCACTGGAGAACCCGGCGTTCTACGCCGCGATGTTCCAGCGTACGGGGCGAGCAGCCCTGCCCACCGCCGAGGGGCACTGCGTCGGGACCGAGACGTTCGGCGTGCTCGCTGCAGTCGTGCAGCGCTCCGTCGACGCGGGCATCGTGCGCGACGATGCCGACGTCGTGGCCCGGCGGGTGTGGGCGATGTGCCACGGGGTGGTGTCGCTCGAGCTCGTCGGGATGGGTGTCGCGCCGGCGGCGTCGGATGCGTACTTCGACGGCTCGATTCGATCGGTGATCGACGGCCACGCCGCCCGTTGAGCAGTCAGCGCCGTGAGGCGATGAACACAGGGATCTGACGCTCGGTCTTGGCCTGGTACTCGGCATAGGGCGGGTACGCCGCTACTGAACGCTGCCACCACAGCGCCTTGTCGTCGCCGGTTACCTCGCGGATCGACACGGCGAACGGCGACGGCCCGTCCTGCACCCACACGTCGTCGGGGTGAGCCAACAGGTTGAAGTACCACACCGGGTGCTTCGGGGCACCGCCCATCGACGCCACGAGCGCGTACTCGCCCTCGTGCTCGACCCGCATCAGCGGCGTCTTGCGGATCACACCCGAGCGGGCGCCTCTCGTCGTGACCACGATGATCGGCAGGCCCGTGTCGCGCAGCGTGTTGGCGCGCGTGCCGCCTGACGCCTCGTACTCCTCGACCTGATCCCTGACCCACTCCCATGGGCTGGGCGAGTACTCGCTGGACTCGGACATGTGTCGACCTCTCCTGTCTCGGATGGCTTGGTTCGCTCCGACGATACCACCATCGGCGGCCGACAGTTGACCAGTGGTATATCATTGGTATAGTCGTCATCGATCGGGACGGAACCGGTCGAAGAATGAGGGGACGACACCGTGAACATCTCGATCATCGGCGAGGGAGGGGGACTGTCGGAGACGCTGTGTGCGGGTCCTCAGCCAGGATTGAGGCATGAACGCCCGCGCCGCGTCACCGACGGCGCGGCGACGTCACACGAGGAGTGGGTTGGTGACGATGTCGACGAGTGCTGCGCCGGGGTGGGCGAGGGCGGTTGCGATCGCTGAGTCGAGTTCGGCGGGGTCGGTGACGCAGATGCCTCGGGCGCCGCAAAGTTCAGCAAAGGCGGCGAAGTCGGGGTTGTGGAGCGATGTTTGCCATACGTCCCAGTGCGCGGCGCGTTGTTCTTTGGAGATCTTGCCCAACTCGCTGTTGTCGAGGACGATATGGGTGATGTTCATTCCGTACTTCACGGCGGTGGTCAGCTCCATCGCGTACTGACCCAGCCCGCCATCCCCGCTGATCGACACGATCTGGCGCGCCTCGCCGACGGCGGCCCAGGCCCCTATCGCGGCCGGGAGCGCGAAGCCGATCGAACCGAGGTAACCCGACATGACCAGGTCCTGACGGCCCGACGCTTCGAAGTAGCGGCCGAACGAATAGGTGTTGTTGCCGACATCGACGGCGATCACGGCGTCGTGATCGATCAGCCGGGTGAGGCTCGCCATCACCGCAGCCGCTCCGATGCCATGGGCCGCGTCGTCCGTGGCGCGCCTGGCCTTTTCGGTTCGCCAGATGGCCCAGCGCTCAGCGACTTCCGAGCGTTGATCGAGTCCGGAAACCTCGCCGAGTGCGGCGATCATCGCCCGGGCGGTCACATCGACGGCGCCGAGCAGGCCGACCTCGACGCCGTGGAACCGGCCCAGTGACATCGGATCGTCATCGACTTGGATCGTCGACTTGTACGACGCGATACCGGTGTGGTTCGAGAAGCTGGCCCCGAACACCACCAACAGGTCGCACTCGTTCATGAACCAACTAGCCACGGGGGTACCCGATCGACCCAGCACCCCGCACCCCAACGGGTGATGGTCACTCACCAGGCCCTTGGCCTTGAACGTCGTACCCACCGGCGCGCCGAGTCGTTCGGCAAGTTGCATGATCTCGGCCATCTGGCCCCGGCAACCCGCACCTACCACGACCATCGGGCGGCGAGCCGATCGCATCATCCGGATCGCCCGGTCGAGTTCGTCGGCCGGCGGGGCTGTGGCTCGTGAAGCAAGGCGACCAACGGGTGTGCCGGCAGGCGTACCGGCGGGCAGCGGGTGGTGTTGCACTTCGTCGGGGAGGATCAGGTGGGCGACGCCGCGGCCGACGATCGCGTGCTTCATCGCCAGACCGGCAAGCTCGGCGTGGTCGGAGCCGAGGGCGACGGTCTCGCTGAAGAGTGTGACGTCGGCGAAGGCGGCTTCGAGGTCGGTGTCTTGGAACGCTCCTCGGCCGCGCACCTTCGACGGCACCTGGCCCGAGATGGCCAGCACGGGCGAACGATCTTCGCGGGCGTCGTACAGGCCGGTGAGCAGGTTGGTCGAGCCCGGTCCAGCGATGCCGAAGCATGCTGCGGGGCGACCCGTGAGCTTGCCGTACGCGGACGCGGCGAACGAGGCGGCACCCTCATGGCGGATTCCGATGAAGGTCAGTTCACCGCGCTCGGCGGCCTTGCGCATGGCGTCGGCGAACCCGAGATTTGAATGCCCCACCATGCCGAACACATGGGTGAGACCCCAGTTTGTCAGTGTCTCGACCAGCACGTCGGCGATCGTCAGCGATGGTTCGGGCTCCGGGGGGAGCGCGACGTACACGCCGTCGTCACGCGACTCCACCGTGAAACAGGCCGGCGCGTCAGAGAACCCGGCCGGGGGTTGGCCGGTGAGCGGCGAGTAGTCGTATCCATGCCATGGGCACCGCAACCAGCCGTCCTCGATCGAGCCTTCCCCCAGCGGACCCCCCTGATGCGGACAGGCGTTGACGAGACAGCCGTACTGTCCCTGGTAGTGGGTGACCGCGAGTGACCGGCGACCCACCGTGACGGTGGTGACCCGCCCGTCGGGCAGCTCATCGGGTCCCAGTATCCGGTGCCAGGACGTGCGCAGGGGAGTCTCGTCGCCGCTCATGGCAGGAGGCCTCCATAGGGAATGCCGGCGAGGTGATGCATCTCGCGGTCGAAGGTCGTGAGATCGTCGAGGCACATCTCCGACACATGTCGATGACCGCAAGCTCGGGCGAGCACGGTCATCAGCGCCACCGTGGCGTCGAGAAAACGGGTGAGACGGCGAGCAGATTCGTCGACCACCAACCGGCTGCGGAGACCGGGTTTCTGCGTGGCGATTCCGACCGGGCAATTGTCGCTGTTACAGGCACGCATCCCGATGCAACCAATCGCCTGGAGAGCCGCGTTCGAGATCGCCACCGCGTCGGCCCCAAGAGCGAGCGCCTTGACGAAGTCGGTATGCGTTCGCAGACCACCAGTGATCACCAACGTCACGGTCGATTCCGATCGGTCGAGATGTCGCCGAGCGCGGGCCAACGCCGGAATCGTGGGCACCGAGATGTGGTCGCGGAACAGGGCGGGCGCCGCGCCCGTGCCGCCGCCGCGCCCATCAAGGATCACGTAGTCGACACCGATGGCAAGCGCGGCGTCGAGGTCGGCCTCAATCCGCTGCGCCGACAACTTCGCGCCGATCGGGATGCCCCCCGAGGTTTCGCGCACCATTACTGCGACCTCGCGATAGTCATCGGTCGTGCGCAGATCAGGAAAGGTGGCCGGCGACACCGCCGCCTGACCTTCGGAGAGGCCGCGCACCTCGGCAATTCGACCGACGACCTTGTTACCTGGAAGAT
>JANMJD010000449.1:0-17696 GCA_031371195.1 Actinomycetes bacterium | reverse complement strand
GAACTCGTGTCAGCACCGGATCCTGGCCCCACACATCGCGGAAGCGGGTCTTGATCTCGCCCGGCTTGTAGGTGTCGATGCCCCCGATGAAGAACATGCCGAAGAAGATCAGCATGTAGAACACGATGCTGATCGCGCTGGTCACGAAGAACAACGCCAGAGGCATGCCGCCGGTCATCGGTTTGAAAAGGATGTCGAAGAAGCGTCCCGGCGCCTGGGCAATGGCCTGTACCCACGAGAGACCCCACTTCCAAGCGAAGATGAATCCAAAAATGGTCAGCCAAATCGACCACCGGAACACCCGGGACAGACGGAATCGAAGCCATGGGTTGAGCTTGATCATTCGCCGATCCCAGCCGCCGAAGACCTTGTGCTGCCAGAACTTGTGCCAACCCTCGTTGCGTTCGGAGATCAGATAATGAGCCTGTCGAATCCATTCGATGACCACCAGTCCGACGATCCACCACTTCGCCCGCAGCTGGTCGCGGACAACGCGGCCGTAGCTGTAGATGGGGACCTGCGACTGCTTGTACATCACCATCAGAAGCAGGAACAGTGCCAGCACAATCGTGACTTTGGCCCGGTCGAAGAACATCATCTTCGGACGAGTTCGGGGCTCGCGGTCGTCCTTGTCCGGTTCATGCACCTGGGTGGAGACCGAAACGCTCATTGGCGGACCGGGCGGAGGAGGGGGAGGGAGGCTCATTGGTTCACCGTCCATGACTTGGTGATGTCGAAGATGCGGTTCTTGTTCAGTTCGAAACACTTGGATGAGCAGGCGACTCGTAGGACATACATGCGGCTCGACGATTGGTCGAACAATGTGGTCACGTCGTAGGTCTGCCATGGCTCGTTGACGCTCTGGCGGAAGTTGAAGACGACCCGGCTGCCCTCGAGACGATTCGAGGACGCCGGCTGGTAGTCGACGATCTCCCATAGGTCCTTGACGTCGTCACCGATGAACAACGGATCGGCCCCGATGACCGACTCGCGGGCGCTCGACAAGGAGAGCTGTTGCAGAAAGCTTCCGGCCACCTGATAGATGACCGCTCGCCCGACGGGATGATCGAGCGCCGAGACATCGAGCTTGTCGAGATCACCGGCTCGTTGCACGTCGGGATCGGGAGAGGAGTCGAACACCACATCCCACACCGGGGTAACGTCCTCGCCGAACTTCGAGGGCAACCGGTCGGCGACCCCTGTCGGAATCGGGAAACTCGTCCACGAGCGAGGCACCTGGAAGAAAGTCTTCTCGGCGGCGTCGGAAACCACCTTGGTCTTGCCCTGCCCGCACGCCGCCAGGCCGATCATAAGGACGGCACCTGCGACGAGCGATCGATGGCGATCCATGACCCCATTATCGACGCCAAGGCCGCGGCCGGATGCATCAGCCGGCGAATTTTGCGATGACGAGTCGGCGCGGCGGAGCCGCCCGGTCAGCTGGCGCGCTCAGACCCGCTCGGGTGCGTAGATGTTCAGCCCGTCACCACGGATGAAGCCGGCGAGCATGATGCCGGCCTGTCGCGCCGTGCGAACGGCCAACGCCGTCGGAGCGCTGACGGCGACGATGGTGCCGAAGCCGGCGGCCCAGGCCTTCTGCACGATCTCGAAGCTCGCCCGGCCCGACACGAACAAACCGAGCTGATGCGCGGGTAGCCGACCATCGAGCAGCAGCCGACCGACCACCTTGTCGACCGCATTGTGCCGACCCACGTCCTCGCGAATGATCGAGGGCGTCCCTTCCGTGTCGAAGGCGGCGGCGGCGTGAACGGCCCCCGTGGCCTCGAACAGACCTTGGCCGGCGACGGCCTGATCGGCGATATGGCTGAAGGTCTCGATCGGTGCCCTGACCAGGCCGCCCGGTAGTGGACGGAGGCGGGCGGTCAGCACCTCGAGACTGGCCGACCCGCACAGACCACAACTGGACGAGGTCGTCCCGAGCCGAGGAGTCGGCACGGGGGCCCGGCCGCCGGTCTCGACCGTGACCACGTTGAATTCGCTCTCGACGGCAGAGCCCGCCGCGCAGTAGCGGACGCCGGTCACGGCTGCGCCACCGAGAAGACCCTCGGTGAAGCAGAAGCCGACCGCGAGTTCGTAGTCGTGGCCGGGAGTGCGCATCGTCGTCGACACGATCGTGCCGTCGAGCTGCACCTCCATCGGCTCCTCGACGATCACCTCATCGGGCCGACGTCGGCGCGACCCGGACGTCACCCTGGTGACCAGCATCGTTTCGGAGCGGGCGCGGGCCATGACTCGACGCTACCGACCCGGTGCGGCCGGCCATCGAACAACAGCCATGACGGCTCCAACTACGGTGACGCCGGTGACAACCGACCGATCACGTCCCGAGCAGAAGAAGCCCGCAACGGTCAGTCCGGGTCGACGAACCGACAGTGACGTCGCCGCTCGAATCTCCGGGATGACCGCCCGGGTGTTCAGCCGGCTCGAGGGATGGGCGCGTATGGCCCTGATCGCCACCGCCGGGTTGGGCGTGGTCACCTGGCTGGCGGCGTTGGCCGCCTTCCGCCACAGCACATCGTGGGGCGTCGGCCCGGCCATCGTCGTCCTGGGCGCCGCACTCATTCCGGCGGCTGCCGCCTGGTTGCTCGCCCGCCGGGCGCGCGCCGTCCACCAGGGCGTCGCCGGACTCGAGACCGAGATCATCTCGGCGCTGCGCAATCCCACGATTGGTGCCGGTCTGCGGTCGTTTCTCGACGATGACGACGACACCGACGACGGCCGGGCCGGAGTCGCCCGATTGGCCAAAGGGGCGATGGGCATCCGCTCGGTGATCCGGCAGCATCGCGACACCTTCGGACAGTTGGCCGGCGCCGTCCGGGCCATGCTTCTGTCGCCGGCCACCCTGGTGGTCATCACCGTCGGCATGGTCGTGCTTGGATCGTTCTTGGGATTGTTCCTGCTCATCGCCATTTTCTGAATGGCACACGTACGCCGGCTCGACCTCGTGCAGGAGCCGCGCTACGCCACATGCGCCAGGCGGCGAGCGCTTGGAACGGCCAGCTGCACCGCCTCGACCTGACCGTCGAACACGACGTATCCGCGCCCGGCAGTGGAGTGGACCGGGCGGTGCCGCGGCAGCATCACACCCAGGACGTCTGCGTCGAGATCGTGGATCGCGCCGAGCAACACGCCTTTGCGAGCGCGCTTGACGACCGCCGTCCAGTGGCCATAGAGAGCCCGCAGTGCCTCGGGTCGTCCCGCCGCGACCACATGCAGCTCGGCCGGTGCATCGGCGAGCAGCCCTTGCAACCCGCCGTCGCCATCCACCAGCTCGGCGTCGTCGACGACGATCAAGCGCGGTCCTGGCCCGTAGGCGGCGGCCGCCGCCACGACATCGGCGAGTGTGCCGTCGACATCGGGCCCGCACGCACCGAGTACCGCTCCACGGCGAGGCCGAACCGTGCCGACCCAGCCACCGGGGCGCTCGTGCCGCCACGATTCGATGAGCGCCGCCAACGTGGTGGAGCGGCCCGACCGCGCCGGGCCGGCGACCAGCAGATGCTCGCTGTCATGCAGGTCGAGGCAGATTGTCCGCAACGACATCGTGCCAAGCCCGATCGCCAGACGTACCGAACCCTCGATGTCCACTTCAGGGTAATGGGCGTCGCCGTCGGCACTGAGTTCGTCAACGGCGACCAGCGACGGCACCGAGCCAATCGGTGCGGGCCCACCGATCTCACCGTGATGCATCCGGGAGATCTGAGCGACCACCTCGGCGTCGGGACGCTGGTCACGCACCACCTGCGCCTCGTGGCCCGTCTCGACGCGCAGGCACCGCCCCGGACGGCCGGGGCCGACTGCCGAGCGCGCCGCGATTCCCCAGATCGCGGCCTCCAGCGGATCGGTGAGTCCGAACAACCAGCGGGCGCTGGCGCGGGCATTCACCGCCGCGGGAAGGTCACCGGGGCGGTCGACGCAAGCGGCAACGACGATGCCGACTCGCGGACCCTCCTGCAGGATCGCCGCCAACCGCTCGGCGTCACCCTGGCCGGCGGCCGTGTCGAGCGCATCGCGCAGGGTGGCCAATCCGTCGATCACGATCACGATGTCGGGCGATGAGATCGGGCTCGGCGTCGTCGGCATCTGACGACGGGCGACCTCGTCCGACAACCGGCGCAGGAGCCGCGACCGCCGCTCGACCTCGCTGGCGCCGACCACCCCGGCGCCGACCACCCCGGCACAGTGCGGGAGTCCGGTGAGCACTTCGAGCCGACCGCCGCCGACCGCGTCGATGGCGTACAGATGCAGCGTCGCCGGCCGATGCCCGTGGGCCAGACGCATCGCCACGCTGGTCAACGCGGTGGTGGTTCCCGAGCCGACCGAGCCGGCGACGAGCAGGTGACCGGCCGACCGATTCCAGGTCAATGGATCACGTCGTTGGGTCTCGGGCACGTCGACGATGCCGTAGCCGGCCGCCTCACCGGTTGCCCACGGCAACTCGATGTCGGTCACGACCATGGGAAGTGGGGCGAGCCACGGTCGCCGGGGCAGCCCGGCTCCACGGCGCATGGCGGCCTGACCGATACGTTCGACCAATCCGTCGAGGGCCGTCCCCTCTGCCACGGCCGGTCCGGCTGAATCGGCGCCGGTGCCGGTGCCGGTGCCGGTGCATCGTGCGGTCTGGAACACTGTCAATTCGGTGGCGTCCAAGCGCACGACGGCGCTGCCGGGGCGGTGACGCGACAGACCAGCGGCGATCGGATCTCCAACCACATCCATGGCATCGGCCCGGTCCTGCACCCGCAGAGCGATCCGCAGGTTGGTATTGGCCCGGATGTCGTCGTTGATCACGCCGTTCGGCCGTTGCGTGGCGAGCACCATGTGAACACCCAGGCTGCGCCCGCGCTGGGCGATCGATACCAGCGAACCGAGAAACTCCGGCAACTCGGTCGCCATCGCGGCGAACTCGTCGACGACCACGACCAATCGGGGGATCACCTCGCGCCTGGCGAGCGCCCGGTAGTCGGACAGGTCGCTGGCCCCGGCGTCGCGCAGCAGATGCTCCCGCCGGCGCAATTCGGCGTCGAGCGACACCAGGACACGCGATGCCAGGCGGTCATCGAGGTCAGTCACGATCCCGACGACGTGGGGCAGTCGTGCGCACGCGTCGAACGCCGCGCCGCCCTTGTAGTCGATCAGCACGAACGACAACAGGTCGGGGGGACTGGCCACCGCCAACGCCGCTACGAGAGTGCGGAGCAACTCGCTCTTACCCGCACCGGTAGTGCCCCCGACCAGGGCGTGCGGACCGTCCCGGCGCAGATCGAGTTCGACCGTGCCGTCGGCGGCGACGCCGATCAGCGCTTTGGGCGCCGGATCCGCCCCGGCCGCCGCCCATCCATCGGCAATGGCCGACGGCGTCGAGGAGCGGTCCCCGAGCAGATCGTCGAGGTCGACGGAGGAGGGCAGGGCGACGAGCCGGTCGACCCGCTCGGGATCGTCGAACCGGGCGATGCGGCGCGCCGTCGATGTGGCCAGGGCGACCGTCGCCCTGGCGATGCGGAACCGCTCCTCGGGCGCACCGCCGGCCTGCGAGGAATTGCCCGGGACTGCGGCCCACCGGTGGCGAACGGCCATCGCATCGTCGTGAATCTCGATCGCCTCGGTGCACATCGACGGCAGGTCACCCAGATCGTCGGCAAGGACGATCAACACAATCGGCTGGTGACCGCTGCTCACCAGCCGCCGTAGTGGCGAGGTGCGATTGGCGAGCATCTTGGGATCGTCGATGATCACGATCGCCACCCGGTCGGCAGCAGGTGTGCCGACCGCGGTGGAGCCCGCCAACCGGGCTGCGGCCCAGTCGTCGGCCATCGCCGGGGGCCCGCAGAGCGCACCACCCTCATCGCCGAGACTCTGGGGCAACCACGCCGCCCACGCCCACTCGTCGGAGTGCTCGGCGGCGGTGACCGCCATCGTCTGGATGTCGGCCGGACCGTGATTGGCGGCCAGTTGCACGAGCATGCTGCGGACCAGCGATGTGCGCAGCTCGGTCGGCCCGACCACTCCAAGTGCCTCTCCGACACGAAGTTGCGTCGTGATCGTCGCTCGCTCTATCGGCGCGAAGCCCGCCGGCCCGGCGTATTCATCGTGCAGTTCGACGGTGCGCCCGCTGTGGCGGCCGATCAGGGTGGGCGTCCAAGGGCGCGACCCGACGCCGACGGCAACCTCGAGCGCGTCGCGGTGGGGGAGGCGGCGCTCCCACAGTCCGACCCCATCGTTCGCCGCGGCAACGGCGTCGAGCAGCCCGCGGATCTCCCCGACCCGTAGCACCTCGGCCCGGCGGGCGGCGTCGACCGCCGCATCGAGCGTGGCCCGGTGCTCCGCCCGGGCACGGCGGACGCGACGCCCGGCTCGGCGGGCCCGCCCGGTCTGCACGACGAACGTCATCGACGCGGTGACCGCGCCGACAAGGGCCATGATCGCCATCAGCGCCTGGCGGAACACCAACATCATCACCAACCCGCCGAGCAACGAGCAGGCTGCGGTCACCAGCGACATCGCCCCGGGCCCACCGTTGTCGCCGGCGATGTCGCCGCTCCAGTCGGGCACCTCCACGACCGTTGTCTCCTCGGCCGGGAGACGCCGCGGCGGGCGGATCAGCGACTCGACCCAGTGGGCGACCGGACGCGTCGTCACGACCGGGCGCCGGCGAGTCGAGCGGGGAACGAGTCGTAGCAGGCTCGCACCGATACGCAGATATTGACCGTGGGACAACGCGACCGGACCGACCAGCGGGCAACCGTCGAGGGCCGATGCCAGCCCGTTGAGGTCCTGATACGTCACCGACGCCAGAGCTGCCGACGATCGATTGCCGGGGTCGGGCTGCACCACGAGCAGCCCGTGATGCGGCGCCAGCCGACGATCGCGCGCCGTCAACGGCAGTCCGGCGCTGCGGCCGACCAGATGGCGACCGATCGGCAGTTCGACGCGTCGCCCGCTGTCGGGCCCGGCGCACCATTCGACGACTACTCCAGCCGCGACGACTACTCCAGCCGAGACGACTACTCCAGCTGAGGGGTCCGGCGAGGCGGGGCCGACGATGACGGAGTCGACCGTGAGGTCGTCGAGCGGCGTCAACGGGGACGACCGATCGTCATGCACCTCGATGTGCGAACCTCGCCGCACACCGGCTGCCACGAGCCGCTGGCGGGCGCTGAGGACGACGCCGTCGATCATGATGCGATCGGCGGCCGGCAGCCCGGCGGCCGCAGCCAGACCGCCGACGCGGTCACCGTCGGTCAGCCCGGTCACCGTGACCACCGACTCGGATCGATCGGGGCGACGGACGATCAATTGCACGGGGGGAAGTGAACGTTGGCGCATACCTTGATGTGGGCGTCAGCTCATGCGATCCGGCAAAAAATGGGGATCACCAGGCGATCTTGACAGAATCATGACGAATCGACGGTGTTCTGTGAGTCGTGCTGTGAGCCGTCCGGTGAGTCGTATCCGGACGATGGGTGGCATGCAACTCATCGACTTTCCCGTCGCCCCGTCCACCTTTCATTCCCCGCTCGCATCTCCGTTACTGGCCGAGTGGGCCCGGCTCAACCGGCGGGCGGCTACCCATCGCCGCATCGCCGAGTGGATGATTCCCGGCTTCGACGGTGTGCCGGGCGGTCTCGACGGCCTGCTCACCCATCTCGGGCTGTTCGGGAATCCTCGCGACGATGCCGCCGATCAGCGCCTCGCTGCCGTGATGCGCCGTGTGGCTGCCGACGAGTTGGCCACCCGGGTCGTCCTCCACCGGGTGCTGCCATCGCTCGTCGCCGTTGCCACCCGACGGGCACGCAAGTACGGCACCAGCCGCCAGACGGCGTTCGACGATCTCGTTGCGCACGCCTGGATCGTCATCCGCACCTATCCGATCGAGCGTCGGCCGTGCCACGTCGCCGCCGGCTTGATCCGCGATATCGAGTACCGCGCCTTCGTTCGTGACCACCGGCTGCGCTCCGCCGACGAGATCCCGATGTGCGATGGACCGATCGTTGCCGAGGCCGCTCGCGCCGAGGAGTCGGAGCCGATGATGATCGTGATCGCCCTGCTACGTGACGCCCGCTGCGCCGGGGTGCCGGCGGAGGACCTGCGTTTCGCCGCCGAGTGGGCGGCCGGATCGTCGACGGCCGAGCTGGCCAAGAGTTTCGACATGTGCGAGCGCTCCGTGCGTAACCGGAGAACCCGTGTGGTCTCCGGTTTGCGCTCCGTCGCCCTCGACCACACCGAGCGCCGCTCGATGGCCGACGCCGCGTGATTCCGCAGGCGAGAGGTTGGAACGAGGTGAGATTTAGGTCATACCCGAGCTACGCGACTGAGCCCAAAGACCTACCCACGGGTAGCCTCGAAACCGATGGTGCTCGAGTCGATTCGCCGTCCCGCCGATCTGCGAGGACTGTCCCGTCGGGAGCTCGACGACCTTTCGGGCGAGATCCGCGACTTCATCGTGCAGGCCGTGGCCGAGAACGCCGGCCACTTGGGCTCCAATCTCGGCGTTGTCGAACTGACCCTTGCCCTGCACCGGGTGTTCGACTCGCCGACCGACGCCATCCTGTGGGACACCGGTCATCAGGCCTATGTCCACAAGATCGTCACCGGCCGCACGACCAACTTCGAACAGCTCCGCCAGGCCGGCGGGCTGTCGGGCTACCCGAGCCGCGAAGAGAGCAAGCACGATTTCGTCGAGAACAGCCACGCCTCGACGATCCTGTCGTACGCCTACGGTATGGCCGTCGCCCGTGATCGGGGCACCGACCCGGGTCGCCGCCACATCGTCGCCGTCATCGGCGATGGCTCGCTCACCGGAGGCATGGCGTACGAGGCGCTGAACAACATCGGTCACTCCCGCCAGCGGGTGATCATCATCCTCAACGACAACGGCCGTTCGTACGCCCCGACGATCTCGAATCTCACCGACAACAAGCCCGACGGCAGGCCCCCGGCGGCCGATCGGATCGCCGACAAGCTGTCGCACGGCTTCGCCAACATCCGGATGAACCCGGTGTACGTCCGCCGCCAACGCCGTATCGAAGGATTTCTGCGCGACCTGCCGGTCGTTGGCCATCAGGCGGAGCGGGGAATGGAGGCCTTCAAGGCCGCCGTGCGCGAGTTCCTCCAGCCGCCGTCGTTTTTCGAGGCGCTCGGCGTGAAGTACGTCGGGCCGGTCGATGGCCACGACATCGAGGAACTCGAACACGCCCTGCGCAACGCCATCGAACTCTCGGCCGAGGGTCCGATCGTGGTGCACGCCCTCACCCAGAAGGGCCGCGGCTATCCCCCCGCCGAGGACGACGACGAGAAGCACCTGCACGATGCTCCGGTTTTCGACCCGGCTGTCGGCCCGCCCAAGGCCGTGCCCACTGGCTACACCCAGGCGTTCGCCGACGCGATCATCAAGGAGGCCGAGCAGGATCCGCGGATCGTGGCGATCACCGCGGCGATGCCCGGGCCGACCGGGCTGCTCCCCTTCCAGGCCCGGTTCCCCGAGCGATTCTTCGACGTGGGCATCGCCGAGCAGCACGCCGTCACCGGTGCCGCCGGAATGGCCATGGGCGGTCTGCGCCCGGTCGTGGCGATCTATTCGACGTTCCTGTCGCGTGCGTGGGATCAGGTCGTCTACGACGTCGCGCTCCATCGCCTGCCGGTCATCTTCTGTCTCGACCGGGCCGGCATCACCGGCGACGACGGTGCCAGCCACCACGGCATGTACGACATGGCGCTGCTGTCCAAAGTTCCCGGTATGCGGGTGCTCGCCCCGTCGTCGGCCCAGGAACTGCACCAGATGCTCCACGATGCGGTGGGGTTGGCCGACGAGGGTCCGGTCGTCATCCGCTATGCCCGTGGCCAGGCTCATCAGGTGTCGGAACATGAGGTGGGCAGCGGGCTCACGGCCCGCAGGCTGCGCGCCGCGGCCGAGGGTGGAACCGAGCGCGTCTGCATCCTGGCCATCGGCAAGCTGGTCAACTTCGCCGAGAAAGCTGCCGACGTGCTGGCATCCGAGGGCCACGAGGTCACCGTGTGGGATGTGCGGTGCTGCGCGCCGATCGACCCCGAAATGCTCACCGATGCCGCCCGCCATACCCACGTGCTCACCGTCGAGGACGGCATTCGCGACGGTGGCATCGGGATGACGATGGAGGACGCCCTGGCTCACCTGCCCGGAGCCCGCCCGATGATCGAGGTGCTCGGTCTGCCCACCCGCTTCGTGCCTCATGGCAAGGCCGATCGCATCCTTGCCTTCCACGGTCTCGATGCCGACGGCATCGCCAACGGAGTGCGCCGCCTGCTCGACCGACCCGTTCCCTCCGCCTGACAACGACGGTCGTCGGCCGACCTGCTATCGGTTCCACTCGCCCTCGCCTGCCGACACGGCAGAATGGTCGCCGCATGACTCGTCCCGCCCCGCTTCGGCCGCCGCCGTCACTCCCGCCCGGGACCGATCTCGACCTCGAGTTGAGGCTTGCGCTGGAGTTGGCGGACCTCGCCGATGCCGAGACATACCACCGGTACCAGGCCCGCGCCTTCACCGTCGACCGCAAGGCCGATCGCAGCGAGGTGACCGAGGCCGATCGTGGCGCAGAGACCGCGATCTCCACACGGATCGCCGAAGCCCGACCCGACCACGGCCTCTTCGGGGAGGAGCACGGCCGGACGGGCGACCCCGCCTCGGCGTGGCAGTGGATCGTCGACCCGGTCGACGGTACGTCGAACTTCGTGCGGGGCATCCCGGTGTGGGCGACGCTGATCGCCTTGACGTACGCCGACGAGGTCGTCGTCGGTGTTGTCTCGGCCCCCGCCCTGGCACGACGGTGGTGGGCGGCCCGCGGGCGGGGCGCGTTCTGCGCACCGCTGGGACGTGAGGACGCGACGACGCAGCGACTACAGGTCTCGTCGATCGATGATCTCGCCGACGCTCAGGTCTGCGTCACCTTCAGCCCCGGGTGGGACGACCTCGGACTCACCGGTGATCTCGTCGCCCTGCAACAAGCCTCGTACCGGGCTCGGGGATTCGGTGACTTCTGGCAGCACATGCTCGTGGCCGAGGGCGCAGTCGACATCGCCGTCGATGCCATCGGGTTGCAGCCGTACGATCTCGCCGCCGTCCAGATCATCGTCGAGGAGGCCGGTGGCACGTTCACCGACCGGCTCGGACGCCGCACCTACGAGGCCGATTCGGCGATCGCCACGAATGCCATCCTCCACGACGAGGTGATCAACCGTCTGAGTGGTCACTGAGCGCTCAGGGTGGGTCCGCCCGGCCGGCAGGTAGCCTCAGGGCGACAACCTTGCGGGCGACGAAGGATGACACCACATGCGTCTGGCGCGTCTCCCCCAGTCCCGAATCGTCACTGCAGCGCTCCTGTTGTTGATGGCATCGACCGTCGTCGGCGCCCGGCCCGCCAACGCGGCCACCTCCATGTCGATCTCCTGGGGTCTACCCGCCGGCAACTTCGGCATCGGCTGGAACGCGGTCTGCCGGTCCGGATCGTCGGGGACCGCGTACTCCCAGTACTTCGAGTACCCGACGGCGCTCGATCCTCGCAACCCGATCATGCCCAATCCCGTTCGGATCAACTCGGCGTGCACCGCAGATCAGATCCGAATGGAGGCGTACTCCCATTCACCGACGAAGCCGTATGACACCGCTGCAGAAGACGGCGCCATCGCCGTACGGATCTCACCGTCACCGTCGGCGCAGAACATCGGCCAGCTGCGATTTCCGGTGGCGGGCCAGTCCGGCACGGGCCACTTCGTCGCCAAGGTGCTCGCCCGCACCCCGGTGACCGAGGGCCGGGTCCACCTCGACATCTTCCAGATTTCGGGCCAGCCCCTGTCGTCGACGGGCTACGCGATCGATGCGTTCTCCTCGGGTCAGAGCCGGGGCGACATCATCCGGACCGGGCCGCTCTGGAACGGTCAGTACCTCGCATTCGTCACGGACAAGGCGACGGAGGCTCAGGCGGTCGGATTCGTCGATGTCAGTGGCGACGCACCGACGGAGATCGATCTCGACGTCCCGTGCTTCGGGATCGACAACTGCAAGTTCACCGGAGCGATAGCCGACTCTCCGGGTGCCTTCCACCCTTTGTCGCCGACCCGCATCGTCGATACCCGCAAGGGCCTCGGGATCGCCCGGGCGATACAGCCTGGAGACGGTCGGAATTCGGATCCCGATCCGACGACACGCCAGGAGAGCTTCGACAACCACCAGTTCGTCGTCGCAGGCCTCGCCGGCGTACCGCGCCTCGGCGTGGGTGCGGTGCTCCTGAATGTGACCGTCACCGCCGGGCAGACGGGCGGATCGTTGAAGGTCTTCCCCAAGCCGGCTCGTACCGACGCCTTCGACGACCAGTCATCGTTCGGGACCAACCCGTCGAGTACCCAGGTCTATTGGCAGGCCGGAGAGGACAGCCCCAATCTGGTGATCGCCAAGGTCGGGGTCGGTGGGCGGCTTCGCCTCGACAGCCTGTCGTACGGCGACGCCCACGTCGTGGTCGATGTGCTCGGTTGGTACGACGAGAGTCAGCCGGGTCAGACAGGTAGCAAGCTCGTGGCTCTCCCCCCCGAGCGTTTCCTCGACACCCGCAATGGAATCGGCGGCCCGGCAACTCCGTTCATCGCCAACACAACTCGCGACGCAAAGGTGGCCGGGCGTTCAGCGGTACCGGCGGGAGCGACGTCAGTCGTGGGCACGGTGACCGGAATTGGTCCTGATTCGCAGACCTTCGTCACCGTCTGGCCTTCGGGCACTCCCCGTCAGGAAACGTCTGTACTCAACGTTGCGCCCGGCGCAGTGCGTCCGAATCTGGCCACGGTTCCTCCCGGAAGCAACGGAAACTGGTCGATATACAACGAACGCGGGACTCATCACCTGCTCGTCGACGTCGTCGGTTACTACACCACCTCGGCGGGCGTCGCAGGCGGGACAGTGACTCCGATCGCTGCATCGCAGGTCATCGACACCCAACGCGGCATCGGCGGCGGTGCGCTGGGCGCAGGCGAAACCCGAGCGATCAGGGTAAGCGGCGTGAGCGGCGTGCCGGGGACCGCTCGAGCGGTCTTTCTCAACTCCACGGTGATTGATGGCAACGCCTGGAGCTACCTGACCGTGTGGCCAGGCGGCACACGGCCCGAGACGTCGAATTTGAACTGGGGCGCAGGAGATCGCCGCTCGAATCTCGTACTCGTCCCGGTCGGGTCGGGAGGCACCGTTCAGATGTACAACGCGTTCGGTGTCGTCGACGTTGCGGCCGAAGTTGTCGCCTGGGTGAGCTGACGGCGTCATTGCCACCCGACATGTCCTAGAACGGAGCCCGCATGTCGAACCCGAGGTTCCGCCATGTCTGCGTCACCGACGAGGACGGGCGAACATGCACGACCTTCATCGTCGCCGTGAGGTCGTCGCACGTTGCGTTTGCCGCAGGGCAACCGACCGGATTGGTCGTCACGAGCAGGAAGTCCCGCGTGCCCGCGGCGAGGAACTCTCGAAGCAGCCAGCTTCGTCGTTCGTACGCCGGATAGACGGTCCGCATGTCGGCAACAAGCCCCGCACAGGCATACGCGGGAGTGCGCAGGTCGAAGGCCACGAACATCGGACCGACGCCGGCGAGCACGTCTCGCACCGACCGACACTCCAGCTCGATCTGCGCCACGTCGGCCAATGGGTAGTTCGGATAGGCCACGGCTTCGTCACGAATGGGAACGACATCCTCCCGCCATCGAACGAGTCTCACTCCACAGGCGGTGACGCACAGCCCGACAACGACGAGCTGTACCCACGTGGAACGTCCCCGGGGCGGAGTCGTTCTGACAGAGAGGGTGGCATCCCGGTTTCGCCCGGCCGAGAAGGCGAAGAAGCAGAGCATCCATATCGCGCCGGGCAACGGGAGCAAGACCCGGGCGGCTGGGTAGTACGCGGTCGGCAGCCAGTCGCTCGCACGCGGCACCGACAGAATCACGCCCGTCAGCATGACGACGGCTAATGCCGAAAGTCCGAGCAATCGGTTCCTGGCCCAGGCCGCCACCGCGACCAGCACACCGAGAACAAGCAGCGGAACGATCGAGATCGGCGAATACTGCGGACTGAACATTCCAAAGTACCGCCCCAATATCTTGAGATTTTCCCAGAGCCGAACGAGCGAGGGCTCGAACGCCGGCGCAGGATGAAGATCGTCCTCCGGGTGCACCCGATACCACCATGAGGTCAAGCCAACCCATGCCAGCGATGGCAACACGGCAGCTGCGACGAGCAAGGTTCGCTTCGAACGGAGCCTTGCCCCCTCGCCGATGATCAAGGACGAGGCGTAGATCCACGTCGGCACCGCAATGAGAACGACGGAGTTGTCGAGCAGCGTCGCCAAGAGCGTCATGGAGACTGCGACGTACGGAGCCCACCGCGACCGGTTGCACCCGATGACGACCGCACCGCCGATCATCGCCAGGCTGCGTGCCGCCGCCGTGTTGTACGCCACGGTCAGGATCACATACCTCGTGGACAGCAGCGCTGGAAGTCCAAAGGCGATGAGCGCAAGGGTCCGTTGGGACCGCCTCCATGCGGCGAGCCCGAGCGCTGTCCAGCCCGCGAAGTTGACGGCCAGGACCCCGACGGGCAGCGCAACGGCCAGGCTGACTCCAAACCGCCGGAGAACCTCTGCCGGAATGATCTCGATCGTCGTTCCGTATGTCTGTCCCCAGAAGTTCGGCTGCCGCGGATGTCCCTCACCCCACGAACGAGCAGCCGACCACAGCAGGGCTTGATCCTCGCTCACGTAGTGACGAGTCCACGTCGAGATGACGGCCATCTGAAGAAGGAGCCCGCTTGCCATGCAGACGGCTGGCATCAGCACGGCGCCCCTCCCACGAAGAGCACCGATTGGCCGTTGCTGGCCACCTCGGTGGTGCCCGCCCGCTCCGCCGTCGGAGTCCGTTGCTGACGATCGACCCTCGTCGAAGCCGTCACCGACGGCGAATGTCACGTGACCGACCGACGCTCGGCGAATTTCGGGTCTTGCCAGGCGCCGGTCTCCATCAACTCGAGGAGGCGGGCGACGGCTTCGTCGACGTCGTTGAGGGTGAGATGGAGCGGGGCGAACCCGAAGCGGCACAGGTTCGGCTCGCGGAAGTCTCCGACGACCCCGGCGGCGATCATCGCCTGGACGATGGCATAGGCGTCGCGATGGCCCAGTGACACGTGGCTGCCCCGTCGGTCGGCATCGCGGGGGCTGGCGACCGTGAATCCGTGCGGAGCGAGGTCTCGATCGGCCAACTCGATGAACCGCTCGGTGAGCGCCACGCTGTGACGGCGAAGGTCGGCCATGTCGACATCGTCGAACCCGTCGAGGGCGATGTCGAGAGCGCGTAGCCCGATCACCGGCGGCGTCCCGCTGAGCATCCTGCGTATTCCCGGGGCCGGCCGATGTTCCTCGAGCATCGCAAACGGCTGGGCATCACCGATCCATCCGGGGACCGCATTGACCAGATCATCGTGGTGACGCTCGGCCGCATAGAGGAACGCGGGAGCCCCCGGGCCACCGTTGAGGAACTTGTACGAGCAGCCCACCGCGAGATCGACATCGTCACGATCGAGATGCAGGTCCATCGCCCCGGCCGAATGGGACAGGTCCCACACCACGACGGCGCCCTTGGCGTGGGCAGCTGCGGTCAACGCTCCGATATCGAGGCGTGCACCGCTACGGAAGTCGACGTGGGTCGCGTACACGATCGCCGTACCGTCGCAGATCGCGTCGGCCATATCTGCTGCGGCAACGGCCTCGACTTGGGCGCCGAACTGACGGGCGACGCCGTCGAGCACGTGGCGATCGGTCGGAAAGTTGCCGGTGTGGGTGACGATCCACGGTCGAGCATCGCGGTCGGGTCGCAGGTACAACCCGGCAACCAACGCCTTGTACAGCAGCACGGTGGTGGTGTCGGCGGCGATCACCTGCCCGGGACCAGCGCCGATCAAGTCGCCGATGCGATCGCCGATGGCCACGGGGAGATCCCACCATCCCTGGCCGTTCCAACCCCCGATCAGATCGGCGTGCCACTCATCGGTGACGAACGCAGCCATCCGGGCCGCCATGTCGAGGGAGGGAGGGCCGAGTGAATTGCCGTCGAGATAGATGCGACGCGGCCCAGCCGACGCGGTCGGATCGGCGAGTTGCTGAGGGGATTCGAGCACTCCGGCACGCTAACCGACGATCCGTCGGCCAGGATTCCATCCGACGCCGGTGAACCCCTCGCGGCCGGTGTGTGCGTGGAGTGACGACGTGACATCACCATATGCCGGGCCACCGGGTGAGCTGGACGCGTTCTGTCGGCGGATGCACCCGGTTCTGGTTCGAACGTTGACGATCCACACCGGCAGCCGACCGCTGGCCGAGGACCTCGCCCAGGAGACCCTGGCCCGGGTGTGGCAGAAGTGGCCGCAGATCAGCGCCTATGAGTCACCCGATCGATTTGCCTTGGGCTGCGGGTTCAACCTCGCCTGCTCCGGGGTTCCGCCGCCGGGCCGCGGAGCGACGAGCCCTATCCCGCTCCGGCGCGTCGCCGGTGTCGGTCGATACGGTCGATACCGCCAACGAGGTGGCGGTGCGTCAACCAGTGCAATCCCTCCCACCGCCACAACGTTCGGTGATCGTCAGTCGCTACCGGCGACGGATACGGATACGGATACGGACGGGTGTGTATCCGTTCGGAAGCATTGATCGGCTACTCGACGACCGCGGTGGCCGCTGGACCGAAGATGAACCACGATGCGAGCGCGTCGGCCGGGTTGTCGCTCCAGTCGTAGTTGGCGACCTGTGCGGCACTGCGGCGGCCGAGACGGGAGCGGAAGATCTCGAACCGGGTCATGCCACGCAGCACCAGCGGCTCGGCCGTACCCTCGGCCGATCCGCCACGCAGCACGGTGCCGTCCTGCAGTTCGACGAGCAGCGGCCGGTCGAGACGCATACCCAGGATCATTCCGGTCGATGTGTAGGTGATCAGCTCGTGGGACCGATTGCCGGGTTGGCCGATCGCTCCGCGAATATCCTGCTCATGGGCATGGCAGTCGATCGGCGGGCGGCCCTCGCCCATCGACTGGATCGCCTCGGCGAACAGCGGAGCCTGCGCGTCCCACTGATCGAGCAACTCCTCGACCGGGGTGTCACGCCACCGCTCGACCTGGGCCGCAGTCCACTCCTCGCCCGGCGCACCGGCCATCCTGCCGTTGATCCCGTCGTCGGGGATTCCGGCCACATGGGAGATTGTGTCGCGCACCGTCCACCCCGGCAGCGCGTGCATCGGCATCGCCAACTCGGCCGGTGTGAGCGACCGAAGCAGCTCGACGCACGATGCCTGGGCCACCCGATACAGGTGGGCGATCGACGGAGCCGAGGGTGCCTCGGACGCGGCGGAGACCGGGTGCTCGGGGGATGAAGGGGGGTTGGTCATCAGCGGTGACCCTACGCCCCGTGATTCCAGGCGTCGTGCTTCAGCGCGAATCCCGAGGTGCGCCCAGCTGCGGACTACGAGTAGAACGGGTTGTCGCCGGTGGAGTGATCGGTGATGTCGGCAACCTTGTGGATGCCCTCGACCTGCTCGACGATGGTGGTCTGCACGCCTTCGAGCATCGTCATCCGGCTCATCGAGCAGCCGTGGCAGCCGCCACCCATCGTCATGTAGGCCGTCCCCTC
>JANMJD010000438.1:0-10409 GCA_031371195.1 Actinomycetes bacterium | reverse complement strand
CCCGACATCAGGCCATCGATCGTCAAGCCAGGAGCGCGCGAGTCCAAGAGTCTCGACGGCACCTGTGCCCCGAACGACGAACCGCCAGGGGCGGAGCCGTTGGCATCAACGATGAGATGAATCGCCGCAGAGGTGAACATGGTGACGAGCACCGACTCCGAGCGACCATCGGCAGACGCGCGTGCGACGCTCTGCCAGTAAGGATCGGTGTAGAAATGGCTAGGGCCGGGCGCCTTCGTTATGCGGAGGATTCGAAGGTTCCCGTCGAAAAACTTGACGTTCAAGGAGACGTCTAGCGGAAGATCTCCACCGTATGGCGGGGCCGACACATCCAGCGGTGAGATGTCCCACGGAGCGAAGTTGCCCGAGATCGATGCCACTCGAAGGTGATTGGTTCCCCGCCCACTGATCACGACATCTGCCAATGGATCATCGGCCGAGACGATAATGTCGCAACTCACCGGGTTGGCGTCGATCAGCACGGTGGTCGTCGACCCATATGTCCCGCGCCTGAGTTCCCCTGCAAGTCCTGGTCCTGTCGCCTTGCAGTAGACGAAATGATCACCGTAGTTGATCCGCTCCGCCGTGGCGATCGGGCCGTCGATTCGCGCCGGTGCGCCGCCGACCGGGGCCACGAAGAGTTCAGTTCTGGTAAGGTCGACGGTTCCGGTGGCATAACCCGTGACGAGCACGTACTTGCCGTCGGGCGATAGGCGACCTCCGGCCCACCACACGGGGGGCTGAGTTTGAGGGCCGGCGACCGGCGATGTAGGTGGTGGCCCGGCGACCGGCACCGCCCACGTTTCATAGTCGCCCAGGTCCGTTCCACTGGTGCCAAAGCCGACTGTCTGGCCGTTCGCGCTCACCTCGAGGCTGAAGACCGTGGTTCCAACGGGCAGCGGTGGGCTGAGTGCCACCACCGGACCACCGTCGATGTCGACGGACCAGACGCCCGCAACGGTTGCCGAAATTACCCGCGTAGCAACCCCGTCCTCGGCGATCACGATGTCAAGCGTCGACGGCACACCGGTGAACAGCGGTGTCACCTTGCCGTCGCTTGCTCGCAGACTGCTGATCGTCCATGTGCGCCCAACGTCCTCACTGTCGAATACACCGAAGACGGCATACCGGCCATCCGTGGTACGGCGCATCGATATCTGGCTACCGGAATAGGCCAGTAGCCGAGGCGGGTCGGCCGTGGCCGACGACAGCGATGGCGAGAAGGGGGCCGCAGAACCAACCAGGAGAACCATCGACAACAATCGATTGAGCCAGCGAGCGCCCCGTAACGGCATCCGAACCAACACGAACCTCGCCACGTAATTGTGAGGAGGTCGCCCGGTCCGAATTCTCATAGCGCAAGAATAGGCCGGGCCGACACAGGGCGAACCGTCTGCGTGATGGTCGGAGAGGTCATTGGATCGAAGCGAACACTAACCATCGCGTCGGACGACGACTCACGATGTGAGCACGTAGTCGTCAGGGTCGGGATGACGAGTCTGTTCGTAGAATTCGAGCACGCTGAAGGGCCAATTCTGGGCGGTGCGGCCCGTGGAGTTCTTGTACCACGAGCGGACCTTCGAAAAACCCCACGTCCTCAGCGCATTCGCCGCGTCGATCCGTTCGTTGTAGGCGTCATGGACGTCGACCCGGCAGTCGAGCGACCCGCTCCCTGATTCGAGCAACAATCGAATGCATTCGACGGCGTAGTGCACCTCGCATTCCGAGTAGTAGATGATCGAGCCGTTGACGACGATGTTGGTATTCGGGCCGTACAAACAGAACAGGTTGGGAAACCCGGGAATCGTCACCCCGAGATACGCCCGTGCATCGCCCTTCCAGCGATCATGCAACGACTCGCCGCGTCGGCCGACGACCTCCATCGGCATCAGGAAGTCCGAGGCGGTGAAACCCGTGCCGTACACGATGACGTCGACCTCGTGGAGAAGGCCATCGGTGGTGCGCACTCCCCCGGCCTCGATCCGCTCGATCCCCGTGGTCTCCAGCCTGACATGCGGCTGCTGATAGGTCATCAAAAGGGCACCGTCATCGACGACGAACCGCTTGGAGAACGGTGGATAGTCGGGCAGCACCTTGTCGAACAGACCCGGTTCGTTGGCCGTCATCACCTGCAGCCACATCACCAGCAGCTCGCGCATCTCGGCGTTGACGGCCGACACGGCCACCTCGGTCGGGGGGTAGTCGGGGTCGACGACGGCCAGCGGCATCATCATCTCGGCACCCCGCCAGAACAGGAAGCAGCGATACCACTGGGCGTAGAACGGCACGTGGCCGAACAGCCACTGCAGGCCGGGGGCCACATCCAACGAGTAGTTCGGGGCCGGGAGCTGCCATGGGGCGGTGCGTTGGAACACGGTCAACTCGGCAACCTGCGGAGCGATCGCGGGAATCACCTGACAAGCGCTCGCCCCGGTCCCGATGACGGCGACCCGCTTGCCGGTGAGATCGACGGCGTGGTCCCACCGGGCGGTGTGGAACGCGGCTCCATCGAACGCGCCGGAGTCGCCCGGCCCGCGTCCGGCACCGGCAATGTCGGGGTACTTGGGTCGGTTGAGCTGGCCGACGGCCGAGATCACCGCATTGGCCTCGAACTCGCGTGGCCCGTCGGGGCCGTCGAGAGCGAGCCGCCACACCTGGGCATCCTCGTGCCAGACGACCGAGCGCACCTCGGTCTTGAGGTTGATCCGGTCCATCAGACCGAACCGTTCGGCGCAGTCGCGGAAGTAGTCGGCGAGCACGTTACGCGGGCTGAAATAGCGCGGCCAGTCGGTGCGCTGGGCGAACGAGTACGAGTACATGTGGTTCTGGATGTCGACCCGACAGCCCGGATAGTCGTTCTCCAGCCAGGTGCCGCCGACGTCCGCATTCTTGTCGAACACGGCGAAGTCGACGCCGGCCTGATCGAGCCGGTGGGCTGCGGCGATGCCCGACATGCCGGCCCCGATGATCGCCACAGTGAACGGGCGGCCGCCGGCCAGATCGCGCTTGTTCCAGTGGGGAGCACGAAGCTCGTCGCCGTCGATCGACAGCTCCTCGGCGAGCAGCGGGATGTAGCGGTCGCTCAACTCGGCACCGGCGAGGAACTCCATGATCGTGCGGACATCGGCATCGCTGGGTCGGGCCGGAACGCCACCCATCTCGTCGCGGAAGTTGATCAACGCGCCAAGACACATACCATCGGCGATCGCCAGCTGATCGGCCGTGTAGCCACAGTTCGGGTCGCGCATCTTCATCGGGTCGGGCCGAAGCTCGGGACGCAGAATTCCCAGGTCACCGGTGATGTGGGCGACTGCGGCGAGGAGCGCAGCCATCTCGGCCTGGGCCAGGGCCTGGCGAATCTGTTCATCATCGGCAGGAAGCGGTAGCAGCGTGGCGGCGGTCACCTCCGCCAAACTACGACGGGCCGGCCACCCGATCCCCGACCGAACGTCAGCCGCGGGTAGCTGTGATCAGGTGCCGATAGCCCGACGGGTCGATGCGGGCCTGGATCAGCCGCGGCCGATCCCAGCCGCGGCTCAACTCCCGGCGGAGTTCGGCGGCCGAGTCGACCGTCGCCGACTCCACCCCCATCGCCCGAGCGACGCCGGCGATGTCGGTCGGGAAGTAGCGCACGGCGGCATCGCCGCCCTGGTCGTCACGCTGCTTGATCTTGATCAGGCTCAAGGTGGCGTCGTCGAACACGACCACGGTGATCGGCAGGGCAAGCCGAGCGAGTGTCTCCAGCTCACCGAGCACCATCGACAGGCCGCCGTCGCCGGTGAAGCAGACAACCGGGCGTCCGGGCCGGGCGAGCGACAGCCCGATCGCCGCAGGCAGGGAGAAACCCATTGTGGCCAGGCCATTCGAGATCAGCAGACCCTTGGCCTCGTGAGCCCGCCACCACGGCATCACGGCCAGGAAGTGGGCGCCGGCGTCAACCGTCGCCAACGTTGCGGCCGGGGCCGATTCCTGCACGGCGTCGACGACATCGACCGGACCGAATGTGCCCTGCTCGGGCGGACGCATCATCTCCAGGGCGCCTTGAAGCCGGCGGCGGCCCTCGTCGGCCGGCCAACCGCTGGGTCGGGCGCCGAGGGTCAGACGGCGCAACATCGGGCCCACCGGGCCGGTGAGATCGATCGACTCCGGCCAGTAGCGATGATCGAGCGGCATCGGCGACAGCGACACCACCGGGGCCGAGGTACGCCACGGCGTCGGCATCGGCTCGACCGGATCGAGGCCGATGGCAACGATCAGATCGGCGGCGTCGAGCAGCGGTTGTTCGATCACACCGCCGGTGTACAAGCCGGCGAACTGGGCCTCCTCGTGAAAGATGCCGACGCCCTGGTAGGTGGCCAGCACCGGGCAACCGAGGTGGGTCAGCGCCTTGTGGATGTCGTCGCCCCAGCCATGGGCGGCGTTGCCGATGATCGCCACCGGCCGACGAGCCGCGTTGACCGCTCGGGACGCCCGATCGAGCGAGTACTCGTCGGACACGACCTCCATCGTCGACACCGGGCAACGGCTCTCCGACGTGGTGGGGTCGATGGTCAGGTGCACCGCCCCGGCCGGCGCCGTCGCCGCCAGATCGAGCGCCGCTTCGGCCACTCGAGCGGGGTCGCCCGAGCCGAGCACCCCACTCCACTTGGTGACGGGCGCCATCAACCCGATCTGGTCGATGTACTGGTGGGCAACCCTTCGGGTATCTGCTGCGTTGACCCCGTCGGTGCACAGCACCAGCGGAAATCGGTCGAGCGTGGCCTGCGCGGCGCCGTTGACACTCGCCGCGCAACCCGGCCCGCGAGTCGCCACGGCCAGGGCGGGTCGTCCGGTGGCGAAGCCGTACGTGGCGGCCATGATCGCAGCCGGGGTCTCGGCATGCGCCAGGACGAACGGCACACCTCGCTCGGCACATGCTCCGATCACGTCGAGATTGGAGCCGCCTCCCGGAATGCCGAACACGCGACCGGCACCTCGCCGCGCCACCGAATCCGCCAGAGCTTCGGCGATCACGCGAGTCGACGGCACCTGCCGATCGTAACGGCGCGGGCCGGTCCGACCCCCACCGACCCGTACAGTTCCCGGCATGTCGAAGTATCCGTTTCGTAGCGCATTGGTGACCGGGGCCTCGTCGGGGATCGGCGAGGCGATGGCCCGCATGCTGGCGGCCGACGGCGTGCACACCATCGTCGTCGCCCGACGCGCCGATCGCCTGGAGGCCCTCGCGGCCGGCGTTGCGAACGTCGAGGTGTTGGCCGCCGATCTTCTCGACCCCGCCGATCTCGAACGCGTCGGGGCTCGGCTCGACGATCCGCAACGACCTGTCGACCTGCTGGTCAACAACGCCGGGTTCGGCTCATCGGGCGCGTTCCACAGTCTCGACGTCGAACGGCTCACCGACGAGATCGGCCTCAACGTCGTGGCCCTCACCCACCTGAGCCGGGTTTCCAGTGCCGCGATGGTCGAGCGGCGCCGGGGATGGATCCTCAATGTCAGCTCGGTGGTCAGCTTCCAACCCGGGCCGGGCCTGGCCGTGTATGCGGCGACAAAGGCGTATGTCACCAGCCTGTCGGAGGCCCTGCACGAGGAGCTACGACCGGCCGGTGTCAAGGTCACCAACCTCTGTCCCGGCCTGACCCGCACGGAGTTCCAGTCGGTGTCGAGCGGCGAGGTGTTCGCCGCCCGTTACCCGTCGTTTGCCTGGCTCACGGCCGAACGAGTCGCCCGCGACGGCCTCGCCGACTGCGCCCGGGGGCGGGCCACGTCCATTCCCGGACTGGCCTACAAGGGCATCGTCGGCGGCACCCGATTCATCCCTCGCGGGGCGATGCGACGACTGTCCGGCCTGGCCACCACCAAGCGGCACTGACGGCATAGACGACACTGACAGCACTGACAGCACTGACGGCACCAGCGGCACCGACGGCCATCGGCGTCACCGCCGGGCGAGCACGAGCACTTCGGCGAGCGATTCGATCGAGTCCCGGGTGATCGGATCGACGACCAGTTGGATGTGTTGCGCCCCGGCCGCCTCGAACGCCCGGAGGTTGTCGGCGATCTCGGCCGGCGACCCTTGGATCGGCTCGGTACGTTGCCCGTCGTAGCTGCCCATCTGCCGGCCGATTCCCCCTCGCAGGCGTACATGGACCGCACAGGTCGCAGCCACGGAGCCGATGTCACGGCCGGCCGCGGCGATCGCCTCGTCGACATGCGACTTGACCACGGCGTACCCCGACGAAGTGTTTCCGAAATCGCTCCACCAGACGTTCCAGGCATCCACATGGGGCAGGGCGATCGACAGCATTCTCGGACGGACCGAACCGACCATCAACGGCGGGCCGCCGGGACGATGAGGCCGCGGATGCAGCACGCACCGATCGATGTCGTAGTACCTGCCGTGGAAATCGCACTCGCCCTCGCACAGCAACGAGCGGATGACCGTGAACGCCTCCTCGAAACGGCTGACCCGACGGTCGAACGGAAAGCCGAACGCCTGATACTCGCGCTCGTTCCATCCCGAGCCGAGTCCGACGATCAACCGTCCCTGCGAGATGGCGTCGACGGTGGCGGCCTGCTTGGCCAGCATCGCCGGTTGGTGGAATCCCGCCGAGGCGACGAGCGGGCCGATCAATACATGCTCGGTGACGGCGGCGATGGCAGCCAGCGTCGTCCACGCCTCCCAAGGACCCCGGGGCCCGACCGCAAGGTCGTAGATGAGATGGTCGCCCACCCAGACCGAATCGAATCCCACCGCCTCGGCGAGGCGGGCCATGGCGAGCAACTCGGGAAACGGCACCTCCCACTCCACCTCGGGGAGTTGGACGCCGATCGACATACGCCCGCTGATCAGTGGATTCGTCATCGCTTGCACCAGAGGAACCTCGTTCCGACCACGTCTGGGTCGGGCCTAGTCTGTCAGCGAGCGACGCGGTCGGCGCCCACAGGTCCGTTCTGGCGAATCGAATCAGACGAGGGCGGGGGTACCGGCGAAGGCGCCCGGGTCGCCGGCCATCGGGATCGTCGGCTTGGTCCACGCCGTCGTAGCGGCGATCTCCTCGGCCACTGCCCGCCATGTGTGCGGATTCCATCCCTCGGCGGACGCCGCGACCGTGCCGTCGATGCGGAGGAACACGAATGCGGGCAGCGAGGTCGCACTGAACGCCTTGACGGCGGCCCGATCCGGATCGCAGAAGACGAGGAACTCCTCGGCCAGCGGGCCGAGATACGCCTTCGCGTCGTCGGCGCCGCAGGTGAGCAGCAGATTCACCCGGACGGCGGCGCCCCGGAATCCGGCCAGGATGCGGGTCGCCGTATCGAGCACCCACGAACTCTCGTTGGTGTACGGATCGAGCACCACCGAGGCCAGGTGAAAGGTCGTCAGCCACTCCTCCAACGGGCGTGGATCGCCGTCGAGAGGGGTGAGCACCGTGTCGGGCGCGGGATTCGTTACCACGAGATGCGACGGTAGCGCGCCGTCGCTAGCGTGGCGGAATGCATCCGATCGAGCGCCTGCGATATGTGGCACGTGCGTCGGGGGCCGACCAGCGGGTGATGGTCCGTGAAACAGCTGCTGCGCTGCGCGGTCTGGGGCTCGATCCGAGCGGACTCGTCACCGCCTGTCGACGGATCGTTGAACATAACCCCACGTCAGGGCCATTGTGGTGGCTGTGTGCCCGGGTGCTGACGGCGGCCGAACCGATGCGCGAGGCGTCGATGCTCGCTGGGAAGATCGACGACGATGCCACCGAGGAGTCGTTGATCGAACATCTACCCGACGGAGCACTGATCTGCGTCGTCGGTTGGCCCGATCTGGTCACCGATGCACTGGTCCGACGTGGCGACGTGCGGGTACTGGCCATCGACGGGGCGGAATCCGACGGGTTCGTGCGCCGGTTGCAGCGGGCCGATGTCGACGTCGAACAGGTGCCGGCCGCCGGGCTCGGTGCGGCGGCTGCATCGTGCGACCTCGTCGTGGTCGAGGCCTCGGCGGTCGGCGCCGACGGAGTGATCGCGCCGGCCGGCAGCCGGGCCGTGGCGGCCGTCGGTTACTGCAGCGAGATCCCGGTGTGGCTGGTCGCGGGGCTGGGACGGCGCTTACCGATGGCGATGTGGACGACGATGATCGAACGTCTTTCCGCCGCCGACCTGCCCTGGGATCTCGACGAGGAGATTGCACCATTGGCCCTGTTCTCCCACATCATCGGTCCCTGCGGGCTGCTCGAGGCCCCGGGCGACGCCGCCGACGCCGAATGCCCGGTCGCCCCCGAACTCCTCCGCCCCTCGGTCTTCTGACATATCGCCCGGCGCCGAGCGACACCGGGCCGGCGGGTGAATCATCGGGTGTATGGCGAATCCTCCTCGCCCTGATCGACGGGAGCGTTCTACGCTGGTGGAGTGATCCAGCTCGGCGTGAACATCGACCACATCGCGACCATTCGACAGGCGCGGGGAACGAAGTATCCCAGCGTCGTGCAGGCTGCCCTGCTCGCCGAGACGGCCGGGGCCGATGCGATCACCATTCACCTACGCGAGGACCGTCGGCACATCCAGGACCGTGACATCGAGATCCTGCGCGAGGTGTTGACCACCCGGATGAACCTTGAGCACGCCGTCACCGACGAGATGATCGACATCGCCCTGCGCACCCGCCCCGAAGACGTCTGCCTGGTCCCGGAACGGCGTGAGGAGCGCACGACCGAAGGCGGACTCGACGTGGTGGGCGGAGCGGACCGGGTCCGCGACGCCGTCACCGCTCTGCAGGACGCGGGCATCCGGGTATCGCTGTTCATCGGCCCCGATCTCGAGCAGATCTCGGCAGCCAAGTCGTTCGGGGCGTATGCCGTCGAGATCCATACCGGCCAGTACGCCGATGCGACATCCGAAACCGAGGCCACGCTCGAACTCAAGAAGGTCGCCATCGCCGTGGAACACGCCCATGAGCTGGGCCTACGCGTCAACGCCGGCCATGGTCTCAACTACCACAACGTCCAACGGGTGGCCGCGTTGCCACTGGTCAAGGAGCTGAATATCGGCCACGCGATCGTCGCCCATGCCATCTTCGTCGGCTGGCAGCAGGCGGTACGGGAGATGAAGGCTCTGGTCACCGGCGCCCAACTGCTGTAAGCATCCCGACCTCCCAGACTCCCGGACGTGTGAATTGCGCCGAAGTGGTGCCAAATCGTTCACGACGCCCGGATTTTCTGGCACTACTTCGGGTCGAGCGAGTCGATGACTCATAGCCTGAGCGCGTGCCCTCGCTTGTCCGGATGGACGGCGCTGGTGATGTCGCAGCCTCGCACCACGCCGTCCTTACCCGACGCCAGGCTGCCGAATCGGAGCTGAACCCGCGCTCCATCCGCCGGCTCAAGCAACTCGGAGTCCTGCGGGAAGTCGGTCGAGGAACGCTCGTCGTCCACGGCGCCGCGGAGACGTTCACACAACGGTTGTTGATCGCCGCACGCGCCGGGCCTCCGGGCACCGTCATCTCGTTCCGCTCGGCTGCGTACCTGCACCGGATCGACGGGTTCGACGAGGCGCCGGTCGAGGTGACCGTGGGACGAGGCCGACGGGTTCGAGTCGCAGACGTCATCGTCCACCGGGTCTCGACGCCGGTGCCGGCCCAGGACGTCGTCTCGATCAGTGGGGTCCCGTGCACGTCGCTCGCCCGCACCCTCGTCGACCTGCCGCATGTCGTGGGCGACGATGTGATCGAGCGGGCACTCGACGACTTCGAACGACGCGGCCTGAGCCTCACCTGGTTGGAACAGACTGCTCAGCGGCTCCACCGCCCAGGTCAGCGAGGCACCGCACTCGTGCTTGCCGAGGTCGGGCGACGTCGGCGGCGAGGGCGGGTGCGCGACTCGTGGTTCGAGCGACTGCTCGAGCACTGCTCACGGTCTCCTCACTTGCCACCGCCGGCGACACAGCACGAGCTACGCGATCGACAGGGACGTCTGGTCGCCCGGTTCGACTTGGCATTTCCGACCGTCCGACTGGCCATCGAGGCCCACAGCCGGGCGTTCCACACGGGCGCGCACCGAGAGGCGGCCGACGAGCGGCGCGACGTCCGGGCCGCGATGCTCGGGTGGGATGTGCACTACTTCGGCTATCAGGACGCCACTGACCGCCCGAGCCAGACACGACGGGTCATCGAACAACTCGTCACCCAACGAGCCCGCGACCTCGGCATCGATCTCGCCCCGAGCGCGAACTGGTGCCAGAAAACGCGGACGTCGTGAACGTTCTGGCACCACTTCCCGTCCACGTGACGGGGCGGGTGACGTCAGCCCGGCCACGGCCGGCCGGGTGGCGACGGCTGGCGGGGTGGCGGCGGGCGGCCGGGTGTCGGTCAGCCCGGCGACGGGCGGCGGGGTGGGGGCGGGCGGGGGGGCGGGTGGGGCTGGTCGGGG
>JANMJD010000426.1:0-1789 GCA_031371195.1 Actinomycetes bacterium | reverse complement strand
CGAGCCATCATTGTTCCAAAAGTGCCAATCTGTGCGACGTTATCAATCTGACCAGGATCCATATTTGCAAGGGTTGCGCCGAAATTGGCAGACCGTTCGTCTCCCATCTCATCCATAACAGCCGTGAATGTCTCCACACCTTGCGGTGTCGATCGTTCTCCCATGCCGATCATCACGGTCGCGTTGCCGAGCACGTGGATGTCCCCGCCCTCGAGCGTCGATGGCTCATGCGGCTCGGCGTCGTTGCCGTAGAGAAAGGCGAAAGGGTGCGTCGTGAACATCGGGTGGAAGTTGTAGACGACCTGGGAGTTGATGGTTTCCCGCTTGCGGGCCGGCTTCGCCATCGGGTTGATGCTCAAGCCCCCGTAGATCCAGGCAGAGTTGTCGCGCTGGAACAGGTGGTTCGGCAGCGGCATGAGCAGGAAGTCGTCGTCGGCCAGGTACTCCATCAATAGGCTTGGTGCGTTGACGAAGGACTGCACCTCCTGTTTGAGGACGCCGCCGATGAGGTAGCCGGCCAGCATGTCGGCCGGCGTGGCTCCGACGAGGGCGTCCAGGGGTCCGTCCAGCGCCGGACCGAAGCGGGTGGCCGTCGTCAACTGGTCTTGGAGGAACTGGCGGGCCCCTGGCTGGTCGAGCGCCTCGACCAACAGGTCGGCGAACTGGTGGACCTGGACGCCATGATCCCGCAGCTGCTGAGCGAACAGGTCGTGCTCCTCGCGGGCGCGGTCGGCCCACATGATGTCGTCGAACAACAGGTCATCGACGTTGCTCGGCGTGAGGCGGCTCAGTTCGAGTCCTGGACGGTGCACGATCACCTGTCGCAGGCGCCCCACTTCGGAGTCGACGTGGAAGGAAGCGGCGTCGGCCTCGGAGGCGATCATCGACCGGCCCCGGTGGCCTCACCAGCCAGCAGCCGACGTCGCTGGGCAGCGTAGACCGGGATTCCCAGCGCGAAGGCTCCGCCGGCCATCAGGAACGGTCCCCAGACGACCCACCACGAGTCGCCGGAGTTGCGTGAGTAGTAGATGAACGCCAAGGACAACACGAAGGCCACGACTGCGACGCCGAGGTCGCGGACGAGCCGGATGGTCGTGCCGGTGGCTCCCTCACGCACGATCCACGTGATCCGCGCGAGTGCCGAGAACGCATACGGGATGGCGGCCGTGATCCCGGTCATCAGCACCAGCGTCGTGAATACCGTGGCGCCGTTGCTGCCGAGATAGCTGATGAGCACCGCGACCGACGCGAGGGAAGTCGAGGAAATGATGCCGAACGCCGGGACGCCGCGATCCGACAGTCGCCCGAACCGAGTCGGGAACAGTCCATCCTTCGCTGCTGCGAGCGGCATCTCGGCACAGATCATCGTCCAGCCGTTGAGAGCGCCGATCCCGGAGGCGATGACGGCCAGCGCTACCAGGTCTCCGGCCCAGCTTCCGCCGCCGATGACACTGTTGGCGGCCACGGAGTACGACGCCTGGTTCTTGTCCAGCGCCAGTGCACTTGCCGGCAGGATCCCGAAGACGGCGACCAGCGACAGGACGTACACGATGGCGCTCGCCAGAGTTCCGTAGATCGTCGACCGGGCCACGTTCCGCTCGGGCTCGCGCACCTTGGCGGCCGCGACGGCTGCGGTCTCGACGCCGAGATAGCTGAAGAGGCAGATGGCCATGGCGCCGCCGATCGCCGACGTAACGGAGGCATCAGGCGCTATCGGGAAAATTCCCGCATCTACAAGGCATCTTGTGCTGATTACAGACGGGCATGACTACCACGATGGCGACTATGG
>JANMJD010000402.1:0-24563 GCA_031371195.1 Actinomycetes bacterium | reverse complement strand
GTAGCGCGAGGCTACATGGCGCACGATCGCCGTCATGCCGGTCTTGGCCGTGGCGTAGGCGACACGGACGGGCTCTCCGGCGAACACCGCACCCGACGCGGTGCCGACGATGCCACCGCCGCCCTGCTCGAGCAGCCGGGGAATCGCATAGCGCACGACCAGGAAGAACCCGGTCAATCCGACGTCGAGCGATCGATGCCAGACTTCGAGCGGCAGCGTGCAGATGTCGTGTTGGCTGTCGACACCGATCGCCGCAGCCGACATGTCCATCGCATTCGAGTGCACCCCGTCCACGCGACCGCAGGTGGTCACGGCGGCTTCGAACAGCTCTCGAACCGACGACTCATCGGCGACATCACAGCGGATGGCATGCGCCTCGCCACCGTCCGCAGCGATCAGTTCGACGGTCGCGCGGGCCGCATCGAGGTCGACATCGGCCACCACGACCCTGGCCCCTTCGGCCGCCAGCCGTCGCGAGGTCGCGCCCCCGAGGCTCGGGCGATCAGACCGGCTCCCGCCGGCCACGACGACAATGACCTTGTCCTGTAATCCACGCATCGGCTGATCCTTTCATCTCGCAGACTCAGATCCGCTCCCACACCGGCGGGCGTCGTTCCTTCAACGCCCGACCGGCCTCGCGCATGTTGCCGGTCTGTGTGGCGAGGATCTGCGTGCGATTCTCGATCTCCTTGGCGTGGCGCAGGCTCGGCGCGTCGAGTGCTGCGTTGAGCCCGATCTTGGTCTGCCATACCCCGAACTCGTTGTTCGCCGCCAGCAGGCGAGCCGTCCGCAGACACGCTCCGATCAACTCGGCGTCGGGGACGACCTCGTGAACGAGCCCGATCCGCATCGACTCCGCCGCGTCGATGATCCGTCCGGTCAACATCAGTTCACGCGCCCGGCCGGCTCCGACGATCTGGGGCAGGAGGTAGCTCGTGCCCATGTCCATCGACGAGAGCCCGGCCTTGATGAACGCCGAGCCGAAACGGGCCGACTCGGCCGCGACGCGGATGTCGCAGTGCAAGGCGAACGCCAGGCCTCCGCCGACGGCGACGCCATTGACCGCGGCGATGAGCGGCAGCGGGTACTCGTACATGCGGGTCATCAGATCGGTGAGCCGCACCTGGGCGTCGTACTGGGTCTTCATCGCCGTGCGCGCCGCCGGCGTCCACGGCTCGCCCGTGCCGCTCAGATCGGCGCCCGAGCAGAATCCCCGGCCCGCACCGGTGAGCACGATCGCCCGCGCATCGCCGAGGGAGATCTCGTCGAGGGCCGCGGAGAGGCCGTCGATCAACGAGCCGTCGATCGAGTTGAGGCTTTCCGGTCGGTTGAGCGTGATCCGGACAACGCCCGGTTCGACGGTGTCGAGTTCGACGGCGGCCATGGATCGACGGTACTCGGACCCCGTGCCGGTCGGCGGAGTCGGGGTCGTGCGTTGCCCGGATTGCAGGCTTGCGAAGGTCGCACCCGACGGTCAGTGGTTGGTACTGGCCCATGTGCCGCCGACGACGGCGCCGGCCTTGACGACCAGCGCCCGCGGCGGGCAGCTGACCACCGCTTCGGCCGGGTTGGCTGCGTCGACCAACACCAGATCGGCGCGGCACCCGACGGTGAGCCCGTGATCGGCCACGCCGAGGGCCGCTGCTCCACGGGTCGAGGCGATCTCGAGGCAGCGTTCGATGTCATGATCGTGGCGATAGTCGGAGCGCCACGCCATCTGCCGGGCGCGAGCCAGCATGTCGGCATCGCCCCACGGCGACCACGGATCGCGGATGCCGTCCTGGCCAAGACACAGGCCGATCCCCAACTCGACGATCCGCTCCAGCGGAAGCGGATCGACGGTGTTCGGAGCGACCGTCGCCAATCCGATGCGGCATTCGGCGAGCTGCTCGAGCAACGCATCAATGCGAGGGTCGCCGTCGCACAGGCAGAAGGCGTGCGAAACCGTCACCCTGCCCTGCATTCCGAGGACGCGGGTTCGTTCGATGATCAATCCCATCTCCCACCGACCCAGCGAGCCGGCGTCGTGGAGGTGCAGGTCCACCCCGCATCCGTGACGATCGGCGATGGCGAAAATCGTGTCGAGATGGGTGATCGGGTCGTTGTCGATGCCCGCCGGATCGATGCCGCCGACCACCGTTGCCCCGGCGCGGATCGCCGCGTCGAGCAACGCCGCAGTGCCCGGGGCGACGACCATTCCGCACTGCGGAAATGCGACGATCTGCACATCGATGCGGCCCGCAAATCGTCTCGCCGCTTCGACGACGCCCTCCACCGCCGATAGCCCACCATCGGGATCGACGTCGACATGGGTGCGGATCAGCGAGGTCCCGTTGGCGACGTAGGCGTCGAGGAGGGTGGCCGCCCGGTCGGCGACGGGTGGTAGCCCGGCGCGAACCGTCACCCCGTTGGCGATTCGGTCCGCCAAACGCGGCCCCGCCGAGTTCGATCGCCACGGCAGCCCCCACAACGTCTTGTCGATATGCGCGTGGCCGTCGACCAGTCCCGGCAGCGCCAGCAGGCCGCCGCCATCGATGATCACGTCGCCGTGCGCCGAGGACGCTGCCCCCGCGTCCGCGAATCGTCCGTCGTGCATCGTCAGGCTGGTCAACCCCCCGTGACCCGGCACTCGGACGTTGTTCACCGCAAGACTGGCCATGCCAGCAATGTATGGCGTCAGCAATGCACGTGCGGGACGCACGCCCGTTTCGACCGGCGTCCGCCATCGGGCGACCGCTCAGCCCGATTGCCGGGCGACGCCTGCCCGCCCCGGGTTCATTCGGTCAGGTCGTCCCGATGCGATGTGTCGCCAACACGATCAGGGCGGCGATCTCGTCGAGGTCGGTGCTGACGGCCAAGCGTAGGTTCTCGTCGTCGGACAGCCGGTTGTTCAGCCGGCTCGCCGGTGAGAAACCCCCGAGCATGTCATCGAAGGCGAATGGTTCACCCGCCACGGCCAGCGTCGCCTTGCTGGCGAAATGTCCGCGCAATCGGTCGATCTCGTTCGCATCGGACCGGCCGAGCAACGCGTCGACCAACAATCGACCGGCCCCGCCGAACCCGCCGATGACCAGCAACGGCTGCCCGGCCTCCATCGCGAGGTAGGACTCCTCCAGCACGCCGGGTCCGCGACGAGAACCCGGACTGCCGGGCGTGAGATCACCGGCGGCGATGATCCGAACGTCCGTCTCGGCGGTCATCCGGCGGCGCATCACTGTCAGGTCGTTCAGCGGGATCAGCGCTTCGCCGCCCGCCTCGACCGGGGCCGGCGACACCTTGACGATCTCCATCACGTCGGCCATCTCGCCGGTGAACGCCTCGGCACGATGGAGGTAGCCGGCGACGTAGTTGACCAGCCGACGTTCCTCGTCGTCCTCGGTCGTGAATCGATACGTCCGTTCGATATCACCCAGGGCTTCGGTGAAGTTCTTCAGCGGATCGCCGCCATAGGCCAGCGTGTGTCCGGCCGCCAACAGGAAACGGCACGCCGCCAGGAACAGTGCGTCAACATGGTAATCGCTCATCGCGGCGCGCAGCAGTTCGCCGGCCGGTGGCTTGGAGATCGAGATGGCAACCCGCAGCGGCCTCGGGGCGACGCCGCCGCCACCGAGCGACCGGGCGGCCAACTCCGGGAGCAACGACAGCGGAGTCTCGAGCCGTGCCCCCGCGACGGCGCTGCGCAACATCTCCGATTCGAACGACGGCAGCGGTGGGTCCGGGTATACCGCCACGTTCGACAGCGCCAGTTGGGCCCTGCGACACACCAGCGAGATCAGATCCGGAGCCGGGCTGAACACCGTCCACTCATCGACGGCCGCGGCGAACTGGGCACCGAGTTTCTGGACCCGGCGGGCGAAGTACAACGAGTTGACGCGCTCGAGCAGCACCGCTTCGATGACTCGTCGGCACGCCACGATCGCCTCCACGCTGGGCGGTGCGTCGTCGTCGACGATCGGCGCATTGAATCGGATCACCGGGACATTGCCGAGGGCGGGAACACTGCGCCGCTGACCCTCGGTGACCATGTCGAGCACGACCATCGCCAATCCCCGCTCCTTGGCGATCTGCGCCTCCCACCTGCACCACTCGCGGGTGGCATAGGCGTCGCTGACCACGGCGACGAACACCGAATCGCGATCGAGGGCCGTCGCCAGGACCTGACGGAAGTTCCTGCCGGCCTCGATCTGCTCGACGTCGATCCACGCCTCGGCGTTGAGCTGATCGAGCGTTGCGGCGAGCACCTTGCCGACACGCGATCCATCGGTCTTGGCGTGACTGACGAACGAGTGGATCTTCTGCCCGCCGTTCAACATCCGCGCCAGCGTTCTGAGCACGGTGATCCGCACGCCACGGTCGCGTTCGATCGGGGAGCTGTCGTCGAAGGCACGATCGGCGTTGAACTCACCCAGATCGTGTCCGAACAGCAGCGCACGTTCGGTCAGCGCGATCGGCAGGAACTCGGCGCCGACGATGTCGCCGATGCGACGGCGCAGTGCGCGAACCCACTTCATCCACGCCGAATCGTTCAGCATCGCCTCGCCGACGAACACGACGACCAGCGTCTGCTCCCCGGCCGGCGTCGGCACGTCGGGGGGCAATGCCATGATGCCGGACGCATCGGCGACGGCGGTATGCAGGAACACCGGCATTCCACTGCGCTCGCTGGTCAGCACCTGTTGATGTGGTTGCAGCAGTTGGAACAACTGCACCGGCAAGGTCGGTGGCAAGGTCGGTGGCACCGTCGGTGCGGGCAACTCCGTCGATACCGGCGACCCCGCCGGTTCGGGAAAGTCGTCGGGACGCCACACGACCCTGACGGTCACGGCGATGGGCGGCTGGGCCACGGTGGTCTCCTCCTTCGACATCGCATCATGCTCGACGGTGGCACCGCGACGTGACCGTCAGGGTCGTGTGCCGTCCGGACCGACGAGACCTCGGCGAGCCCAGGGTACTGTTCCCCGAATGCCTGGCGAACGTGCACGTCCTCGCAATGCTGCGGGCCGCGGCGATGTTTGACGCCCCGCAGTTGATCCATTTCGCCATCGGCCAGATTCAAGGCTGCCTCGAGCCGTCACCCGCCGAGCGGGCGGCCGCCCACGAGCTGTTCGTGGTCTGTGGAACCGGGTCGGCAGTCGCACCGATGCTCACCGGTCGGGGAACCATCCGCGACTCGATCGACGGCTTCCAGTCGGTGACGGCGGCGGTGACCGACGTCTTGCGAAAGCACGGCTCGACCACGGCGAAGGGCAGCCTCGGCAACCTGAGCCTGTCGACGATCGCCATCCGCGTCGTCACCGAGGTGATCCAGCCGGTGATGACCCGCTGGGTACCCGAGTACGAGAGTCATGTCGCCGTGATCGTCGCCGCCCGGCCGGGCACGAGCGTCATGGAGTGCGAAGCCGAATGGGCACTGGCTCCGCTATGCCGGGCCGAGTTGAAGGCGCTCAAAGCACCGCTGCGCGACTTCCAGTACCTGCTGATGCGGATCGCCGGCATCGCCGCCGACGACGTGCTCACCCTGCCCGCGTCGCGAGTGCTGAACCGTACAGCCGTTCCTGCCGCCGTCGCTCCGCAGGGTGCCCACCCCCGGGCGACGATGGTGCGCTGGCTGAACATCCACGAGATGATCAAGCTGGGGGCGGCGAGGCGACGGGCACGGCACGATCCGCCGGCGACACCCGTCACGGGTCCGTTCATGCCCACGGCCTCGTTCCACGCCGGCAAGGGAGAGGACTTCGTCGCCGACTACGTCAGCGATCTCGGCGATGGGTTCGACCCGACGATGGCCGTCGCCTGGCAGATCGGCCGTCGGGCCATCCATCTGCCTGACGACCCGAACGAGGAGTTCCCGTCACCGCCGACATCGCTTCGCCGGGCCCAGTTGCTGGTGATGGGTGGGGACCAGGTGTACCCGTCGGCAACGGCCGAGCGGTACGCGCAACAGACCGCACTGCCCTACTGCGTTGCATGGGAGCCCGGAGCCGAGCCCGCCGAGCCGCCGACGGTCGTGGCAATTCCCGGTAATCACGACAGGTTGGGTGGGATTGAACACTTCGATCGGGTCTTCACCGGCAACAGCACCTTCGCCGGTCGCTGGCAGACGCCGCAATCCCGCCGATACTGGTCGATCCAGCTCCCCCAGGGTTGGTGGATGTGGGGAATCGACACTGCGTTGGACGACACGATCGACGCGGCCCAACTCGCGTACTTCACCGATGCGGCGACCGCGCTGCGCCGGGGCGACCGCGTGATCGTGTGTACTCCGGTGCCGATGTGGCAGCTACGTCAGAACCACATCGAGGCATACGTCGACATCCGTAGCCAACTCGAACCGATCGTCGCCCGCCAACGCGCCGGCATGCCGCTGTGGCTGTCGGGCGATTCGCACTTCTTCGCCGTGTACCAGCAGCTGACCGACCCCGATGGCGAGGTGCACATCACCGCCGGCGGCGGGGGCGCCTTCCTCCAACCGACCCACACGCTCTCCGAACGGATCCCACTCGAGCGGGGCACGGCCGAGTTCGGCCTGCGTGCGGCGTGGCCGACCCGTACCGACAGCAGTCGGCTCGGTGCGGGAGTCGGCAACCTGGCCGACCCCCGCAACTGGGGTTGGGTGGCGGGTTCCGCCGTCGTGCACCTGTTGTTCGCCGGCCTCGCCGCGGTCCGGGGCGGAGCAGTCTCCCAGCTGGTTTCCGTCACAGGCTCGGCCCCGGTACGGGCGGCGGCGTGGACCGTGGCGACTCCGGCCGTGTGGGTCTTCGTCGCCCTGCTGGCGGTCGCCGGGCGCTACGCGGTCAAGGCGAACAGCCGTGAGTCGCGTTTGCGGGCCGCCGGACGGACGATGGGCGCCGCCCTCGGTGCCGTGCTGGCCCTGACGTTCGTCGTCGTGGCCGCGGCCCGACGATGGGTCGATGCGACACCACCCTGGTGGTTGACACTGCTCTCGGCCGTCGCCGGTGGGGTGCTGACGGCCGGGGTCTTCTTCGGCGGGTCGAAGTTCATCCACCGGCGGATCAAGGCCAACGACACGATGGTGTTCTCGGGCGCACGGTCCACTCGATTCAAGCACTTCCTTCGACTCCGCATCGATCAACAGGGCGACCTGACCGTGTACGCCATCGGGCTCGATCCGGTCGGCACGGGCTGGTTCACCGCGGTGACGAAGACCGGTGTCGTCCCTCCGCCCGATCCGGCCGGCCCGCCGCAGCTGCACTACATCTGGGGCCGCCGGTTCCCCAAGTTCGAACCGCCCGCCGTGCGGGTGGTGATCTCCATCTCGCGGGCCACGAAGGACGAGCCGGCGAACGGACCGCTGGCCCGGCTGTTCCACGACCTGTGCGTGCGGTTGATCGAGGGCGGGCACACCGTCATCTACGGCGGCGCTCCCGGCTACGACTTCACCGCGGAGTTGCACGAGATCGAGACCCGCCGTCACGCCGACAACCCCAATGCGCCCCGCCACCTGCTCAACTATGTCCCGGCCTACCTATGGGGAGACACCGACCAGTCGCCGGACGCGCCACTCCGGGCGATCCGCGTCCCGCGGGAATCGGGTGGTGGAGATCCGACAGGCGACCCGACCGAGGTGTCGCCGACGGTCCGCATCATGCGCGACCTGACGTCGATGCGCGAGAAGTCGACGGTCGACGCCACCGTACGGGTGTGCATCGGAGGTGACCCGCAGCCGGGGACGCCCGGCACCCGGCTCGCCCCCGGAGTGATCGAGGAGGCGTACATCTCGCTCACCAGGCGCCAGCCGGTGCTGATCGCCGGGGGTTTCGGCGGGGCATGCGAGCTGTTGGCCAGGTCGCTGCTCAACACCCTCGACGCCGGCGAGGTCGAGACCTTCGCCGATCACTTCCACCGCGTCGACGGAGACGCACCGCGGGCCGGGGTCGCCGGCATCACCGGGATGGTGTCGGCCTTCGGCTCCATCGCCCGCCTCGACAATCGGCTGACCGACGGCGAGAACCGCGAGCTGCTGACCACCTCCGACCCGGCCGCCGCGCTCGAGCTGATCATGCGCTCCATCGATCGCATCGCCCGCCTCGCCCCCCGGGGATGAACCTCCGCCGACCGCGCCCCGCGCCACCACTCCCTGCGGCCGACGTCTACTTGGCGCTGGCCTCGGCTGCCTCGGAGGTCAGCGGCCCCCAGACACCGTCGATCTTCTTGGTGTACAGGGCCGCGGCCGCCAGCGCCGTTTGGGCGGAGCGGACGGCGGCCTCGGTGCGCGGGCCGAACTCGCCGTCGGACCGGGCGAAGTCGGCGTACTTCGCAAAACGGAGAAAGTCCTGCATGCGAGCCACATCTGGTCCTTGCGAGCCCTGACGCAACGGGCCGCGCGGCAGCCAGCCGGCGGCTGGTTTCGAACCGGGCGTCGTCGGCGTGCCCGAGAACGAGTGGGTGGAATCCGCGCTCGAACTCGGAGTGCTCGACGGCACCGACGAGACCTTGGGATTCGACGGGGACGCGCCGGCCCCGGACAGCAGCGCGTCGATCGACGTGTCGAGGTGGGCATGGTCGAAGGTGCGTTCGACGTGAATCCATTTGCTCCACGGCTGACCGAAACCGGTCGACGGGTCGTTCTTGGCGTTCTTCCAGCCGGCATAGTTCTTCCAGTACCGGCACGCCTCGTAGTCGTGGACGGCCTGAATGCCGAGCACCTCGTGGTGGGCGAGGCAGAACTCGATCACCTGGTCCGCCACCTCCCGCCCCGGGCCCGGATCACCCCATCGCCAGTCCCAGGCCATTCCCCAGTTGTGCAGACTCGGCATCGATCCGCCCCGCACCGGGCGCGGTGGCTGGCAGAGGATGCCCAGGTTCGAGCCGCCGAATCGGCCGATCACGTGATCCCGAAGGCGTTGCATCCCCAGCGGCGTGGTCTTCGGGAAGGCGACGCCCCGCTGGGCCAGTTTCGCCGCCGTGTCGTGGGCGACCCCCGTCGCGCCGATCGGTGCCGGTGCGGCGAAGTCATCGTCGAACGGCACACCTCCGGGATCGTCGCCTGGCGAGATGTCGAGCGTGTCCTCGGTCATGGGTGACTCCTTGCAAACGAGATGAGGGTTGGAGCGATCGCAACGGTAGGGCTTTCACGGCGTCGACGTGTGCGTCGACACAACGCACAGTACGCAAGTGGGCGGGGTCGAAATGCCCGGTGCCGCCCCGTCGCGACGATCGCTTCCGATCGGGCAGACTGTTGACGACGGTGAGCGGGTCGGCGGTATCAGGCCGGTGCCGAGCGATGTCTTTGGGGAAGCACCACGAGGGGGTCTGATGAGCAGAACCGATCACATCGCAATCGCACTCTCGGGAGGCGGCCATCGGGCGACGGCTTTCGGTCTCGGTGCACTGCAGGCCGTCGCCGACGCCGGTCTTCACGGCCGGACAAGCTCGATCAGCTCGGTCTCCGGCGGCTCGATCGCCAACGGGATCGTGATGACGGGACCGGACTTCTCCACGGCGACGGCCGCTGCGCTGGAAGCTCACTTCAGCCCGGCCCTGAAAGCAGTCAGCGAACGGGGCGTCCTGCTCAAGGGAGCCCCGGCGACGAAGGGGTTCATCCGGGCCCTCGCCGGTTCGGCCATCCTCGGCCTGGCCGCTCTGATCGTTGGCATCGTCACACTGGCGCTGCATCGATGGGTCGTGATGGCGGTCGCGGCCGTGGTGTGCGTCATCGCCCTCGGCATTGCCTGGCGGTTGTTCGGACAGCGGTCCGAGCGCACGGAGGCCGCCGTCGACGGGGAGTTGCTCGGTGGTCACCGTCTCACGTTGGCCGACGTGCAACGCCGGGGCTCGGCGGTCCATCACGTCATCTGCACGACCGAGTTGCAGACCGGCGAACCGTTCTACTTCACGAATCGGGCTGTCTACGGCTACCGCTTCGGGGGTTCGACGGAGCCCAGCACGGTGCCGCTGGGAACGGCCGTCCAGGCCTCGGCCTGCGTACCGGGGGCGTTCAATCCTCGGATCGTCGATCTCACGACGCTCGGCGTACAACCCCCCAAGAACCGGGAGGGCGTGCGCACTGCATCGATCACCTCGATCGTGCTGTGCGATGGCGGTGTCTACGACAACATGGCCGACCAGTGGGAGTACGGCTTCGAGGGTCGGGCCAAACAGTGGCCCGCACTTGCCGAGGCGCAGCCCCATCGGGCCACGTTCCTCATCGTCGTGAACGGCTCGGGCGGGTGGAACGACCCGAAGCCGATCGGCCGCACCCGCATCGCCCACGAAATCGCCGGCCTGATGCGCTCGCAAGCAGTGCAGTACGACGTTTCGACGGCCGATCGACGCCAGGCCCTCTACGCCGAATTCCGGCGGCCCGAATCACCCGACGAAGGCACCCTCGGCGGCATCTTCGCCCAGATCACCGACAGCCCATACCGCATCGCGCGGATGTTCTGCAGCGCGGCCACAGGTCGGCACGATTCGCTCGCCGACCGGGCCGACGCCGCGATCGCCTTCCTCGACGCCCAGGGGTACACCGAGGCGGGCTGGACCGCGATCGTCAAACGGACCAGCAGTGTCGCCACGACACTCGCACCGCTCGGTCTCGACCTGACCAGCGAACTCGTCGAACACGGATATGTGCTGACGATGCTCAATCTGCACGTCCTCGAAGATGCCTGCCCGTTGCGTCCGATCGATCGTGACCGGTTCCGACGGATGTGCTCATGAGCGAGACACCGGCCCCGGAGCCCGGGGCCCCGGAGTCAGGCGTCGCAGTGTCAGGGGCGCCCGCGTCGGATTCCGTCGAGGATTCCGACGTCGGTCGCAACGAGGCCGAAAAGCGACGCCGCTATCCGTATCGCCGTCCGTCGCGTCGTCCGCTGCGGATCTTCGCCCTCGATCCGATGCGGATCCGCCAGGGCGGCGGTCGGATGGTCACGCCGCGGGCCACCGTCTACATCCCCTACGAGGACGACCTGCTCCCCGGTCCACGGGGCAAGCGCTTGCACGTGATCGATTACGACGGCGTCCACAAGCGGCTCTACGAACCGATCGATCTCGACCACCGCGACGTGCTGATCCGCGATGGCCTGCCACCGACGGAAGGGGACCCCCGCTTTCACCAGCAGATGGTGTACGCCGTGATCTCGAACCTGTGGGCCGATTTCGAGACCGCTCTCGGACGGCGGGTCATGCTCGGACGCAAGAAGGTGCTGACCGTCATCCCCCATGCGATGTACCAACGCAACGCCTTTTACAGCAGCGAGCATGGGGCGTTGCTGTTCGGCTACTTCCAGGCCGGCGAGGGCGACGTCGGCACGAACATGCCCGGCCAGATGGTCTACACGTGCCTCTCGCACGACATCATCTGCCACGAGACCACCCATGCCCTCATCGACCGCCTACGCCCCGACTTCATGATCGACTCAAACCCCGACGTGGTCGCCTTCCACGAGGGATTCAGCGACCTGGTAGCGATCTTCCAGCACTTCAAACTCCGCGACGTGCTCGAACCGTTCCTCGCCGAGGCGCGCGGCGACCTGCGCGGCAACATCCTCCTCGGCCTGGCCCGCCAGTTCGGCTATTCCACCGGCAGCGGAGCAGCCTTGCGTTCGGCCGAGGATGTGGGCATCGGCGCACCCGACCCGGCGTCGTATCGCAACTCCGAGGAACCGCACCAACGCGGCGCGGTACTCGTCCGCGCCGTGTTCGACGCCTACTTGTCGTTGTACGAGCAGCGAACAGCAGATCTGGTGAGACTCGCCTCGGAGGGAACCGGCATCCTGCGCGAGGGGGCGATCGCACCCGATCTTGTGGGGCGACTGGCCGACGAGGCCTCTGTACTGGCGAGTGAGATGTTCACGATGCTGCTGCGCGCCTTCGACTATCTGCCACCGACCGACGTGACATTCGAGGACCTTTTGCGCTCCCTGGTGACGATCGACATCGCCCTGTCGCCGTCGGATGAGTCGGTGCGCGTCGCTCTGATCGAGGGCTTCCGTCGATACGGCATCTACCCGACCCGGGTCGGGTCGTTGAGCGACGACGCCGTGGCCTGGGGACCGCCCGCCTGTCCGTTGGTGCTCCCGCGGCGTGACGAACTGTTGATCGACGTGATCCGAGAACTCGACGCCACCGATCCCGAAGGCTTTGACGCCGTCGACTACTACCAGGAAGGGTACGAGGGCAGCGACGGCGCCCACGAGGTCGGCGATGGTCGTCGCGACGACACGGTCGATGCCGTCCGATCGTCGTGGACATCATGGGCTCAGGCCCTCGTCGGGTTCGCCCGCGACAACGCCGCCGATCTGCTGCTCGACCCGACCACCGAGATCCGCCTCGGCGGCATGCACCAGACGATCCGCTCGCGGGCAAACGGACGACCGACGATCGATGTCGTCGTCCGTTTCCTCCAGCAGCGCGCCGACAAGGACCCCGTCTTCCAGGGATTCGCCCCCCGGGGCGGGTCGACCGTCGTCGCCGACAGCTCGGGCCGGGTGCGGTATCTGATCCCCAAGCCGTTACCCATCGCCGACGCATCCCAGACCGATCAGCGCCCGCTCCGCGTACAGGCCGAGGCGGCGCTGCGCCTCGATTCCCAGCGACGACGGATCGAGGAACTGCGCGGCGCCGACCCCGGCCAGGCCTACCGCGAGCCGGATCCGGCCAACCAGATGCGGGTGCGGTTCAACCTCGTCCACGCCACTGACGACCAGCGGGGAGCCACGACATGAGCGTGATGGACGCACTCGGCAAGACCCCCAAGACGGCGGTCGAGATGACCATCGAGGTGCGGATGTACAACGTCGGCTTCGGCGACTGCATCCTGGTCACCTTTCGTGACACGGAGTCGTCCTCGCCCCCGAGACGAATCCTGTTCGACTGTGGGCGCCATGCCGGGTCGAAGCCCCCGGGCCGGGGCGACATCAAGTTCGACCAGGCCCTCGCCGCCCTGGTCCACGACATCGACGATGACGGACGCGGGCCCAACATCGACGTCATCGTCGTCACCCATCGCCATCGCGATCACATCAGCGGCTTCGCCCAGTGGGACGTGTGGAGCCAGGTCGCGGTCCGCGAGGTATGGCTGCCATGGGTCGAGGATCCACGCAACCGCTTGGCCCGACAGGTCACCGCCAATCAGAACGCCCTGACGACCCACACGATCCATGCCCTTCGCTCCCTCGCCGCGGCTGCGGGTACCGACGAGGCGAAGCAACAGGCCGACGAGGCGATCGAGATCGCCTACAACGCAACCACCAACGCCAAGGCGATGGACATGCTGACGGGCCTCGACGGGAAAGGGCGCTTCCGCACTCCCCTCGAACGGATCCGCTACCTCCCTCGAGAGGGCTACGAGCCCGATGTGCTGACCGGGGACCATGACGAGTCCGTCCTCCCGCGGGGTGTGAAGGTGCACGTGCTCGGTCCATCGCGCGATCCGCGCACGATCAAGCGGCTCGACCCGCCCGACGGAAAGTCCTATCGCGCCCTGATGCCGGCATCGACCGCCCTCGGGGCCGACACCCCCGGCGGCGACGGCATCCAGACCGGCATCGTGCCCGAGCCGTTCAGCGCCCGCTGGGAGGTGAAACGAACGGAGTACGACAAGTTCACCGCCAAGGAGTTCGACACGGTGAAGGCGATGGTCGAATCGTCGACGGTGGAGCCGCTCGAACTCGTGTACCGCCTCGACGGTGCGATCAACGGCACCAGCCTCGTGCTCCTCATCGAGGTCGGCGAGACCAAACTGCTCTTCCCCGGCGACGCCCAATGGGGAACGTGGGACGCAATGTTGAGTAACCCGGAAACGGTGGGCCTGCTCAAGGGCACGGCCCTCTACAAGGTCGGTCACCACGGCAGCCACAACGCCACGCCCAAGTCGTTCGTCGAGGACTGCCTGTCACCCGATGCCACGACGGCCGCCCTGATCCCCGTGGCGCCGACCAACTACGGCGGGGGCTGGCAGCACATACCCGTCGGCGAGCTCGTTTCGGGCCTCCGAGCGAGAACGAAGGCGGTGGTGATCACCCAGGTCGCCTCCCCCGCCACCGCCGAACATCCTGCCGTCGTGCCCCAGACGGTATATGTGACGACGCTGACGGGAACGGTACAACGATGAACGATCTCGGACCGCCGATCAACGTGCGCGTGGTATTCGACGTAACCGGTGCCGTCGTCGCCGGCACCTGGCGGCCCAACGGAGCGGAACGCCAGGCGGCCTGGGAGATGTGTGTCGAGTTCGCCACCAGGATCACGCTCGTACCTCTGCGGGAGGGTGAAGGCCTGCTGACCGAGGCGCTGAGCAGTCTGCATGCGATCTTCGGCGAGACCCGATCGATCCTGCGGCGTGGGGGTCCGGCGCTCGCCGCCGAGCGGTTGGGGGAGCTGTCGTTCGCCGTGCTCACCGGCCATCTGCTCAACCAGCTCCTGCGACCGGTCACCGCCTACTGGCACCCGCGCCTGAAGGCCCACATGGACAGCCGCCCATCGGATCGCAGCGATTTCGATTGGGAGCGGGAATGGCCGGATGCCCAAACACTGCGAGATCTGCTCGAACTCCTGCGGGCGCCGTTGACGGCGTTCGCCGACATCTTCGCCCAGGCCTGCGACGCTCAGGAGTTCCTCCGCATCCAGGTCGACAACGAGACCCGGCTCTTCGACCAGAACGTGCGCGATCGAGCTCAGAAGAACGCCCAGGCCTCATAGTGGTGCGCGACTCCGACGTGGCGGTGAAGATCCGCGACGTCACCCCCCGCGACGGTCTACAGGCCGGCGAGCCGGTTTCGGTCGACGGGCGCGTCGATCTGGCGATCGCTCTCGCTGCAGCCGGGTTGACCGACATCGAGGCGGCATCGTTCGTCTCGGCCGCCGCCGTGCCGGCGATGGCCGGAGCGGACGAGGTGTTCGCCCGGCTCCCGCGGACGACGACGACCTGGTGGGCATTGGTGCCCAACGAGCGGGGCGCAATCGACGCACTCTCCGCCGGAGCGCGCCACATCACCGTCACCGTCTCGGCGTCGGCGGCCTATAGCGCCAAGAACGTTCGTCGGACACCGGAACAGGCGATCGCCGTCCTGACCGACATCGCCGTGTTCACCCGGCAGCAGCCCACCGTGCTCGACGCGGTTGTCTCGTGTGCTTTCGGATCGCCCTTCGCCGACGTTCGCAATCGGGAACCCGTCATCTCCGTCATCGCCGGCATCGTCGACGCGCTGCCCGAGGCGCGCATCACCCTCGCCGACACGACGGGTACCGCGACGCCCCGACGAATCGACGATGTGCTCAGCGCGCTGCCCAACAGTGCCCGCGTCGATCTCGGGCTGCACCTGCACGACACCCGGGGCACGGCGCTCGCCAACGCACTCTGGGCGATCGACCACGGCATCGCCCGGTTCGACACGTCGACCGGCGGTCTCGGTGGGTCGCCGTTCGCCCCGGGGGCCGGAGGAAATCTGGCGACCGAGGACCTGGTGCTGATGCTCGACGATCTGGGGATCGCCACGGGCGTGGATCTCGACGCCATCCTGTGCATCGCCCACTCCCTGGAGGGGCTCGTCGGCTACCCGGTGCCGAGCCGAACCTCGACCGCCGGAGCGTTGCCGGTCTTCGAGCGTTCGTGATGCGGCGGCTCAAGCCCCCAGCGAGACCCGGAGGGAGATAGGAACCGACTTGGAGGTGGGTGTATTGCTCTCGTCGGCGACGCTGTCGATGGGAACCAGTACGTTCGCCTCCGGGAAGTACATCGCGGCGCTACGCGGCGCGATGCTGTAGTCGACGACCTGAACGTGTTCCATCGTGCGTGTCCGGCCTTGAAAGTGACTGCTGACATCCACCAACTGACCCGGTGTCAGCCCGGCCGCCTCGATGTCCTGGGCGTTGAGCAGGATGACGCGGCGGCTACCGGCGATACCGCGATACCGATCGTGGAGTCCGTAAATGGTCGTGTTGAACTGATCGTGGCTGCGAATGGTGGTCAGGAGCAGTTGGCCCGGTTCAAGCCCGGATTTCGGAATTGGCTGAACGGTGAAGTTGGCCTTGCCGCTCGACGTCTGGAAGTCGCGGTGGCGGGCGGCATTCGGCAGGTAGAACACGTCGCGCTCAATACGCTCGTTGAAATCCTCGAAGCCCGGAATCACGCGTGCTATCCGGTCGCGGATGCGTCCGTAGTCGCCGCCCATACCCGACCAATCCACGGTCGTTGTTTCGCCGAGCACGGCTGCCGCCATCTGGGCGATGATCGCCGGCTCACTCATCAAGAGCGGCCCGGCGGGTTGATTTGACCCACGTGATGATGAGATCACGCCGAGGGAGTCCTCGACGGTGACAAATTGATCACCCGACGCCTGATGGTCGCGTTCGGAGCGACCCAGGCAGGGCAGGATCAGAGCCGTCTTCCCTGTGACGAGGTGACTCCGATTCAGTTTGGTGGAAATTTGGACCGACAGACGGCAGCGCTGGATGGCGTCGGCGGTGTAGGCCGTGTCGGGACCGGCGGACAGGAGATTGCCGCCCAGGGCGATCAGCACCTGCACATCGCCGGAATGCATCGCCCTGATCGAATCGACGCTGTCGAGCCCATCGCTTCTCGGAGCATCGAACGCGAACTCCTTCCCCAGCGCTTCGAGAAACCCGTCGTTCATCCGCTCCCAGATCCCCATCGTGCGGTCGCCCTGCACATTGGAGTGTCCCCGCACACAGCATGCTCCGGCTCCGGGTCGCCCGATATGGCCGCCGAGTAGGAGCAGGTTGATGACGGACGAGACATTTCCCACCCCGTTCTTGTGTTGGGTTAATCCCATGGCCCAGCAGGCGATGAGACTTTCGGCATTGGCGAGCACCTGTGCCGCCGCTTCGATCTTGAGGCGGGGGATCCCGCTGGCCTCGACGATGTCGTCCCAGCCTGTCGCCTCCAGGTCTCTCGTAAATTCTGCAAACCCCCTGGTGTAGTTCTCGATGAACGCGGCGTCGAAGCCCTGACCTGGACGCTCCGAGTCGATCGGTAGCATGGCTTTCATGATGCCTTTGAGCAGGGCGACGTCGCCGTTCACGCGCACTTGAAGGTATATGTCACTCAGTTGAGTTCCGGGTCCAAGGAGGTCGGGAATGAAATGAAGCAGGCTTCTCGATTGCTGTGGGTTCGGATTGCGAACCCGCATGAGGCCGAGTTCGGGCATCGGATTGATCGACACGATCGTGGCGCCCCGACGCTTCGCGTGCTCGAGTGCGGTGAGCATTCGAGGGTGGTTGGTGCCCGGATTCTGGCCGATGATCAGGATGGTGTCGGCATGCTCAAAATCATCGAACACGATGGTCGACTTGCCCACGCCGATGGTGTCGACCATGGCTGTTCCCGATGATTCGTGACACATGTTGGAGCAGTCCGGCAGGTTGTTGGTTCCGAACTGTCGAACGAACAGCTGATAGAGAAATGCGGCTTCGTTGCTGGCGCGGCCCGACGTATAAAACGTCGCCTGGTTCGGTGACTCCAGCCGGTGAAGTTCCTTCGCAACGAGCGAGAAGGCATCACTCCAGCCAATCGGTTCGTAGTGGGAGCTACCGTCGCGGAGCACCATCGGTTCGATGATGCGGCCCTGCTCGTTCAGCCACTGATCGGAGTGGCGGGCAAGTTCGTCGACGCCGTACCGGGCGAAGAATGCCCGGTCCGCGCGCTGTCGAGTACCTTCCGACGAGACCGCCTTGGCGCCGTTCTCACAGAACTCGGCGACACTTCGTTTGCCGTCGGGACTCGGCCAAGCGCAGCTCTGGCAATCGAATCCATCCTTCTTGTTGACCTGCAGATAGTTGGCCAGCGTCTTTCGGACACCCATATGGGCAACGCCGGTGCGAATCGTCTCGACAATCGCCGGAATACCGGCGGCGGCGACCGGAATCGACGGGCGGCGTACTCGAACCCCGTCCGGCGCGGCCGTGGCCCGTGCCGCTCCTCGTCGAAGTCTCTCCCGCTCATCCGGTCCATTCTGCGGTCCCGCGATCGCTCCCTCGTCTCCAACCACGTCGGCATCGGTGGCGTTGCCATCAGAGCCATCGACCTCGGCGGGACGGGCTTGTGCGGGACGCCGCCGATGCTGCGCATCGGGGCGATTGCGGTGTGCCGGGTCATCGGCACGTGACTGTGCTTCGGTCATGATCAAACGCCCTCGCTCAGACTTCAACCTGAAGTCAGTTGTCTCCCGGGCGACGCGGCGCGCCGGATCGCAGTTCTTCCTGAATCCGATCGAGGTCGGGCCCGCTGGCGTCCTCGATCGTGACGAGATGATTGGTCGCTCTGGTCGACGCACGCAGCAGCTCATCCAATTTGAGCTGTGTCGCCCGATTCGCATGGCTCTGGGTGTGTTGCACCACGACGAGCATCAACAGGCCGACCATCGGCACACTGATGGTGACGGTGAGTTCCCACCAACGGGGAAATCCTGTCGACCAACCGAGGAGCGCCCAGGCAACAGACCACACCATGATGGCTGCGGCCGTCGCCCCCGAGCCGGTCCATTGCGCCGAACGAAAGGCCACCCGACTCAGTACGGGGCGCGCCGTACGCACCTCAAGCGTCGAGGGAGGAGACTCCATCGTCCGCCAGTACCCGAGAAGACGATCAACGAAACAAGACGCGAACGAACGGCAAGCGAAAACATCCCGGCAACTTCCCGACGCTCCGGACCAACGCCGTTCTGGATTACGCCGTGTATGACACCTCCGATCGACGGGTACGACGGGATTCGGCAGGCGGCAGTCCACCCTGGACCTCGGTGATTCGTCGGATGCTCATACACCACACACCAGTTCCGTGAACGACCAGGAGACAGACGTGACCACACTGCACCGACCCCGGGGGCGCCTCGACGCCCCGACACTCGAGCGATTGATCGAGGAATCCCAAGATCTTCACCTCGACGCCATGGCCGCTGCCCAGCAGAACCTGCCCGACTTGAGTGACTCGATCGCCGATCGGCGGCGAGCGGGTTTGGGTCATCACCCCGCCGACCTCGCCGAATTCGATGTCGCCCGCCAGTCGTTGATCCGTCGGCTCGCCCTCTCGATGGGAGGGATTCTCGGCATCGGTGTCGTCAGTACGGCGTTTGCCCGTAGCGCAGCCGCTGCCGATGGCGATATCGATGTGATGCAACTGCAGACCGCGGTTTCGCTCGAGCTGCTCGCCGTCGCCACGTACGCAGCGGCGCTGACGCTTCCGTTCATCGCCGATGGGAACCCGGTCATCGTCAAGTTCGCCCAGACCACGATGAGCCAGCACGACGAACACCGCCAGGCGTTCTCGGCGCAGATCAAGGTGCTCGGCGGAACGGATCAAACCGTGCCGAACCCCAAGTACGCCCCCGTCGTCGAGACGGCCAAACCCACACTGAAGGCACCCATCGATGTGGTCAAGTTGGCTGCGACGCTCGAACAAGTGGCGACCGAGACGTATCTCGCCGACCTGAACCGGTACACCGACGTCACCTCGCGGGTGTTGATGGCCAGCGTGATGGGGGTCGAGTGCCAGCATCTCGCCACATTGCGAGCGGTCGGCGCCCTCATCGAGGGCGGCGCACCCGAGCTGATCGCCATCCCGCTCGGCGCCGGCGTCGCCAAACTCCCCGCCGCCGCCGGCAGCGTTGCATTCCCCGACGCCTTCGAAGGCGTGACCATGGCCAGCCCACCCGAAGAAGGAGCCGTCAAGTGAACGAGTTCAGCAGCATCCCCCTCACTCGACGCCACCTCCTCGCCGGGGTGAGCGTGCTCGGCGCCGGCCTCGTCGCCGCAGCGTGCGGCAGTTCCAGCACCAGTGCATCGACGAGCACGTCGGCATCCGGATCAGCCGCAACCGATACCCCCTCGACCCCGGCTGCCACCGACGCCGCCACGCCGACCGAATCACCGGCGGCCACCGACGCTGCCTCAGCGAACGTCGACGTCAAGGTCGCCATGCTCGCCGCCGGGCTCGAGGTCCTTGCCGTCGGCACGTTCAAGGCTGCGCTCGACGCCGCCGGCGCGGGTTCCCTTGGCGAGGTGCCGGCGGCGGTCGGTGAATTCGTGACCGTTGCCATGGCTCAGCACCAGCAGCAACTCGACGCCTGGAACGGGGTGATCACCGGTGCCGGCGGTAGCGCAGTCACCGAACCGAACGCCACGCTCAAGCCGACGGTGGACGCGGAGTTCGCCAAGGTCGCCGATGTTGCGGGAGCCGCCAAACTGGCGCTGATGCTCGAGGAGATCGCAGCAGCAACCTACCTGAGCGCGCAGAACGTCCTGACCGACAAGGCTGCCATCATGTTGGCCGGCTCGATCCAGATCATCGACGCACAGCATGCCGCCGTCCTGCACTACGTGCTCGGCGAATACCCGGTACCCGACGTGTTCGCCAAGACCGACCTGGCCGTAGCCGCCTGAGTAGCCCGGAGTGCCCGCGCTCCGTCACCTTCGAGGGAGCGCGGGCCGGGATCACCGGACCGGACGGGTGATCACATGAACCAGGCGTTAAATCCTGGGCGTGCGTTGGCAGAGGCCGATGGCCCGCAGTACTGTTTCGAACGCTGCACCGCTTCGCGTGGTGCATCGTCGTTGCGTTCCTCCGGACCCTGGTAGCGCTGTCGCCCCGTGAAAGGACGTCGTGCATACCCAGGAATCCCGCAGTTCCGGCAGTCCTCCTCCGGATGCGTGTGCTCCCCTCGCTCTGACGTCGTCGATGGAGGATGGATGGTGGGTGGTAGAGGCCGTCGGGGAACTCGATCTTGCCGGTCGGCATCTTGTTGATCAGTCGTTGCGCGCCAGTCGGGTCCCCTTCGTGATTTTCGACATGGCCTGCCTGACGTTCATGGACTGCAGCGGTTACGGAGGCCTGGCGAGCGCCCGACGCCGACTCGAGGAACTCGGCGGCTCACTGATCCTCAGGCACCAACACGGGCAGGTGCAGCGACTTCTCGATCTCATCGCCCGCCTTGATACCCCATCGAGCCGCGGCTGAATCGAGCCGCAGCTGAGGCAGCCACAACCGTCGTCAGACGCACGTGAGCCACGAACGGATGGGCGACGATGCGATCTACAGCGTCGCCATGGCCTCGTTGGCGGCTGACATCAGGTTGGCGGCACGCACGTCTCCGGCCAGGTTCGTGGCCATCTTGTTCATCACGTAGCCGAAGGCAAGACCGGTCTCGGGTTGTGCGAAGCCGACAGAACCGCCCGCCCCCGGATGCCCGAAGCAACCCGGGCCTGCATATGGCGTGAAGTCACCGTGAGTCATGAACCCGAGCCCGAAGGTCGTGGGCATGAGCAGGCAGTTGTCGGCCTCACCGAGCGGGGTGATCGTCGTTCGGGCGCGATCGAGGACGTCGGCCCCGACGAGCCGCACGCCGTCGATCTCGCCGATCGTCGCCGCGTAGATACGGGCCAGCGATCGGGCGTTGGTGATCCCGTTGGCCGCCCCGATCTGGGCGGCGTGGACATCACGACGGTTGAATACGCCGTCGCCGAGAAACGCCCCGCCGAGAAACAGGGCCTTGCCACCCATGGACTCGGGTCCCATGAACAGGTCGAGCATCGCCTGGATCTGCGGGTCGTCGTTATCCGACACCAACGGCGCACCGATCAGCGGTGACACGCGGGGTTCGTACGACTCGGGCAGACCGATGAAGAACTCGGCACCGCCGCCGATGGGGGCGACGATCTCGTCGGCGACGAACTCGCCGAGCGTCCGCCCGGCCGGGTCGACGCGGCGGATCAGTTCCCCGGCCAGCCAGCCAAAGGTCAAGGCGTGGTACCCATGCCCGTCGCCGAGCGGCCACAGCGGGGTGGTCGCAGCCAGCCGGGCCGTGATCGTCGGCAGATCGAGAGCTTCAGCCAGCGTGATCGAGCCGTCGACCGTGATCAAACCTGCCTGGTGGGACAACAACTCGGCAACGGTGACGGCGTCTTTGCCCTGCGCGGCGAACTCCGGCCAATACCGCACGACGGGCGCTTCGTAGTCGATCAGGCCGCGATCGGCACAGATCGCCACGGCGATGGCGGTGATGCCCTTCGTCGTCGAGAAGACCACCTGGAGGGAGTCGGCGTCGTAGGCACGATCGCTGCCCGCCTCGAACGCGCCGCCGGCCAGATCGACGACCAGCCGACCGTGGTGGTACATCGCCACGCCGGCTCCGACATCCTGCTCCGGTGCCGAGTCGGCGAAGTTGGCGGCGAAAGCGGCTCGAACCGGCTCCCAACCGGGGGCGACGGTTCCGTGGATGCGGTCATGGAGATTCGACATCCGCCGATCTTGTCAGCCTCCGACGGGGAACTACGCCTGGAACGGCTCCACCGGATTCTCTCCGGCCAACATCCGGGCGAATCGCGCCTCGACGTTGTCGAGGCTTTCGGGATGGGTGAATACGTAGAAGCGGTCGGCTCGAATCGCGTCGACGACCTGGGCGGCGACGTCGGCCGGTTCGATGGCGATCGACTGCTGATTCTTGCGCCGGGCCTTGTACTCGGCGATCTGGGCGGCCTGCTCGGTGGTGATCTCGTAGGCCAGCCGCTCGGGCAGGTTGCGCACTGCGGCAGATATGTTCGTCCGCACCCAACTTGGGCAGAGTACCGACACCCCGACATGCGAACCCTCGGCATCGAGCTCGAACGCCAGCGTCTCGCTCAAGGCCATCACGGCCGCCTTGGTCGCGTTGTACGGCCCCATCCGGGGGAGGTGGTAGACCGCCGAGACCGAGGCGGTATTGACGATGTGGGCCTCGGCGTGGAGTTGCAAGTGGGGAAGAAAGACCTGCATGCCGTGGATCACCCCCCACAGGTTGACCCCGATCACCCACTCGAAGTCGCGTGGTGGCAGTTCCTCGATCGGCAGGCCGCGACTGCCCACCCCGGCGTTGTTGCACAGCACGTGAACGGCCCCGAACCGTTCGAGGGCGGCGTCGCGCAACGCCTCGACGTCGCCCCGCTGCGATACGTCGGTCGGCACGGCAAGCACATCTGCGCCCTCGTCCGCCAGGGCGTCGGCCACGCTCTGCAGGGCGTTGCGTTCGACGTCGGCCAGCACGACCTGCATGCCCTCGGCGATGAACCGGCGAACAAGTCCCAGGCCGATTCCCGACGCCGCCCCCGTCACTACGGCTACCCGACCTGTCAATTGCTGCATGGACCGCAACCGTACGGTCCGCCGGTCTCCGGCACCAACGACAGACCATGTCGGGTTCGATAACGTTCCGCCCATGGACCTGCGACGTTTGCAGTACTTCGTCGCCGTCGCCGAGGAGCAGCACTTCGGCCGGGCCGCGGCGCGGATGCACATGTCGACGCCACCGCTGTCGCAACGGATACGCGAACTCGAAGCCGAGTTGGGTCTGACGCTGTTCGAGCGCACCAGTCGCCGGGTGAGCCTGACGGCCGCCGGGCAACAATTGCTCCCCGAGGCGCGAGCCGTGCTGCGAGCCGCCGAGCGTTTCGGCGACGCAGCCGCGAGCCTGCGAGACCCTGGCCTGACGCTGTCGTTCGCCTATTGCCACGGCAGCGAAACCGCCGCCACCCGGGCGGTGCAGGCCTTCCGTGATCGGCACCCCGACGTCGGCATCAGGCCGGCGGCTCTCACGTCACTGCGAATCTTCGACGATCTACGGGCAGGACGCCTCGACGCAGCGATCGTCCACCCGCCCGTGCCGGATCCGACTCGATTGACGTCGCGGTCATTCGCCATCGTGGCGTTCGACCACGTGGCGATTCCGGCCGGGCACCCGCTGGCGGCGTGTGACCGGGTACTTGCCCAAGACCTCGACGACGAACCCCTACTGCTGGTCGATCGTTCCGACGCGCCGACCTACCACGACGCAACGGTCGCCTACTGTGCTGCCCACGGGGTGCGGCCGAGGTGGGTCCCCCACCGCGCCACGCAGGTCGAGCGGATGCTCGACATCGTCGCCATGAATGGTGGTATCGGGTGGCTCAACCACTGGCAGGCCGGACACCGCCGTGACGGCGTCGTCATCCGCCCGCTCGAACCGGTCACTCGCCACGACGACTTCCACATCTGCTGGCGCGTCGACGATCAATCCTCGACGACCACCGCGTTCGTCGCCATGATCATCGAGGCGTTCTCGGACGCAGGCTCGTAGCCAGTCCGAGCCGGCGAACTGATGCCAGAAGATGCGGATATGCGCACGATCTGGCACCACTTTCGACCCGAGCGCACCGCGACCTCGACGGTGATCAGGCGGCGATCGATGCGGTCCATCGATCTGGCACCACTTCCGGCCTGAGCGCACCGCGACGGCTTGGGCGGGGGTCAGACCGGCGAGCCGGCGAGGCGGTCGGCGATCGCTCTCGCCGCAGCGGCGACGACCGCCGGGCCGCGGTCGGACACCGGGTGGCCGGCCAGGTGGACGACGGCGATCGCGGCGATATCCAAGATCGGGGCAGCGATCGCCGACATCCCCGGTAGCACCTCGGCGGTCGTCTGCACCCAGCCCGCCGCTCGGCACGCGGTGACCTGGTGACGCTCCCCAACCCGTGGCCGCGCGCCGGCGAGCAACGCCCAACCAGGGGCGCCGCGATCGATCGCATGCCGCGTACCCGGCCGGGAGGCGCGGTGCACGGTGCTGCCGCGCGGCTCGACG
>JANMJD010000391.1:0-9085 GCA_031371195.1 Actinomycetes bacterium | reverse complement strand
ACTCCTTGCGGTTCGACCGAGTCACTGCGGCCCATGGCAGCCAAGCCGAGCGAGACGCCGGTCAACTCCTGCACCACACCATCGTGGAGGTCGCTGGCGATACGCCGTCGTTCACTGTCGGACGCGTCCAGCGCGTGGCGCAGGAGCCGCTCCCGTTCGACCTGGCCGCCGCGCAGCCGCTTGGCAATCGAATAGGCGAACGGAATCTGGATCAACTCCAACAGGACCAGCGAGCCGATGGCGATCGGGGCGATCTGGGTCCACAGGTGGCGACCCACGTCGGTGACGCCGCTGTACCGGAAGTACGCCTCGAACAGCAGCGGGGTGCCGTTCGGGCTCTTCGTCCTCAAGTACACCTCGAGCAGTTTCGATTCGTTCTCCAGGTAGTTCTCAGGCTTGGACAGGTCGCTGACCTCGGCTCGTACATCATCGAGTTGGAAGATCGCCTGCTCGTCGGCTCCCAGCTCGAACTGCCGGCCGATCAACCGTTGCTCGTCGGAATACACGATCCGGCCGGCGCGGTCCCAGATCTTCACCCGGACCAGCGAACCGCGCAGCACCGTCTTACGGATCGCCGCGTCGAGGGTGGCCAGGGCACCCGGATCGCCGGTGAGCACCTCGTCGCGCAACGCCGGCGTAGCAATGCCGATCGAGCTGACGGCGGCCACCCGCTTGGCTTCCTCGATGGCCTGCTCGGTGCCGATCCGGCGACTGGCGAAGGCGGTCACCGCTCCGACGGCAAGAACACTGACGAAGCCGGCGATGGCGAAACGCCCCGTGACCGACCACACCGACACGGGTGCGGCAAGTCCGCGCTCGTCGACCGCTCGCACCGTGCGGAAGTTCACGTCGGTCATCCTGGCAGCGTCGGTGCAGAGTAGCAATCGGACCTTGGTGCTACGACCTGTACGCGCCGTCTCGGTCGAGGAAGCGTCGATGCCACCGGCTCGGTGTGAGCGCAATCGCCCGTGGTTCGTCCTCGAAGAGCCAGCGGGCGAAGTTCCCCCTGGTCCATCGGGTCATCCCGGCCACTCGCACCGAGCCGCGCGCCCCCCATTTGTGTTTGAGCGCCCGACCGAGGAACAGCGACATCCGATGATCGGCGAGCAGGTGGTGGTGCACCTCGTGCTCGTAGCGCGTCGTAGCGATCGTCGGATCGAGCGCTCCGCCCGACATGATCGCCCGGGCGGCCAGCACCCCGGTGAGCAGCGCCTGGCCGATGCCTTCACCCGTCAGCGGGTCGGTGACCCGCGCTGCGTCGCCGACGAACAGGAGGCGGCCATCGGTCAGCGTGGCCGTGTCGACACGGGCCGGAATCGGCCACGCCAGATGGCGCGACTCGGCGACAGCACCGGGCCCGAGTGCGGCGGCGATATGGGATCGCTGCGGGATGTCGGCCCAGATCGACTTCATCTCCTGAATGCGGCGCTTGCCATCGCGCAGCACACCGAATCCCAGATTCGCGCCGCCGCCGGGCAACGGGAACGACCAGGCGTAACCGGGGAGCAGGTCTTGCTCGAACCAGACGTACAACCGCTCGGCGGCAGGCCCGGTGACGTTGGAGTAGTACTGGCGGAATGCGTGCCATTCGCCCAGGTAGTCGGCTTCGTTGAGTCCCACTGCTCGGCGGACCGGTGACCACATGCCGTCGGCGGCGATGACGTAGCGGGCGCGAAACGTCGCTCCGTCCGCCGTCTCGACCTCGATCGACTCGCCGTCGGGAGGCGTGCGGAGGGCGGCGAATGCGGTGTTCTCGTGGACGGTGACACCGTTCGCCCTGGCCAGATCGAGCATCGCCGCGTCGAGATCCATCCGCCGGGCGACGGCGGCGAACACCCCGCGCCCGGTCGGCATCGGGAATCGCACCTCCCGTCCGGATGGGGATCGGACCCACGCCGCGTCGACCTCGGTCCACGAGGCCACGGCGGTCCGATCGAGTCCGAGATCCTCGAGGATGCGCAAGGCCCCGGTGGTGAGCCCGTCACCGCAGCACTTGTCACGCGGGAACGTGGCCTTGTCGATGATGGTCGCCCGACACCCGCCCCGAGCAAGCGTGATGGCCGCCGCCGTTCCGGCCGGACCGCCGCCGACGATCAGGACATCCGTTTCCAGCACCTCGCCAGGATACGGGGCGACGCGGGCTGTCAGCCGGGGCTGGTGGTGCGCCGTGCCTCGCGACGCGCCGGAACGAGTCCGCTCGGATCCGCGGGGATGCTCGGCAGGGGATGGGCGAGGCGATGGGCGTGGACATCGGCCTGGAGCCTGTCGTGAACATCGGGGTAGAAGGCCTTGCCCGGGCACTCGGTGTAGGTCATGTCGCGATGCCCGGCGATCGTCGGCGTGGTGACCGACGCGCCTGCCGCCCATTTGTTCGACCCGCGCGAGACGAACGTCGCCGTCGCCCCGGTAGCGGTGTCGATCGAATAGCGCTCGGCCAGCCAGGCCAGGAGCCGTACCAGCGCGTTGCGGGCGGCTGCCGTCGGCTGCACCGAGGTGAAATCGCCGATCAGGCAGACGAGCTGGGCCCAGCCCTGTGACCCGGCGGTGGCATCGGCCATCACCGGACCGTCGAGCGCGCCGGCCCGGCCCTCCCAGATACCGCCGTCGTGATCGATGAAGAACTGGTAGCAGACGTCGGGCCAACGCTTCTCGGGGCCGGTATGGAATTCGTACACCGAGCGCAGCACCGTGCGTGCCCCGCCGGCCGGGTACACGTTGGGCGACTGGGTGTGGTGGACCAGAAGGAACCGGGGTTCCTCGGGCTTGATCGGCCCGACGGGGGCGAGATCGGCTCCCCATGCCGCCCGGGGAAAGATCGCCAGGCCGGGGGCGACCTCGATGGCGGCGACGGCGGGTGCGGCACCGGCGACCGTTGGACGGCTCGTGGCGAGCATGGCAGTGGTGGCCATGCCGACCGCGCCGGCCAGGACATCACGACGGGTCAGCTCGCCTCCACACATGGAGTGAACCCTATGCTCGTTCGGCAGCCGTGGCCGATCATTGCCGATCCAGCTCGTCGGCCCCACCTCACGTGCCTCGGCCTTTCTCCCGGGCCCGACAACTGCATATCATTCGCATACTGGATGCTGCTGATGATATGCTGATCCGATGAAGCGAGAGCGGATCACCGTGACCGTCGACGCCGAATGGATCGCCGCCGGCGCGGCTGCAGTTGCCGAGGGTCGAGCCGACTCCGTCAGCGCCTGGGTCAGTGAGGCCATGGCCGAGAAGGCCGCCTGCGATCGCAGGTTGCGGTTCATGGACCTCGCCATCGCCGACTACGAGGCCGAATTCGGGGTGATCACCGACGAGCAGATGGATGAACGCATTCGACTCGATCGGCAGTCAGCGGCCGAGTTCCGGGCGAAGTCCGCGGTCCAAAAGGCCGGCGGCGCAGCGTGACGCTGGTCCTCGATGCGGGGGGTCTGGTCGCCTTGGAGCGCGGTGACACGGCGATGTGGGAGCGGCTGAAAGTGGCTCGGCGTTCCGGCGTGCCGATGGTCACCCATGGAGGCGTCGTTGCTCAGGTGTGGCGATCGGGAAGCGGGCGACAGGTCAGACTGGCGATGGCGATGTTCTCGATCAAGGTCACGCCACTCGACGCCGATCTCGGAAGGCGAGCCGGCAGCCTGCTCGGCCGGGCTGGAACCACAGACGTGATCGATGCCGCGTTGGCCTTGCTGGCTCAAGACGACGACGTGATCGTCACGTCCGATCGTGACGACATCGGGGCGCTGGTCGACACCCTTGGTCGGTACGTCGACATCGTGGCGGTGTAGCTCCACATCCGGTCAGGGCCATGTCGCCACCCGGCCAATGTGCTGTCAGATGATGAAGTGTTCGGTGCGCTCGATGCCGACGGTGAAGCGGCTGGCCGAGAGCTCCGACAGATCGAGGCTCGGTGTGCGCCCGAGCACCAGTTCGGCCAGATGCTCGCCGATCGCCGGCGATTGCTGGAATCCGTGGCCGGAGAACCCGGTCGCGTAGAAGAAGCCGGGGACCTCGCCCGACGCACCCAGCATGGCGTTGTGATCGGGGCTGACCTCGTAGTTTCCCCACCATGAGCTGGCGATTCCCGCCTCGGCCAACGCCGGGAGCCGATGAACGGCGGGCCCGCTCATCTCCTCCAGAGTCTGCTCCGGTCCGCCGAACACCAGACCGGTGGTCTCGCGGTGGAAGTAGAACGACGACGCGAAATCGATGGTCAATGGCGATTCGAACGGAATGCCGCAGGCGTCCTTGGTGAAGTGCATCCACCGCGGCATCGCCGTGACCGGCAGGTCGACACCGACCCAACCACCGACGATCGGTGAGCCGACCCCGGCCGTGCAGACCACTTGGCGGGTGGCGATGAACCCGTCGGCCGTATCGACGCCGACGATGCCGGCTGCGTCGGTCACGATGCCGGTCGCCGATCGACCGGTTCGCAAGCGGGCCCCCATTCGCCGGGCCGCCGTGGCGTACCCGTGGACCAGCGCCTCGGGTGTCATGTAGCCGTCGCGGGCGCAGAAGGTCGCGGCCAACACGTCGTCGGTATGCAACTGCGGCAGCATCGCTCGCACCTCCGCCGCGGTCAGCTTCTCGGTCGGGATCCCATAGCGGTGCTGTAGCGCGACGGCATCGTCGAACAGCCTGATCTCCTGCTCGGTGGTCAGCAGGAACAGATAACCGAACGGACGGAAGTCAATCGGTTCGCCGGTCAGATCCTCGAAGTTCTCGATCTCGGAGTAGCCGCGTACCGCCATGCGCAGATTGGTCTCCTCGGCGAACTGCATCCGTACCCCACCGGCCGACTTCGATGTCGAACCCGAGCCGAGTTGGTCGTCCTCCAACAGCACCACATCGGTGCAGCCCATGGTTGCGAGGTGAAAGGCGGTCGACACCCCCATACATCCGCCACCGATGATGACCACTTCTGCTGATTCAGCCACGGCGTCATTCTCGCAGCCGCTCGTCCCACTTCGCGATCCGTCGATGGTGTCGGCCAAGATCGTGGTCACCACTTCGCCCGAGATGAAGGATGCGACTCATGCCGATCAACCCCGATGCCGTTGGGACCAGGACCGACCCCTCGACGGCGAGTTGGACGTCGAAGGACGCCCTGCTGTACGCCGTGGGTATCGGCGCAGGCACGGACGAATTGGCGTATACCACCGAGAACACCAGCGGGGTTCCCCAGCAGGTCTTCCCGACGTACCCGGTGGTGATCAGCACCGGATCGGGGAGCGGGCTGTCGGTCGCCGGGACGTGGAACCCGGCCATGCTCGTTCACGGCCAGCAGTCTGTGACGTTGCATCAGCCGCTGCCTGTCGAGGGCACGGTGTCGGTCGTCTCGGAGATCACCGGCATCTACGACAAGGTCAAAGCGGCCGTGCTGGTGATGGCGGCGCGCGCCACGTTGCCCGATGGCAGCCCGCTGTATACGACGACGATGTCGGCGTTCATCCGCGGCGAAGGTGGCTGGGGTGGCGATCGCGGCCCCTCTGGAGCGGTGAATGTCCCGCCCGACCGGGCTCCCGATCATCAGGTCACCTACCAGACGCGGCCCGATCAGGCGCTGACCTACCGGCTCTCGGGTGACCGCAACCCACTGCACAGCGATCCGGCGTTCGCCGCGATGGGCGGATTCGACAAGCCGATCCTCCATGGATTGTGCAGCTACGGCTTCACCGGCCGGGCGTTGCTCCACAGCGTATGCGGTGGCGAGTCGGCCCGCTTCAAGCACATCGAGGCCCGCTTCGCCTCCCCGGTGATCCCGGGTGAAGCCTTGACCATCTCGATGTGGAACACCGCCGACGGCGAAGCCGTCTTCGTCACCTCTGTCGGCGACCGCGTCGTCATCGACCAGGGCCTCTGCCGGTTCGAGTGACCACCGGCGAGGCCACAGCTTCGTCTAGAACAGTGTCAGGTCGTCGGCTCTCATGCCACGCAGTTCGTCGTAGTTGACCTCGACCCAGGCGAAGCCACGAGACTCGGCGAGCACTCGGGCTTGGGGTTTGATCTGCTGGGCGACGAACATGCCGCGCACCGCGCCGAGCGATGAATCGAGATGCAACCGCTCGATGTAGCGAGCAAGCTGTTCGACTCCGTCGATCTCGCCGCGGCGCTTGATCTCGATGGCGACGACCTGGCCGTTGGCGTCCCGACACAGCAGGTCGATGGGGCCGATCGCCGTCGGGTACTCCCGGCGCACGAGGGTCATACCCTCCTCGATGGCCATCGGCGAGGCTGCCAACAACTCCTGGAGATGCGCCTCGACGCCATCTTTCTGCAGGCCCGGATCGGTGCCGAACTCGCTCGAAACATCCGACAGCACCTCGTGCAGCGTGACGATCAACTGCTCGCCCTTGGGGTTGGTCACCGTCCAGATGCCGAGGCCATCCTCGTCGGTGCCCTGCACGAGCGTGTTCGGAGCGTTCATCCAGTTCAGCGGTTTGTAGGCCCCGCCGTCGGAGTGGATCGCCACGCACCCGTCGGCCTTGACCATCAACAACCTGGTCGCCTCGGGCAAATGGGCGGCCAACCTGCCCTGGTAGTCGACCGAACAGCGGGCAATCACAAGTCGCATGCGTCCCAGACGGTATCCGCTGCGCCCCCAGCTTCAGGTCACCGACCTGGTCGCAGCGATGCCGGATCGGCCCGCTCCACCCTTAGCTGTCGCGATAGCGGTGTACGACGGCCGCGACCGTGGCTGTCAGATGTTGGCGAGGTGGGCGGCGTCGATCAGGTGGCGCCAGCGTGGACGCATGATCGACACGATCCCGCCGCTGATGAATACCAGCCCGGCGCCGACGGTGAGCGATGTTCGCAGCCCGACGGAGTCGCCGAGCCGGCCGTGCAGCCACAGCCCGGTGCCATAGGACAGCCCGACAAGTCCCTGCCACCACGACAGGATCCGCCCCCGATTCTCGCGCGGTGCATATTGCTGGTTGGTGGCGATCAGCATCGACTGGACCATCGCCACCGTCCCGCCCAGTAGCCCGACGAACACCAGCGCGACCAGCAGCCCGGGGGCGTGCACATAGGCCGTGACCAGGATGCATGATGCGATCAGGGCGAACTGCACCCCGTGGGCGCGACCGAAACGGACGGCGACCGTCGTCACCAGCAGCCCGCCGATGACCGCCCCGACGCCCTGGGCCGACAACAGCACGCTGGTTGCCCGCTGGGCGCGATCATCGGTGACCGACACACCAAGCAGGCGCCGGGCGAACACCGGGGCGAATCCCATGAACGGGATGATCAACAGATGCAGCCAGACCGAGGTACCGACGGCGAACACGCAGCCGCGGGCGTGCCAGAGCCCACGGGCTCCATCGACCAGGTCGCCGATGATCGAGCCGCGGGACACCGCCGATGGCCGGAACGGTCGACGAAGCGAGGCGATCCCGAACCACAGGGCCAGAAAGCTGATTGCGTTCGCTCCGATCGCCCATGACGGGCCGACTACGGCCAGCAACGCGGCAATCAGCGGTCCGACGATGCGACCGATGTTCCACCCCATCAACCCCAATGACGACGCGGCGAGGATCTCCTGGGGCGGTACCAGTTCGGGCAGGATCGACTGCAGCGCGGGGCTGCCCATCGAGCCGGCACCGCTCTGGAGCACGATGAACAAGGCGAGCACGTTGGGGTTTCGTTGCCCTCCGGCGATCGCCACGGCGAGCAGTGCGGTGACGATCGTCTGGATGCCCAGCGTGGTCAGGAAGAGGTGCCGCCGGTCGAACCGGTCGGCCAGCACCCCGCCGAGAGGCGCACCGATTCCCTGGGAGCCGAAAGTCGCCGCGGCGACCAGGCCCGCGGCGGCCGCCTTGCCGGTGGCGGCGGTGACCAGCGTGCCGACCGTGGCGAGCTGTACCCAGGTGCCGAGGTCGGACACCATCCCGCCCGTCCAAAAGATCGCATACGCGCGGCGTTTGAGCGGACGCAGGCCGGGCGGAAGCACTCCGGTGAAGTTATCCGAGAGCGACCGGGGCGCTCGGCCCGTCGAGTTGGGGCGACGCTCGTCCAACGTCGCAGTCACCGGTTCGAGGCGTCTATCGTTGTCGGACCAGTCACCGCCGACTGAATTCGTAGCCAGGAGTTCCCCCGAGTGTCCGAATCCGCACCTGCCATCCATCTGGTCCGGTTGCGCAAGACCTTTGGTGAGGTGGTGGCGGTCGACGATGTCGATCTGACGATCGCCGACGGCGAGTTCTTCTCGATGCTCGGTCCATCGGGCTCCGGCAAGACCACGGTCCTGCGGCTGATCGCCGGGTTCGAGCAGCCGACGGCCGGGGCGATTCTGCTCCACGGCCGCGATGTCGCCGGGCTCGCCCCGTACGACCGCGACGTCAACACGGTGTTCCAGGACTACGCCCTGTTCCCCCATATGACCGTGCAGGAGAACGTCGAATACGGCCTGAAGGTCAAGGGCGTGGGCAAATCGGAGCGCCGGACACGGGCGGCCGAGATGCTCGGTACCGTTCGGCTGGCCGAGTACGGCAGACGAAAGCCCACGCAACTGTCCGGTGGCCAGCGTCAACGCGTGGCGCTCGCCCGCGCCCTGGTCAACCGGCCGAAGGTGCTCCTCCTCGACGAACCGCTCGGCGCGCTCGATCTGAAGCTGCGCGAGGAGATGCAGATCGAACTCAAGGCGATCCAACGCGAGGTGGGGATCACCTTCGTATTCGTCACCCACGACCAGGGCGAGGCGCTGTCGATGAGCGACCGGATCGCCGTGTTCAACAACGGTCGGATCGAGCAGGTCGGCTCGCCACAGGAGATCTACGAGCGGCCGTCGACCGCGTTCGTGGCCAACTTCGTCGGCACGTCCAATGTGTTGGCCGATGGCACGAGTGTGCGGCCCGAACGAGTCCGCATCGCGCCGGACGGGCCGCGACCGGGTGAGCACTCCGTTGCGGCGACCATCACCGACCTCCAATATCTGGGCGCCGACGCTCGCGTGCACGCACGCACTGCGGACGGCGACCGTCTCATCGCGTCGGTGGCGAGCAGTGGGCTCGGCCCCCTCCGCGGGGGGGGGGGCGGCACCATCGCCGGGCCCCAAACCGCAGCATTCGCCCGGGCAGCAGACGTTTCGGCG
>JANMJD010000298.1:0-2917 GCA_031371195.1 Actinomycetes bacterium | reverse complement strand
GAAGCGGTGGCCGATGACCCGGATGTTCTCGTGGCCACCCTGCCCACCGTGCCTACTCGGGACCAGGAGCTGTTGACGATCTGGAACGACACGCATCGCGAGTACCCGGTCGAGTCCTGCATCCATCAGCTGTTCGAGGCGCAAGTCGATCGGACGCCCGACGCGGTTGCGCTCGTGTTCCGAGCGGAACGCCTGACGTACCGCGAGCTCGACTCGCGGGCCAATGCGGTGGCGGTCCGATTGCGAGCGCTCGGCGTGGGCCGCGACGCGTTGGTAGGCGTCTTCGTGGAGCGCTCCGTCGAGATGGTGGTCGGGCTGCTGGGCGTGCTCAAGGCCGGCGCGGCCTATGTGCCAATGGACCCGACCTATCCGGCCGCTCGGATCGAGATGATGCTCGAGGATGCCCGAATGGAAGTGGTGCTGACGCAACAACGGCTCCGTCCGTGCCTGCCCGCAGGGGTACCCCACGCCGTGGTGCTCGACGATCCGGCCCTCCGCGGTGCCGTTGCAGAACGCCTGTCCGTCCCCCCCGACATACGCAGCGACAACTTGGCGTATGTCATCTTCACGTCGGGCTCGACGGGCCGCCCCAAGGGCGTGATGGTCGAACACCGGAACGTCGTGAATTTCCTTACGGCGATGGACGAAGTACTCCGACACGACGCCGCCAAACCGCCCGGTTCATGGCTGGCCGTCACGAGCATCTCGTTCGACATCTCGGTCCTCGAACTGTTCTGGACGCTCGTTCGGGGATTCACCGTGGTGGTCCAGGAGGATGAGCGAAGTCTGGCCCGACGCAACCCCGTGGGTCCGGCAGGCACACCTACCCGTCCGATCTCGTTCAGCCTCTTCTATTTCGCCGCCGACTCGGGTGGTCGATCCGGCGATCGCTACCGGCTGCTGATCGAAGGGGCTCGATTCGCCGATCAGCATGACTTCGCGGCCGTGTGGACGCCGGAGCGCCACTTCCACCCGTTCGGCGGTCTCTACCCCAACCCTGCGCTCACGAGCGCGGCGGTGGCGATGGTTACTTCGCGCATCAGCATCCGCGCCGGCAGCGTGGTGCTGCCGTTGCACAACCCCATTCGGTGTGCTGAGGACTGGTCGGTGGTCGACAATCTCTCGCACGGAAGGGTCGGCCTCTCGTTCGCGTCGGGCTGGCACGCCAACGATTTCGCCCTGGCTCCTGACAACTTCGCCGACCGTCGTCGGCTGATGGCCGAAGGCATAGAGACGATCCAGGCGCTGTGGCGGGGCGAGGCCGTGGCGGCGCGTAGCGGCGACGGCCGCGATATCACGGTGCAGATGTACCCCGCGCCGGTGCAGGCGGCCCCGCCGATCTGGATCACCGCCGGCGGAAGTCCTGACACGTTCGCCATGGCCGGGCGCCTGGGCGCGAATGTCCTCACCAACCTGCTGGTCATGAGTCGCGACGAGCTGGCCCGCAACATTGCGGTCTACCGCGATGCGTACCGTGGCGCCGGCCATACCGGCGACGGTCACGTAAGCCTCATGCTGCACACCTACGTCGGCACCGATCGCGATGAGGTGCTGGCCAAGGTCCGTCGACCGTTTCTCGACTATCTCCGTACTTCCACCGACCTCATCAGCCGGGTTCGATGGGAGCAGACCAGCTTCGCCAAGCCCAACCCCGAGCGCGCCTCGGCGATCGGCGTCATGCCCGGCGCGGACGAGCCCAGCCTGGACGAGCTGTCCGAGGACGACATGGCGGCGATCATGGAGCACGCCTACGAGCGCTACGTCCACTCAGCCGGCCTGTTCGGAACACCGCAAAGCTGCGTTGATCTGGTCGACGACCTTCGCGAATTGGGCATTGACGAGATCGCCTGTCTCATCGACTTCGGTCTCGACGACGACGCTGTGCTCGAGGGCCTTCACCACCTCGACGATCTGCGCCGACGCTGTGTTGCCGATCCCGATGACGCCGAAGACTTCAGCCTCGTGTCACAGGTACGACGCCACGCGATCACCCATCTCCAATGCACTCCCTCGCTCGCGCAAGTCGTGGTCACCGCGCCTGACGGCATCGACGCATTGGCCTCGCTCGACAGCTTGCTGCTCGGCGGCGAAGCCCTGCCCGCCGCCCTCGTCGACTCGATCCGCCCGGAGCTTCGAGGAAATCTCCTGAACATGTACGGCCCGACCGAGACCACGGTCTGGTCGACCGTCTCGCCCATCAAGCGAGCCGGCGAGGCAATCACGATCGGCCGACCGATTGCCAATAACCACGTGCACATCGTCGACCGCCACCTTCGACCGTTGCCCATCGGCGTGGCCGGAGAGCTGCTTATCAGCGGACAGGGAGTCGTGCGCGGCTATCTCGACCGCCCCGACCTCACGGACGAGCGCTTTGTCCGGCTACCGGATGTGGAGGGTCGCGTCTACCGCACCGGCGACCTCGCGCGTATTCGAACCGACGGGGAGATCGAGTTCTCCGGCCGTCTCGACCATCAGGTCAAGATCCGCGGCTATCGCATCGAGCTCGGCGAGATCGAGTCGGTCATCGGACGCCATCCTGAGGTGTCCGAGAACGTGGTAGTGGCCCGGACCGATACCCAGGGCGAGCCCCGTCTCGTGGCGTACGTCGTGGCGAAGCCACTTGGTGAATCGGGGGTCGCGCACGACTGGGGCCGACTGTGGGACGACACGTACCGACAGAGCGATGCCAGTGACCCCACCTTCGATGTGGCCGGTTGGAACAGCAGTTATACGGGTGAACCGATCCCGAGCGACGAGATGCGATCATGGGTCGACGGCACCGTGGCCCGCATCAGAGAGCTGGCGCCCCGCCGGGTTCTCGAGATCGGTTGCGGCACAGGGTTGCTTCTCTTCCGCCTGGCCCCGGACTGCGTCCGCTATGTGGGCCTCGACGCGTCGTTTGCGGTCGCCGCCGGCG
>JANMJD010000292.1:0-31699 GCA_031371195.1 Actinomycetes bacterium | reverse complement strand
CGTGGTCAGCGTCGTCGTGGCCGGTCACATCACGAACCGACCAACCCTCGCACGGCGACGGCCGATCCCAGCCGTCATCGCCGATCAACCGCAGAACGTGGTCGAGCCCATAGACAGCGCGGACATATTGACGAAGGCCTTCACTCATGCCGTACTCCTACCACGGATGGCTCGAGCCGTCCCAGCGGATGAAGCTGGACGTGTCACCGATGGTCAACCCGGCGATGGTGGCGGTGATCTGTACGGCGGCAGCGTCGGGGTCGAGATCGGCCGACGGGCCGCCCATGTCAGTCCGGAGGAACCCGGGGTGCATGGCCACGACGGTGACGCCGTCGGGCTTCAGCGCCACGGCGAACTTGACGGTGATCATGTTCAGCGCCGCTTTCGATGCCGTGTAGCTGACGTCGCGGCCGATGCGCTGGGCGACCTCCATCGAGCCGACCTGCGATGAGATGTTGACCACCTTGCCCGCGCCGGCGATCACGTTGGGGGCCAAGGCCCGAGTCAGCAGCATCGGTCCCACGGCGTTGACGCGCATCACCGTCATGAAGGCGTCGGCGTCGAGCGACATCACGCTGCGATCGCCTTCGACCCCCAGGGCGGTGGCATCGATACCGGCGTTGTTGATCAGCACGTCGACGGCTCGATCGCCCACCGCGGCGGCGAAGGCGGTGATCGAGTCGGCCGAGCCCTGGTCGTAGGCATGGACCTCGGCGCCGGTAGCGACCAATTCTGCAGCCGACGACGGACTGCGGCAGCCGGCGACCACCTCGGCCCCCTCAGCTCGATACGCCTTGGTCAGAGCGAGTCCGAGCCCGCGATTGGCTCCGGTGACAACGACTCTCACGATGATGCTCCCATCAATTCGGCGATGATCTCGGCGACCGGCTTGACCGCGGTGACGGCGCCGACCGAGCGGCCGGCATACAGCGCCATTGCTTCGATCTGGCCGGTGGTGTGCTTGTTCGGCGGTGTCGTGCCCCGCCGCGGCAGGGGATTCGAGCCGATGTAACCGACCGGGTCGGGCCCATCGGCTTTGGCCAGGGCGATCGCCGACGCCAGCGCCCGCTGCGGCGCGTCGGGCCAGCCGACGGCGAAGACGTCGGTGTACTCGGCATCGTCGGCCGAGGCCTCGATGAGCAGCTCCAGGTACCGCGGATGGACGTCGGACTCCGCCGAAGCGACGAACCGGGTCCCAATGCGCACGGCGTCGGCCCCGAGAGCAATCGCCTGGCGCACATCGGCCGCACAGCCGATACCGCCGGATGCGATCAACGGCACCTCGCCAATGGCGTCGCGTACGGCCGGGATCAGTTCGGCCAACGGAGTCGTGCCCCGTACGTGACCGCCACCCTCGAAACCCTGGGCGATGACGTAGCCACAGCCCACATCGACCGCGGCGCGCGCCTCATCGACTGAACCGACCTGCCAACCGACGATCTTTCCGGGCACCACATACCGGGCGTCGGGCCAGGCGTAGAAGAACTCGATGATGTCGAACCGGTCGACTATCGGCTCGAACGTGTCGGGGTTGAGGTACTCGATGATGAATCCCGCTCCGAATGGGCGGCTGGTCATCGAGGCCAGTTCGTCGATTTGAGCCGTGACGGCGGCCAATGGGCTCCGACCCACGGCGACCATGCCCAACCCACCGGCATTGCTCACCGCGGCGATCATCGCCGAAGTCGAGACTCGGGTCATCGCCGCCTGTTGGAGCGGCAACTCCACGCCGACAAGCTCGCAGAACGGGTTGGTCATCAGTCCTCCTGGGGATCGACGGCTGGGGATCGACGGCCCAGTTGGGATGCATCAGCACATCACCGACATCGAACATGAGCCCTTGGCCATCGGTCGCCTACCGTACCCAACGATGCGACGCACCGGCCTGGTCACCCACGAACGCTACTTCTGGCATGACGTCGGTCCGTCGGCGGGCGGCCGTCGACCCGACGGCGAGGTGCTGCAGATTGCCGAGGCGGCCGACCTGGCCGAGACCAAGCGTCGGCTCCTGGGCCTGCTCGACGCCACCGGATACTCCGACCAACTGACCCGGGTCGTCCCGCGGATGGCGACCGTCGAGGAGCTGACCCGGTTCCACACCGCCGAGTACGTCGCCCGGGTGGAGGCGTTGTCCGCGGCCGGGTTCGGCGAGGTCGGCCGGTCGGCGTTCGTCGGCGGCGGGACCTACGACATCGCCCGGCTGGCGGCCGGCGGGGTGATCGGCGCGGTCGATGCGGTGTTCGACGGAGTCGTCGACAACTGCTACGCGCTGGTCCGTCCGGCCGGGCATCACGCCGAGCCCGATCGAGGCCTCGGGTTCTGCATCTTCAACAACGTCGTCGTCGCCGTACAGCACGCTCGGGCGACCCGCGGCGTCGGGCGAGTGGCGATCGTCGATTGGGACGTCCACCACGGCAACGGCCAGCAGGGCGCGTTCTACGACGACGCCGACACGCTGACGATCTCGATCCATCAGGACGGCCGCTTCCCGTCCGGGAGCGGTTCGCTCGCCGAGACCGGGGCCGGTGCCGGAATCGGGGCGAACATCAACGTGCCCCTCCCTCCAGGCAGCGGGCATGGCGCCTATGTCGCCGCGTTCGAGCAGGTCGTGACCCCGGCCCTCGACCGGTTCCGACCGGAGTTGATCATGGTGTCGAGCGGCTACGACGCCGGCGGGTTCGACTCGATGGCGCACATGATGGCCCACTCTGGCACGTTCCGGATGATGGCCGCGGCGGTCGTCGGCGCGGCGGCGCGCTGGTGCGACGGCCGCCTCGTCGTCGTCCACGAGGGCGGCTACTCGACCTATCACGTGCCGTTCTGCGGTCTGGCGGTGTTCGAGGAGATGACCGGGGTGCCCTCGGGAGTCACCGACCCGTTTGCCACCCTCGCTGCGCTGCCGTATCAGGACCTGCAGGCCCACCAGGCCGCAGTGATCACCGCAGCGGCGTCGATCGTCGCCGGGCTACGACGCGACGGGTGAGGTGTGCAAGGCATTGCGCGCCCAGGAATCACTGATTCGGTGCGCCAACGATGCCAAATCGGGATTCTTGGGCGCGCTCAGCAGCTCCCGGCCTCGCCGACGGGCCGTTACGTCGCTACGCCAAAATGACGGGTGAGGGTGCGGTGCGCCGAGCCCAGGCGACCAGGGAGACAGCGATCAGGGCCGACACGACGAACGCCGCGCTCGAAGGTCCCACGGTGCCGTCGAACATGGCGTCGATACGCGACCCGATAATCGCACCGCCGACGGTCGAGAGCATGGCTATGATCGCCGCCGCGGTCCCGGCGACGTGTCCGACGGGCATCATCGCCGCGGCGTTCATGTTCGGAATGAGCATGTTGTGGCAGACCAGCACCACGGTGAACAGGGCGAAGAACAACCAGAAGTTCGGCCGTCCGTCGGCCGCACCCGACACGCCGAGTACGGCGACGCATGCCACGGCATAGGTCAGCAACGCGGTCCAGATCAACCGCGGCAAGCCGATGCGCTGCACATTGCGGCCGGTCAGCAGCGACGCCGCGCCCATCAGGACGGCAGTGACGCCGAACACATATGGAAACCACCCGGGACGATCGAACACCTTGCCGACGATCCGTTCCGACGATGCCAGATACGACGAGAACACGCCGAACAAGGGAATCATCGCCAAGGTGTAGGTGAGGGCCGATCGGCTGGCGATGATCGCCTTGGCGGCGACGGCCACCTGGCGCACGTCGAGTGGTTGACGACGCTCCGCCGGAAGCGTCTCGCCGATGCGCGTCGACCACGCCGCCAGGACCACACCGAACAACGCGCACGTCACGAACACGCTCCGCCAGGGCAACACCTTGATCAGACCGGCCCCGAACAGGGGGGCGAAGATCGGGACCAACATGAATACCGTCATGGCGAAGGCCACCTCGCGGGCCATCGACGCCCCCGAGTGACGATCACGGATCATCGCCGTGGATGCCACCCGGAACCCGGCGGCACCGAATCCCCAGAAGAAGCGGGCGACCTTCATCAACGTGAGCGATGGTGCGACCGCGCAGGCCATTGCCGAGACGACGAACAGGGCGCAGGCGACGAGCAGCGTGCGACGCCGACCGAATCGATCGGAGAACAGACCGAACGGCAGCGGTCCGAGGCCCATCCCGATGAAGAACATCGTGATCAGCCCGGCCGTCGCCGCCGACGAATCGGGCAGACCGAAGTGGCGACGCATCTCGCCGAACGCCGGCAGCAACAGGTCGATGGAGATTGCGGCCGAGGCCATCGCCAGGCCGAGAAAAGCCCGGTACTCCCGCGTCGAACGCAACTGGGGAGGAGCCTGATCCGGCGCGATCGCGGTCACGATGCGAAGCCCGGGACTGCTCGGCCGACGACCGCAATCGAACGGATGCGATGAGGCCTACCAGCGGATTCCCGACGGGTCCAGCCGCCTTCGGATCTCCAGTCGATCACAAGTCCTCCCTCACAAACCGACACATTACAACATATCAACGATATATCGCATTGTCGTCGAAACCCGATTCTCCCAGCGTATTGGCGATCCGCCAGAGATAGCCGAACGTTAACCCCGGGATATCCGGGCCCGAACCGAGCCACCGGCATGCTGGGTCACACAGAAGACGCCCGGCCAACGGCGGCGGGCCACCTCGAAAGGGATACTGATGAACACTTCATTCTCCTCCGGCACGACATTCTCGACCGACACCTCCTCGTTGACCGACGGCTCGTTGACCGACAGCTCCTCGCTTCGCCGCGGGGCCGCCGCGGCGGCCATCGCCGGTGCCGGCCTGCTCCACGCGTTCATCACCCTCGAGTACATCAAGGAAAAGGCCTACATCGGGGTGCTGTTCGGCTTGTCCGTGCCGCTGTGCCTCGGCGTCGCCGCCTGGCTGGTGGCCCGCAACGACCGTCGGGCCTGGATCGCCGGCGGGCTGCTGTGCGCCGGAATGGTCGCCGGATTCCTCGCCAGCCGCACAATCGGCCTCCCCGGCTTCGACGAGAGCGGTGTGTGGGAGCACTGGAAGGAAGGCTTCCCGGCACTGGCGGCCGAACTTGGCTTCCTCGGTCTGGCCGTGCGACCGATGTTCGCCCGAACACCGGACACGACATGGGCGCCGCCGGCAGCCGCCGATCATCGCGATCTCGTCTCCCGCTGACCCCTACCCTGGGGCGATGATCAACCGAGTGCTCGTCGTCGAGGACGACGAGTTGTTGGGGTCGAGTCTGTGTCGTGCGCTGGCCGCATCCGGCTACGACACCGATCGGGCCACAACACTGGCCGCTGCCCGCGAGTCGTTCGCGGCGCAGCGGCCGGACCTGATTCTGCTCGACATCTCCCTCCCTGATGGCGATGGCCTGGGCTGGTGCTCAGAGGTCCACCACATCGAGCCGACGTTGCCGATCATCATGCTCACCGCCCGTGTCGAGGAGATCGACATCGTGGTGGGGCTGACCGCCGGAGCGGTGGACTATGTGACCAAACCGTTCCGACTCGCCGAGCTGTTGGCCCGCGTCGACCGGCACCTGCGCGTCGCCGAATTGCACAGTGCGGAAACGACGGACCACACCATCTATGTGGTGGAAGATGTGCGAGTGGATCTCGACAGTCGCCGGGCATGGCTGGCGGACGCCGAGATCGAACTGCGTCCCCGCGAGTTCGATCTGCTGGCCAGGCTGATGCGCGACGCCGGAAAAGTGGTGAAACGCGAGGACCTGATCAGCGATCTATGGGATGAGCACTGGTTCGGGTCGACCAAGACCCTCGACGTCCACATCACCCATCTCCGCCGTCGTTTCGGCGAGGAGGCGGGCGACGTCAGCCGGATCTCGGCCGTCCGCGGCATCGGCTATCGATTCGAGTTGGCCGAGTGAAGCACCCTGACCCGAAACCCCGCAACCCGACACCGGGGAGCCTGAGGCTTCGCGCTCTGCGACCCCGGGGCCTCAAGAGCCGGGTCCTGCTCAGCCTGGTCACCGTCACGGTGTTCGCCGTCACCTCGTTCTACCTGGTTGCACTGCGGGCCGTACGCAGCCGCGACCTCCACGTCGAGCTGCTCGAGTTACAGACCGATGCGGCATCGGTGAGCTCACGGCTCACCGCGACGGGCGGTCAATGGGGCAGCGTCGAGTCGTTGGAGACCGATGCCGACCACTCGATCGGCCTCTACGACATCACGGGCAACCTCGTCGCCGGCAGTGGACCGCCGACCGCCGACCCGCTCGTGATCGAGGCGCAGGCTCACCAGGTCGCCAGTGGTCGCGCTCCGGGCGAACTCGTCGCCGCCGAGGCGATCGGCCGCGGCAACGACGTCCGCGGCGTCGTGCGCGTCACCGAGGCGGCGTCCCTCGCCAACGCCAAGACGAATCGCGTGCTCGCCTTCCTGGCGTTGTTCGCCGTTGGGTTGGTAGGGGCCAGCGCGGCTATCGGCTGGATGTTGATGAGGGCGGTCACGTCGCGGTTCGAACAGATTCACCGCGCCGCGGTCGGGATCGGCGACGGCGACTTCGCGATGACGGTACCTCCGACCGGATTGGCCGAGTTCGATCGGGTCGGCACCGCGCTCAATCACACCGCGCAACGGTTGGGTTCGATGGTCGAGCGCGAGCGGGCCTTCGCCGCGGCGGCCAGCCACCAGTTGCGCACCCCGATCGCATCGTTCCGAGTCGCCTTGGAAGCCGAGCTGATCGCGCCGCACGAGAATCCGACGACGATCGTGCATCAGGGCCTCGACACCCTCGACCGGCTCGACGGCACTGTCACCACGTTGCTCGACCTCGCCCGTGATGCTCCCAGAGACCGCGGCGTGCTCGACATGCCGGGGATCGTCCACGCACTCGTCAGCCGCTGGCGACAACCTGCCCACCTTTGCCGTCGACGGATCGGCTGCACTGCGCCAGAACCCCATCTGGCCGAGATCCACGCCTCGGCGGCCGCGATCAACCACGTCCTCGATGTGCTCGTCGAGAACGCGCTCCTGCATGGCCGGGGCGACGTAGTCGTGGCGGGTGCGGTCGTCGAGGGCGGTTACGCACTCCGCGTCGGCGATCAGGGTTCGATCGCGTCCTCGTCCGAGGATCTGTTCCGCAAGCGGGAATTCGACGCATCGACGACGGGTCGGGGCATCGGCCTGTCGTTGGCCCGCACCCTCGCCGCGGCCGAGGGCGCCCACCTACGTCTGGTCAGGGACCATCCAACGACATTCGAGTTGCTCTTCGCCGACTCACGATCAGCCGGCCCGACCGAGCCGCAGCGCTGACCGAGCCACTCGCCTGACCGAGCCACCCGCCTGACCGCGCCGCAGGCCTGACCGAACCAGCGGGCTGACCGAGCCACCGGCCTGACCGATCCACTAGAAGGAGTGCCATGAAGATCACCGATGTCCGCCTGGTCATGCACTCGCGCACGCTGCCCAATCCGCTTGGGCCACCGATGCTGGAAATCGGTGTACTGAGCATCGTCACCGATGAGGGACTCATCGGTGAGACGTTCATCGGGGCGCCCGGCCCGAGCGTGGCGGCGCAGATCACCGGGCCGGCGAAGCAGCTGCTGATCGGGCGCGACCCATCGCAGATCGGAGCGATCTGGCGGATGTTCCAGAACAAGGCGCGGTTCTTCCATTGCAGCGTGCAGGGCTATATCGATGTCGCGTTGTGGGACATCGCCGGCAAGGCCGCCGGCATGCCCGTCCACCGCCTCCTCGGCACCTGTCGCACCTCTGTGCCGTGTTACACGTCGTCGTGGGTCCATCCCGACGTGCAGACGTACGCCGAAGAGGCGCTTGCGTATCGCGACCAGGGGTTTCCCGCGTACAAGCTCCATCCGCCCACGCAGCGCCGTGTCTTTCAAGGCGAAGACGTCCCGTTGGCCGACGACATCGCCGCGTGCACAGCCATCCGCGAGGCGGTGGGTGACGACTACACCGTCATGCTCGACTCGGCCTGGGCATACGACTACGCCCAGGCGCTCACCGTCGGTCGGGCCATCGAGGAACTCGGGTACTACTGGTATGAAGATCCGCTCAAGGCCGATGACGTCTACGGCTACGTCCGCCTCAAGGAGCGGTTGCACATCCCGATCGTCGCCACCGAGGTGACCGACGGCGGGGTGTATGCGCTTCCGCAATGGCTGCTGCAACGAGCGACCGATGCCCTACGCGGCGACACGGTGATCAAGGGCGGCATCACCGGCTTGATGAAGATCGCCCATCTGGCAGAGGCGTTCCAGATGAACTGCGAAGTGCACGACGGCTACAACGCAATGAACAATGCCGCCGGGCTCAACGTGATCATGGCCATCGACAACTGCGAGTTCTTCGAGATCATCACCATCCACGCTCCCGGCTCCTACGACCTCGACCATCTCAACTACGGCCTCGCCGAACCGTTCGACATCGACGCCCAGGGCAACATCCACGCCCCGACCAGGCCGGGCCTGGGCTTCGCCGTCGACTGGGACCTGATCAACTCCGCCGTCACGGCCCGCCTGTGACCACGACTGCGTGTGCTTTCAGACGTCGGCTGGGACAAGAGTTGTCGAGCACATGATCAACGAGCACGGCGACCCCACCGATGATCCACCGAAGTTCCGGATTCGACCGTTCGTCGTGGGCGATGAACCGTTTCTGTGGGACATGTTGTACACCGCAGTTCACGTGCGTGACGGTGACGAACCGCCGCCGCGATCGGTGATCGAGGAGCCGAATATTGCTCACTACCTGGTCGATCTCGGCCGCCCCGGCGATGATGTCCGGCTCGCCGTCAGCGATGCCGGCGAGCGGATCGGTGCCGCGTGGTGCCGGTTGATGCCGCCCGACGACCCCGGCTACGGATACGTCGCGCCCGACATCCCCGAGGTCAGCATGGCGGTGGTCGAGGAGTGGCGTGGTCGCGGCGTCGGCACCCGGCTGCTGCTCGACCTGCTGGCGCGCAACCCGACGATGAGTCTCAGCGTCGATGACGAGAACACCGGTGCCGAGCGCCTGTACGCCCGACTGGGATTCGCCGTCGTGCGGACCGATGGCACGTCTCGAACGATGCTGCGCCGCCCCGGCGCGTCATAAGCCCCGATCCGTCGCTGCTACGGTGCACGGTCCCAGACGTCTAGGAGGACGGCCGTGGCCCGGGTCAGCACATATCTCAACTTCCAGGGGAACGCCGCCGAGGCGTTCGAGTTCTACAAGTCGGTGTTCGGTACCGACTACACCGGCGAGATGATGCGGATGGGCGATATGCCTGCCGACCCCAATGCGCCGCAGCTGACGCCGGCCGAGCAGCAGATGATCATGCACATCGAGCTGCCGATTCTCGGCGGGCACGTGATCATGGCCACCGACATGCTCGAGTCGATGGGTCACACCCTCGTCGTCGGCAACAACACGACGATCAACCTCGAACCCGACACCCGCTCCGAGACCGACCGGCTGTACGACGCCCTCTCCGACGGCGGCTCCGACTGCTCCGGGATGATGGAGATGTTCTGGGGTGCATACTGGGGATGCTGCCTCGACCGTTTCGGCGTTCGCTGGATGTTCAACGGCCCGCTCTCCGACTGATCACCGGTCGGCCGCCAGGCCAGCCGGTGTGGGCCGAATGCCGCCGTTCAGTGGCGTTGCTCGGTGATCAGCCCGGGACGGACACCCAGTCCCATCGAGGCGTCGATCACCGCCCCGTGGAGCGGGGTCGAGTAGCCCGAGGCGAGAAATGTGACGATGGAGGCGATCTCGGTGGGCTCGATCAGCCGGCCCTTTGGGCATCGAGGCGACGAACGCCTCCCGACGTTCCTGCGACATCGGCTTCAGGGTGCTGGCCTGGAACATCGCGGTATTCGTCGCACCCGGACAGACGGCAAACACGTCGATCATCGAATCGGTCAGTTCCGCGGCCAGTTGCCGTGTGAGAAACGCCACGGCGGCCTTGCTCATCCCGTCGCTCAGACGGAAGCCGGGGAACACCGCGACACCACCGCCGACCGAGCTGATGTTGATCAGTTTGAGGGCACCGTCAACCGTGCGGGCCGCGTTGATCTCGACGAACGCTTGACACATCTTGAGCGTGCCATCGGCGTTGATCGCCAGCATCGCCGAGTCCTGCTCGGCGGCCGAGTCGGCGTATGTCGCCACTGTCGCCGTGCCGACGGCAGCGTTGTTGATCAGGATGTCGATCGCCCCCCATCGATCACGCGCCTCGCTCAACGAGCGTCGAATCGACGCGTCGAACCGCAGATCGAGGGCATGCGCCGAGAGCTGATCGGGTGCGGTCGCCACCAACTCGCCCACGGCGTCGGCCGCGTCGTGTCCACCGGCGTACGTGAAGGCGACCAAGGTGCCGTGAGCGACGAGCGACTCGACGCATGCCCGGCCGATGCCACCGAGCCCGCCCGTCACAAAGGCGACCCGCCCGGCGAGGCTGTCGCGACAATCGAGTGGGCGGGCGGCCATCGCTCCAATCTACGGAGTCAGGCGAACACGACCGGCCAGCTCGGGTGACCAGCGACCGACGTGATCGGCGATGCATTGCGCCGCCCGAGACCCGAGCACGTCGCCCACCCGATCGAACAGACCACGAGCGGCAACGGCCGGCCACGACGCAGGCAACAGCTCGGCCGGTAACTCGGCATGCTCGTTCGCCAGGGCGAACCACTGGTACGTCATCCGCATCCGCGCCACCAATGCCTCGGACGGACTCAACGCCGCGGCGCCGACGATGACCGGTGTGAATTCGTCGATGAATGCGGTGTATGCCTGGCGGAGCGCATCGAGATCCCATGCCGCCAGGGGGTTGAGCCGACCGACTCCGTGGAGCAGGTCCCCACGGAACACCGCGCAGGCCGAGGGCCCGATGTCGAGCAGCACCGCATCGAGGGTGTCGTCGCCGGGTCGGGGCGAGATCCACACCCCATCCTGCAACGGACCGAACCCGAGCCATCGCAGGCGGGCCCGCAGCAGGGTGCGCTGGGTGCGATGCTCTTCGGTGATCGAGTAACTGACCAACGTCCAGCGGCCATCCCAATCAGCCAACGTACCGGTGAACGACTGAGTGAGGCGGCGCCCCTCGGCGACGAGATCCGCGCACCGTTCGGTCATCGCGTACGCCGTCGTGCGCCCGCGGCGGCTCGTATTCAACAGGTTGCGCCGCGCCAACCGCCCGATGGCGGCCCTCGCCCCAGCCGCAGTCACCCCGAATTCGCCCAGGATTGCCACCAGCGCGGCCGAAGGGATCGGATCGCCGACGTCGAGGCCGTAGTCGCCGAGCAGGGTGAGGAGCAGGTGTTGCGGTGGGTATCCGGCCTGCACGCGAGGCAGATCCACGGCATCGACGTCGGTGAGGAACGACCCCGGATAGGCGGTGTCCGCGTCGCCGCCCGTGTCCTGCATGCCCAGACGTTAGAGCACGATGGTCGACAAATCGATCGAGGACGTCGCGGGCTACTGTCTCGGCGCATGTTCGACGGACGACTCCACCGGCGCGGCGACGATGGTTACGAGCAGGCTCGCACCGGTCGGCAGTACAACGGACGGCGGCCTGACAGATTCCCCAACGCCGTGCTCGAGGCCTCGTCCGAGGCCGACGTCGTCTCCGGAGTGCGCTTGGCGATCGAGAACGGATGGCAGGTGGCGGTGCGGGCCGGGGGCCACTCGTGGGCATGTTGGGGCTTGCGCGACGACGTGCTGTTGATCGACCTCGGCAGGCTTCGCTCGATCGATCTGCTCGCCGACACCCTCGGTTACGAGTTCGACGACGGCAGCCGGATCGCCCGGGTGAATCCCGCCGTGCAGGGAGGTCGGGAGCTGACGCCATTCCTCGCCGAACATGGCCTGCTGTTCCCGGGCGGTCACTGTTCGACGGTCGGTATCGGCGGGTATCTGTTGCAGGGTGGTCAGGGCTGGAACGGCCGGGTGTGGGGCTGGGGTTGCGAGAACGTGATGGCGATCGACGTCGTCACTGCCGCCGGCGAACTGGTCTACGCGACCGAGACGTCCCATCCCGAGCTGCTGTGGGCAGCACGCGGCGCCGGACCCGGCTTCTTCGGTGCCGTGACGGCGTTCTACTTGCGCGTTCGCCCCCGACCACCGGTATTCGTGCAGTCGACATTCGTCCTGCCGACCGACGCGTTCGACGAGCTGATCACCTGGGCCCACGCAGTGCTCCCAACGCTGGAACGGGCGTGCGAGCCGGTGATCGTCGGAGTCGCCACACCTGCGCCGGCGATCATCGTGCATGCGACGGCCCTGTGCGATTCGATGCAGGACGCCGAGCGGATCATGGCGCCGCTGCTCACATGCCCGGTGCTCGATCGGGCGATGTGGATGGAGCATTGCCTGCCCAACACGTTCGATGCCGAAGGCATCCAACAGGACATCGCCAACCCGATCCATGCCCGCTACCACACGGACTGCCTGTGGACCGATGCTCCGGCTGCCGACCTGGTTCCGCGGTTGAGAGCGTTGATGACCGACCTGCCGAGCGAGCGATCGTTCGCCATCTGGTACGGCTGGGACCCGGATCCGGTTCGGCCACTGCCCGATATGGCCTTCTCGATGGAGGGAAACGTCTACATCGCCGCCTATGTGATCGCCGACGACCGCGACGACGACTCGCGCTGTCGCGATTGGTTGCAGGCGCGCATGGCTGACCTGGCCCCCTGCGCCAAAGGCCTGTACCTCGGGGACTCCGACCTGAGCGTGCGGCCGGCCAAGTTCATGGCCGATGCCAATTTCGCCCGACTCCAGGCCCTTCGAGACATCCACGATCCCGACGGGGTGTTCGCCGGCTACGCCATCGCGCCGGGGGCGACGCTCAACTCATAGGCGCCTACCGATCGGTGGCCGACCGTACGCCACCGCATCCGTAGGGTTGGCTCGTGACACCACGCAAGATCTTGATCGACACGGACCCGGGCATCGACGATGCGATGGCCATCTTCTACGCCCTGGCCTCACCGGAACTCGACGTGGTCGGCATGACGACCATCTTCGGCAATTCCGAAACGGCGACCTGCACGACGAACGCACTGCGGCTGTTGGAGATCGCCGGTCGTCCCGACATCCCCGTCGCCCGGGGCGCGTCGCGGCCGGTGGCGATGGACTTCCGTGGACCGGCCGCCTTCGTCCATGGTGTCGACGGGCAGGGCGACTTGTTCCTGCCGCCGGCGGCGGGGCGTGCATCAGCGATCAGCGCGGCCCAGTTCATCGTCGAGACGGTGATGGCCGCTCCGGGTGAGATCACCCTGGTGCCGATCGGGCCGCTGACCAACATCGCCCTGGCCATGCTGTTGGAGCCCGGCTTGGGCGAAGCGCTGGCAGGGATCGTGCTGATGGGTGGTGCGGCGTTCGTCGACGGCAATGCCTCGCCCGCCGCCGAAGCGAACATCATCAACGACCCCGAAGCGGCCGACATCGTGTTCGGCGCAGCGTGCGAGGTCGTCATGTGTGGACTCGATGTCACCGAAAAGACGGTGATGTCGACGGCGACGCTGGCCGCAATCGGCGGGATCGACAATGACCGGGCTCGCCACCTCAGCCGAATTCTCCCCTTCTACCAGCACTTCTACCGGTCGACCAACGGCCTCGACGGCATCTACGTTCACGACTCGTCGGCCATCAGCTACCTGCTCGCACCCGAGCACTTCACCACGGTGAGCCACCCGGTACGCGTCGACTGTGGCCACAGCTTCTCGCGGGGCAAGACCCTCGCCGCTCGGTCGGCGGTCGATCGGCGCGAACCGTGGAAGGACCGTCGGCCCGTGACGATCTGTACCGGAATCGACGCCGAGGCCGTCATCGCTCTGGAGCTGAGTCGTCTGGCCGGGTGATCGCATGCCGAACCCGCCCGGTGTGACCCGCGACAACCCCGGTCGCCCTACGAGATCAGATGGGCCGATTGCTGTGGAGCGAACACCGCAGGCAGGCCGCCGGTATGCCAGAACACGACCGGTCCATGGCCGAGCACCGCGTCGGGCGCGTTGGCCACGGCGTCGAGTGCCTTGGCCGAGTACACCGGGTCGACGACGATCCCTTCGCTGCGAGCCAGCAGGCGCAACACGGCTGTGGAGCTCGCTGTCGGCTCGGCGTATGCGGCGCCGCGATACCCGTCGAGCACATTGATCGCCAGGTCGATGCCGGGAATGCCCACCAGGTCGCCGCAGCGGGCCGCGATCTGGAGGATCTCGGATTCGAGTCGCTTCGACGTCTTGGCCACCCCGACGCCGATGATCGCCACGGCATCGCCCATGGCCGCCGCGCCGACGATCAGCCCGGCCTGGGTGCCACCCGAGGAGGTGGCGTGAACGATCGACGTCGGCGAGATGCCTGCCGCGGCCAGCTGCGCCCGTAGCTCGATGTAGCCGTCGACGAACCCGAGGGCGCCGATCGGCATCGAACCTCCGATCGGCATCACATACGGCCGCTTCCCGGCAGCCCGCAATTCGTCGGCGACGGCAGTGGATGCTCGTTCGAGACTTGCCCAGTCATCAGTCCCGGGGAAGTGCAGTCGGGCACCGAACAGCCGATCGAGCAACAGATTCCCGACCACCGGGGTGTCGGGCCGCCCACCGAGCACAAGGTCGCACCCCATCCCCTCGATGGCGGCGACGGCGGCGACGCACCGGGCATGGTTCGACTGCTCGGCCCCGACCGTGACCAGGTGATCCGCTCCCTGGGCCAGCGCATCGGCGACAAGGAAGCCGAGCTTGCGGATCTTGTTGCCCCCGACACCGACGCCGATCAGATCGTCGCGTTTGATCCACACCTCGCGCCCGACGATCGACGAGAACCGATCGAGCCGGTGCAGCGGCGTGGGGCGACCCCCATACGAGCGGGGCAGACGTCGGGCGAGCTGGTCGGCGATCACACCCTCAATGTTCCCATCTCCTCGATGCGATCGCCCGCCGGTCCGCGCTCCGCCCCCGGCTGTCGGTTGCCGGGGCGGAGCAATCGGTTCGGGATTGCGGTCCCGACCAGTTCGCTCCACGGTGGACTATTCGCAGCCACATGTGCCACTGGACCTAGGTCGTAGCACCAACCAGGCGCCGGGTCGTCAGGATCGTGATCGTTGCGAAGCCGATGAGCAGGGCGATGGCGGTTCGCAAAGTCCGCCAATCGGCCAGCGCCCCGACGCATACCGGGGCGAGCATGAAACCGAGCCGCTGACCGACACCCATCGCCCCGAGTCCGGCGCCGGCCGAGACCCCCTTGAGTGTCGCCGCGGTGGCATAGAGCTGCGGAAACATCACCGATGTGCCCAGCCCCCACACCACCAGGCCGGCCAGAGCAAGCGGTGCAACCGGCGAGACCACGACGACTGCTGCGCCGGCCGCGGCGAAGGCGATCGCCACGGTCAGCAGACGTTTCGAACCGATTCGCTCGAGGATGTGATCGCCGCTCATCCGACCGATGAGCATCGCGCCGGCAAACGACACGGTGCCGACACCGCTCCATCGTCCGGCGTCGAAGACGTCACGGAACAGCACGGCGCTCCAGTCGCCCGGGATGATCTCGAGCCATCCCACGCCGATCGCCATCACGGCCATGGCGACGACGAGCACGGACATCTGCCGACGCCCCTTCCCTTCGATCGATTCCGCCCTGGTGTCCGACATCAGCAGCCGATTGCGGACCGCGAAAACGGTGATGAGCAGCACCAGAGCGATGACGCCGAGATGAATCCTGATGTCGACTTCGACGGCTGATGCCCCCAACCCGATGAGGGCGCCGAGCGTGAAGCCGAGACTCCACGTGCCGTGCAGCCGGTTGATGATCGAGCGACCGAGGCCAACCTCGATCATCATCCCCTGGGCGTTCATCGACATATCGGCAAACACGTCGCAGAACCCGAGCGAGCTGAGGACGAGGGTGAGGGTCAGGGCACTGGGAACGAAGGCGATCAGCGGCAGGGAGGCGGCGAGCGCCGAGGCCGCCCACAGCAGCACGGTACGGGTTCGCCACCGGGCCAACGCCCTGCCGACCAGCAACGAGCCGATCAGGCCCCCGAGCCCACCGCCGAGCAGGGCCGTGCCGAGTCCGGCATTGTCGACTCCGAGCCGATCGCGCACCTCGGGGATGCGGGGCAACCAGTTCGAGAATGTCAGGCCGTTGACGAAGAACAGCGTGCCGACCGCCATCGCCGAGCGACGCGGGTCGTACCCGGCGACGTCATCCACAACCGAGCGATCGAGACGTCCCATGCCGCCATCATCTCCTACGGTTGAGGTGCCGGCCAACCGCGCCGTCCGACCGCGTCGGCCTGCGCGCCGGCATCACCACGATGGGGAACCCCGTGATCAACACCTGGCTGTTCGAGTTCTTCCACTCGCTACGAGATCCTGCTGCCGCAGCCGATCCCGAAGCGGTACAGGCCCATTTCCGCTGGTACCTCGACTTGTGGACCCGGGCCGAGGCCCGCGGCTTCGACGGCATCTTCTTCTCGGAGCATCACTTCGGCGCGGCGTACAGCCCGTCCCCGAACCTGTTGGTGGCCAATATGGCGGCGCGGACTTCGACGATCCGCCTCGGCGTGCTCGGCACAGTCACTCCGTACGCGACGCCGTGGCGCGTGATCGAGGAGTTCGCCATGCTCGACCATCTGACCGGCGGTCGGTTCGAGCCGGGCATCGTCAGCGGAATCCCGCCCGAACTGATGATCGCCGGGGTGTCGATGTCTGTCGCCGCGGCGCGTCACGCCGCGGTCGGCGACGTCGTTGAGTCGGCACGCCAGAGTGGTCGGGCGAGCCTGCATACCGACGAGTGGAACTTCGACGACCTCGACTTCTTTCCGCCGATGTACCAGCAGGTCCCGGCGCTGTGGACGGCGGTGCGCAGCCGAGGCTCGGCCGAACGGGCGGCGGCCAGAGGGTGGAAGGTGTGCGCCGGTTTCAACTCGGTGGAGACGATCGCCGACACGTTCGACGGCTTCCGCAAGGTGGCCACCGAGTCGGGGCATCCGGCGACCCCCGATCGATTGGGGCTGCGGCGATTGGTGACATTCGTCGATGATCCGTCAGACCGGCGTCAGGGCATGCACCGAGCCAAGCAGGCGTTGCTCGACCTGTTGCAGGCCTCGGCCGGGCCGCTGCCCCCGTTCGCCGCGCTCCTCGATCGACCCGACGAGTCCAGCGACGCGCTCAGCGACGACGAGTTCGTGTCGGGCACCCCCGAGCAGGTTGGCGAGGAGTTGGTCCGACAGTGTCAGGCGATCGGTGCGGCCAACATGGTCGTGTGCTTCAGCGCCACCGACCCCACCGAACTCGACGAGGCCCATCAGGCCTTCGCCAGTGAAGTCATCCCCTTGCTGCGTACGGCTGCGGTCTGACTCATCGCCACAGCTCGCGGGTCGCCTCGGCGAACCGGGCGACTACGGCAATCTGATCGTCCACGGTGCCCCCGGCGATGCGGTTGGCGACACCCAGGTGCGAGACCCCGAGGGCTCGCGCCCGTTCGACAACGCCCGGCCAATCCTCCGGGGTGGTGGCCTGCACGATCATCCGTACCTCGATGCCGAACACCTCGGGATCACGTCCTGCTGCCGTCACCGCGGCGCGTATCGAATCGATCGACTGCTCCAGCCGGACCTGATCGAGGAACGTCGGAGCGGCGAACTTGAAGCCGTCGGCCAACCGGCCGGCACGTTCGATGGCTCGGGCCGAGGGGACCGCGCCGTGCTCCATCCGTCCCGCGCCGAACCAGACGGGGATCTGTCGAGTCGGGCGGGCGCTGATCCCGGTCTGTTCGAGTTGGAAGAAGCGCCCGTCATGGTCGACGGCCCGTTCGGTCCACAGGCGGCGCATCAGCCCGATCTGCTCCTCGAATCTCGCCCCCCTTGTCGTCGGGTCGACGCCGAGCGCCTCGCATTCGCGTGGATTCCAGGTGATGGATGCGGCGATACGCAAACGGTCGTCGGACAGAATTGCGACCTCGGCTGCTTGTTTTGCCGCCAACACCGGGTGATACAACGGCAACAGCACCATCGCCGGGTTGATCTCGATGCGATGGGTACAGGCGGCGACGAACGCGCCCAGGGTGAACGACTCGCGCCACGGCTCGTCGAATGAGAACATCGGCCCGGGAAACACGGTGTCGGTCGTGGAGCAGACATGCTCGGAGAAGCCGATGTGGTCGTACCCGAGCTCCTCGACAGCCTGCACGAAGCTCCGGATCTCCGCCGACGTCGCCAGATACGGGATGTCGACGCCGACGCGTAATCGCGATGTCATGTGCGCCCGACGATGCGGTCGACCTCGGGCTTGGCCGCGATGATCGCCTCGAGGTGCTCGGCATGGTTGCGCTCGGGGAACGCCATGCGATTGAAGCCGATGCTGAAGTCGGAGAAGCCCAGTTCGAGGGCCTGCTCGACGGCAGCCTGCCACCCGTCGGTGCCGAGATACACCCGGCCGTGGATGTTGATCGATGCGGGGTCACGTCCCGCCTGCTCGGCCAGTTTACGCAGGCGGACCACCCCGGCGCCCAGATCGACCGGGTCGAGCCCGGGGATCAGCAAGGGCATCCAACCATCGGCGCAGCGCACCACCCGCTTGAGCACCGCATCCGACGCGCCGCAGCCGATCATCACCGGGATCGGCCGGGTGGGCAGCGGGTTGATCCCCACCCGGTCCAGCTCGTGGAATCGCCCCGCGAACGTGACCAGGCGAGACGTCCACAACTTGCGCATGACCTCGATCTGTTCCTCCAACAACGCCGTCCGATCGGCGAAGTCGACACCCAGCCCGGCGTACTCCACGGCATTCCAGCCGACGCCGACGGCCACCCGCAACCGCCCGCCGCTGAGCAGGTCGATCGTGGCGATCTGCTTGGCGGCGACAGCGGTCTGGCGTTGTGGCAGCACGAGCACGCTGGTGACGAAGGCGACCTTCTCGGTGACCCCGGCCAGGTGGCTGAACAGGGTGAGAATCTCATGGAAGCTGTGTCGATCGGTGTACGGCGCACTGGGAAAGCTGCCGAACGGTCCCGGTCCGAGCTTCTCGACCGAGGCGCCCAGAATGTGGTCGTAGGCGAGAATGTGCTCGTATCCGGCCGATTCGACGTCCCTGGCCCATTTGCGGATAGCGACTGGATCGGTGCCGGAATCCGCTTGAGAAAATACTGCTCCGACTCTCATCAACATGCCCCCTGAGCGATCTGTGCCGAAGCTAACGCGCCAGGGCGAACTGGTCGAGATCGACCCCGCACACCACCTCGCCGCTGAAGTGGGGCCGGGCCCATGCCTCCCACTGCTCCGACGTGAATTCGTCGTCTCCGGGTACCAGATGCGAAAGCACCAGCGTCTTCACCCCTGCCCGCTGGGCGATGCGAGCGGCGTCCATCGGCGAGGTATGTGAGCCCGACAGATGGCTGATTATGGCATCACGATTGGGCAGGTTGACCACGCGACGGCTGAGAAACTCGATGTCGATTGCCTCGTGCACCAGGATGTCAGCGCCCTGGGCGATTCGGGCGACGTTCTCGCACGGCCCCGTGTCACCCGAGAACACCACCGAACCCGCCGGCGTGTCGAAGCGATAGGCCAGCGCCGGGAAGACCGGCGCATGTTGCACGAGAATCGCCGTGACCCGTACGCCGTTCGCGTCGGTGGGAACAATCTCGACCGGTTCCATTGCCGGCGCTGCAAGTTCGGGCGACATCCCGCTGCCCGGCACCCCCAGATCGATGTCAGGGACGTAGGAGTCATGGCGGACACCGATCTCGTGGACGTGCACATTCTCCAGTCCCGAGCGACCCTCATCGGCCATCCGCACGTTGATGTTGTAGGCAAACGCCCGGAACAGTCCCTCCGTCAGGCCCTTCAGGCCCGGAGTGGGATTGTCGGGGAACATCATCGGGGCCACCCGACCGGGCGGGTACGAGGGGATCGGCACGCCGGCCTCGCCCGGGCCGTATATGTCGAGCGGATGGTCCGGCCAGAACCCCATGAGGAAGTTGACCAGGTCGATCGTGTGGTCGGAATGCAGATGGGTGAAGAACATCGACCCGATCGTCGAACCACCGGGAGGGCGTCGCGTGGAATGCATGCTGATCCCCGAACGCCACGCCTGCGAGTGCACCCCTTCCCCACAATCCACGATGTACGCCGTCTCCCCGACGATCACGGCGTTGGCGTAACCCGTGCGGGTCGCCTTCGGGGCGCCACCGCCGCCCGTACCGAGAATCACCAGCCGGGTATCGGCGGCGGTCGTCCGCGGCGGTCGTCGTGTCAATCCCGTGGGCGCATACGAGGGGGGCGGCGGGTCGCTCAACGCTGCTTGACGGAGGGCGTCGGAGGCCTGGCACATGGCGATCGACGGTACACGTCGCGTCGAACCCGAGCCTCGGTGGCTGCCGATTTCGGCCGATGATTCGCGCAGGAATCCTTGCTCCGAGCGGCCGGAAGGGTACGTTTGGTCACCGCATGGCCAAGATCAAACGCATTCTCGTCGGTAAGCCGATACCGAGCACCGACGAGCACCATCAACGGTTGAGCAAAAAGATCGCCCTACCGGTCTTTGCCTCCGACGCAGTGTCGTCCACCGCGTACGCCACCGACGAGATCGTGGCCGTGCTGCTGCTGCAGGCTTACATCGGCCAACGGGCGTTCGGGCCGCTGATCCCCATCGCCATCGTCGTCTGCGTGCTGCTGGCCATCGTCGTGGTCTCGTACCGCCAGACGATCTTCGCCTATCCATCCGGCGGCGGCGCGTACATCGTCAGTCGCGAGAACCTCGGAAAGGTACCGTCGCTGGTTGCCGGGGCATCCCTCCTCGTCGACTACATCCTCACCGTGTCGGTCAGCGTGGCGGGCGGCGTACTCGCCATCCGTACGGCGACCGGCCTCGACAAGTCATGGGCCGTTCCACTCTGTCTGGCGTGTGTGTTCGTCATGACCGTGATGAACCTGCGCGGCGTCAAGGAGTCCGGCGCCGCCTTCGCCGGGCCGACCTACTTCTACGTCGTCATGTTGTTCCTGCTCATCGTTACGGGCCTGTGGCGGATCTTCGTCCAACACGTCGGACCGATCCCGCAATCGCTGCTCAGTAGTGAGGCGATCGAGGCGTCGACGCTCACCAAGAACCTCGGTCTCTACATGTTGCTGAGGGCGTTCTCGTCGGGTGCTGTCGCCCTCTCCGGTGTCGAGGCGATCTCGAACGGCGTGCCGGCTTTTCAGAAGCCCGAGTCGAAGAATGCCGCAACTACTCTCACGTGGATGGGTGGCATTCTCGGTGCCGGCTTCCTCGGCATCTCGGTCGTCGCCGCCCATCTCAAGCCGTTCCGTGGCGAGCACGACGGCAACGGCCTGGGATTGATGGCGCAGTACATCTACGGCGGGGCCGCCGGCCACAAGGGCGTGCTGTTCTGGATGACGATGATCGCCACGTTCCTGATCCTCATCCTGGCCGCCAACACTGCGTACGCCGACTTCCCCCGACTGGCATCGATCATCGCCAAGGACGGCTTCCTCCCCCGGCAGTTCTTCAATAAGGGCGCCCGACTCGTGTTCTCGAACGGCGTGGTGTTCCTGGCCGTGATCGCCAGCGTGCTGATCGTGATCTTCAAGGGTGACATCTCCAAACTGATCCCGTTGTACGCCTTTGGGGTGTTCACCGGCTTCACCCTCAGCCAGACCGGCATGGTGGTCCATCACCGACGCCATCGCGATGGCCGTTGGCAGCTCGCTGCGGTGATCAACGCCGTCGGCGCATTCTCGACCGGGCTGATCGCCTGCATCGTCGTGTACTCCAAGTTCGCCGAGGGCGCCTGGGTCCCGGCGGCCCTGATCCCTTTGATGGTGGTCGGGTTCCTCGCCATCGGCAAGCACTACTCGATGGGCCGCAAGGCGATGATGATCGAGCCCGGCTACCGGGCGCCGCGCGAGTCGCACACGATGGTCGTCCTGGTCGGAGCGGTCAACAAGGGCGTGCTCCACGCACTGCAATACGCCCAATCGCTGAACCCCGATCGGATCGTCGCCGTCACGGTGGTCAGTGGCCCCGAGGACGAGGCCCGCATTCGAGCCCAGTGGGACGAGTTCGACATTCCGATCGAACTGCAAATGGTCGAGTCTCCGTACCGCGAACTCACCAAGCCGATTCTGGACTTCATCGACAACCTCGACACGGTCCACGACGACGACATCATCACCGTCGTCATCCCGGAGTTCGTCACGTCATGGCGTACCCAATGGCTGCACAACGGCACCGCCTTCGCCCTCAAGGCCCGCCTGCTGTATCGCCCGCACACTGCGGTCGTGTCGATCCCGATCCATGTCGGCGCCGATGCCGACGAGGTCAATCGCCTCTAGCCATCTCTCGGCAGACATGCAGAACGGCCGGTCGCTCCGTTGGAGCGGCCGGCCGTTCTGCCGATTTTGGGAGGTCCGTTGGACGAGTGCCTACTGGATGGGCCGGGCTACAGCTCGCGACCGTCGAGGTAGACCTGGCCGTTGGTGCCGTCGACGGTAACGATCTGGCCGGTTTGGATGCGGGTGGTGCCGTCGACCGAGCCGACGACCGCCGGGATGGCGAACTCCCGGGCGACGATGGCGCAGTGGCTCATCACGCCACCGACGTCGGACACCACGGCACCGGCGATCATGAACATCGGCACCCACGGCGGCAGGGTCATCTCGCAGACCATGATCTCGCCGTCCTCCAGGTCACCGGCCTCGTTGAGCGACTTCACTACGCGGGCGACGCCACGGTAGACACCCGGCGAGCCTCCGACGGCATCGATGACCAGCGGGTCCACATGCTCCGGTGGTGGCTTGACGCCGAGCAACCGGGTCAGCACCGCGTCCATGAACGGGTCCGGCGGGCCGGGCGGGATCTCCGGCGGGATGCCGATTGCGCCGGGCGGCGAGGCCTGGGCGCACAGGTTCCACTCGTGACGGCGGGCGTCGATCGTGGCCTGGAAGTCACCGCCATTGGCGAGCGCATCGCGGACCTCGTCGGCGTGGAGGAAGAACAGATCTTCGCGCTTGGCGAAACAACCGTTGGCCGCCAGTCGCTCGCCGACCGCCAGGGTGAAACGGCGGAACAGCACGACGCCGAGCTGGTCGATGTAGAAGGCGTGGTCCTCGGTGATCGGGTAGCTGAACTGGGCGGCCTCGTACAGTTCGTCGAACTTGGCGAGCTTGGCCGGGTCATCGGCCATCTTCTCCCGGGCGGCGGCGTACAGCTCCTCGCGCAGCTTCACTCCCCGCTGGTAGTTGCCCTCGGGATCGTCGGAGTCGGGCATCGCCATGAACATGCCGATGTTGCCGAGCGGGATCGCCGGGTCTTCACGCCATGGCACGTCGGCGAGGTCGTAGACCGCATCCGACCGCCAACCGAACTCGTAGAGGAAGGCGTCGAGATCGGCGAGGAAGCTGCGGCCGACGTCGGACTCGCGGAGCTCGCCGACCAGGTCACGCGGCTCGTAGGTGTCGAACAGCGCCTTCAATTCGGGGGTGTTCTTGGCCGTGCGCGACAGCGTCCAGATGCCGCGGCTGGCATCGACGGAGCGGGTGTGGTGGCCCTGGAGCACCTGGTACGACTCGGTCGGGTCGGTGTTGCCGACCACCTCGTCGTACATGTCGCAGAACGCCGCACCCGAGATGAGCACGAAGTTGATGTGGCCGTGGATGTACCACATGCGCCGCATCCAGCCGGTCATGTCGTCGAGCTTGGCCAGCAATTCGGCATCGCTGAGACCCGAGTAGTCGATATCGCGTTCGGCCAGGTTGCGGGCCATGATCTCGGGCTTCCACTCGCCCATCCACCGCTTACCGACGACCGGCACCTTGGCCGCCAGCGTGTCGTGGTAGCGGCTCATCCGGTCGGCGATCACGTCACCGTCGGGCACCGGGTGGAAGGCCATGTAGAAGTAGTTGTTGATCGCCTTCGACGACGCCATCAACGGACAGTCGTACTCGGCCTGAGCGGCGGTGAAGCCCTCGCTCAGCGTCGTCATGATCAGGTCCTGCGAGAGCGGATGCAACGGCCGGGGCGCGTGCATCTTGTCGAAGGCCCAGAAACCCTCGATCTCATCGGGACCGGGAAAGGTCACCTGGTCGACAGTGTCGGTCATTCTCAATTACCCCCGTGGTGCAGGCGATGCGACCCCCGAGCCGCACCGCCGTTGGATGTTACTCGTCAGCCCCAAAGCTGGTCGGTCGCGATGCGTGCGCCTTCGGCAAGGGCCTTGAACTTGGGCCACACCACGGTCGGGTGTACCTCGGGTGCATAGCTGGCCCGGGACGAGAAGCCGCAGTCGGCACCGGCGATGACGTTCTCCTTGCCGACCAGCGAGGCGTAGTTGCAGATGTACTCCGCGATCAGCTTGGGATGCTCGATGTAGTTGTTGGCATGACCGAGCAGGCCCGGGATGAGGATCTTGCCTTCGGGCACCCCGACCTCGCCGGCCTGGCGCCATTCGTGCATATGGCGTGGGTTCATCGCCTCGAACGAGTACGCCCCGGCATTGATCGTGAAGGTGAACTTGAGGGCGTCCTTCAACTCGATGTCGGTGAGCCGAGGGCCGTGGTTCAGGCCGTAACAGGTGTGATGACGGATCTTGTCCTCGGGGATGCCGCGCAGGGCGTGGTTCAGGGCGTTGACGTGGACGGTCGCGGCTCGAACCCGTTCCTCGGGGGAGACAGCCGGGTCGCCGAGCGTGTCGATCAGCCACGGGTCGTCGACCTGCAGGATGAGGCCGGCGTCGACGATGCCGAGGTACTCCTCACGCATCGCCTCGGCGACGGCGAAGAGGTACTCCTCGTCATCCTTGTAGTAGGTGTTACGACCAAAGCCCGACGGGCCGGCCGACGGCATGAAGGCGTCGAGAATCTCCTGGCCCTCGCAGGCCGCCTTGAGATTGGCGATGTCGACGTCGAGCAGTTCCTTGCCGGCATAGCTGATCGGGCCGACGCACTTGATGCGGCGCAGCGGGCTGACGGCCGACGAGTACTTCTTCATGTAGCCCTCGTAGTACTCGGGGAACATGTCGACCTCGGCCTGCCACGTGGGCGCCATCCGCGGCGGGGCATCATCGAGTTCGTAACCGGCGAGACGATCCTTGACGTAGCCGAGGAAGCTGACCTTGCTCATCTCGCCGTCGGCGACGACATCAATGCCGCATTCCACCTGCTTGTGGACCAGATCGGCGACAGCCTTGGTGATCTCGGCGTCGAGCGCATCGGCATCGTACGGACGGAAGTTCTCCCGCTCCTTGAGAATGTCGAGGAGGGCCACCGGGCGGCCGAGGCTGCCCACGTGGGTGGTGATGATCCGGTCGGTACTTCTCTGCATGGCGCGAACTTAGACCGATTCGGCCGGTGATCAAGCAAAGCCGTTCATCCACGGCGAACGTCACATCGCTCGCATCGACCACCGATCACACGATTGCTCGGATGCGGTCGGCGAGAAACTCATCGTGACGTTCGAGCGGGTACGCCTCGTAGAACGCCTCAACCGCAGCTTCGGCACTCCCAAAAGCGCAATGGGGCCAGATCGCCTCGATGTCGTCGGTGTCAACGGCCCGCGATGCGTTCAGCTTCATGAGGAAGAGCTGATTCCACGACACGCCGAGTACACGAAGGGTTGGCCGATCGAGCAACTCCACGCAGTCTGCAAGCTCGAAGGTGGCCGGAAGAAACGCCGCCGCGGAGTCATTGATCCAGCGCTTCGACAGTCCATGCGAACCAGCGACCCGTTCGGATGCGGCGAGAACCTCGGCATCGAGCCGAATCCCGCTGTCAACGTCACGCGTCGCATCGCGAAGTCCTCGAAATGCAAGCAACGCTCCGCCGACGACGACCATGAGGTGTTGCATTCCGCCGGGAGGCAGCTCCTCGGCGACCTCATCGAGGAGTCGCATGATCGCCGCCGCGTCGAGCAACCCGTCAGACATCCGCGATCTCCGACGCGCGCCACAGGCTCTCGGTATCGATCATGAGGCCCCGCGCGCGCAACTGATGTGGAACGGACCGCCCATCCACGTTGCGGGCGAGTGGGGGCAGATACAACTCGTCCAATTCAGGAGCCCCGGCCGCCCAGGTTGGCCGGGGCAAGTTGGCTTCATCAGCCAGCTTCTCCGCCGCGGCTGCGAGCAACGCATCGACAACTGGATGACCACTGGGAGGCGGCACCGTGTAGATGGCCTCGGGAACCAACCGAGGATCCTGGGCGAGCTGGTCCATCAAGCCACGCCACCGAACCCACTCGAGACGGAGCCGCCCACGATGGATCGACCAGCCATCGGCAAGATCGGCGAGTCGAGGCTGCGGCCTGGTCGTCCGGCGAGCCGCACCGATGGTCAGGTCGAAACCTGCTGCGTTGAAGATTCGAGTCAACGTCTGAATGGTCGGATCGATCGCTCCGGATTGGATTCGAGTGATCGTCGAGCCAGCGACATCCGCCTCATCGGCGAGTCGTCGCACGCTCAGCCCCGAGGCCGCCCTCAGGATGGTGAGCAGTCGGGCAACGTTCACCCAGTAAGCATATACGCATACAAGGCAGCGCGGCGGGTAGTAGCACAGCCGACATTCGTCGGCGTTGGGCGTGACCGTGTGGGGCGACAACTCCGCATGCTTGACTAGGGCGATGTCCGACGCCGAGCATCCGCGACCGGTCGTCCTCACCGATGAGTTGAAGGCCCAGCTCAACTCGGTGTCGACGGCAACCCTCACCAGCCTGTTGCAGCGCAAGGGCATCCGATCGACGTTCCTCACCGGGCTCAAGCCGATCAAACCCGGCCAGCGCATGTTGGGCTACGCCCACACCCTGCGCTACGTGCCGCTTCGCGAAGACGTCAACCCGAGCCTCATGGCCGCGGGGGTCAACGCCCAGCGGCGGGCGATCGAGTCTATGCAGCCCGACGAGGTATTGATCATGGAGGCCGGGGGTCAGGGCGGGGCCGGCACCTTCGGCGACATCTTCGCCCTTCGTTCACTCAGGCTCGGGGCGACCGGGATCATCACCGACGGGGCAGTGCGAGACACCCCCGCAGTCGCGGAGATGGACATCCCGGTGTACCACTTCGCCTCGCATGCGGCGACCTTCGGCCGGTTGCATATGCCGCTCGATCACCAAATCCCGATCTCGTGCGCCGGGGTGACCGTGTTTCCGGGCGACATCATCGTCGGCGACGCCGAAGGCGCCTGCGTGATCCCGCCGACGTTGGTTGTCGAGATCGCCGCGGCCGCGGTGATCATGGAATCGGAAGAGGCCTGGGCCCTCGAGCGGGTCGATGCCGGCGAGAGCAGTGTCGGGGTGTTTCCGATCTCCAAGGAACGTCGTCCGGAGTACGAGGCCTGGCTCGCCGCCCAGCAGAACGGGACCAACTGAGATGGCCCGCGAATCGATCGAGGTCGAGAGCTTCAAACACGTCAACCCGATTCCGGCCGCGTCGAAGATCGGGCCGCTGCTGGTCTCGTCGGTGATCGCCGGCCGCCAGCCTCCCGGGCAACCGGCACCGACGACTCCCGAGGAGCAGTACGCCTACTGTTTCCACCACATCGGTGAAATGCTCCAGGCGGCGGGTGGCGACTGGCAGCACGTCGCCCGAATCACGTTCTACGTGCCCGATCTGTCGTATCGCGACGCGTGCAACCCGATCTGGGTCGAGCATTTCCCCGACCCGGCATCTCGACCGGCCCGTCACACCCAGATCTCGACCGGCGGTCATTCGATGATCACCTGCGAGTTCATCGCCTACATCGAGGACTGATCGATGGCTATTCAGTCACTTCGTCCCAAGTGGGCCAACGGCGAGACCACGATCGGAGCCTGGCTGACGTACCGCGAGCCGCTGCTCGCCGAGATCGCCGCCACCTCGGACTACGACTACGTGTGCATCGATATGCAGCACGGCCTGCAGGACATCGACATGACCACGAACATGCTGTTCGCCGTCGCTCGTACACCGGCCGTGGCGATGGTGCGGGTGCCGTGGAACGAACCCGGCATCATCGGTAGAGCGCTCGACGCCGGCGCGTTGGCGATCGTCATCCCGATGGTCAACTCGGCCGAGGAGGCCGCCCGAGCCGTCGCCGCCTGCCGCTACGCCCCCGACGGAATGCGCAGCTTCGGACCGTCGATCCCCAACAACCGGTACGGCCCGAGTTACCCGAGCGAGGCGAACGGCGTGGTCGCCTGCATCCCGATGATCGAAACCCGCGAAGCCATCGAACGGGTCGACGAGATCGTCTCGGTGCCGGGAATCGACGCGGTGTACATCGGCCCGGCCGATCTGTCGATCTCGTTGGGATTGCCGCCGGCCATGGATCACGACGGCGGGCCATTCGACGAAGCGCTGCTGGCCGTGGTCGCTGCGTGCAACAAGTACGGGGTCACCCCTGGCATCCATGCCAACCCGGCGATCGCCGCCAAGCGCCACCAGCAGGGCTTCCGGATGATCACCGTCGGCTACGAGATCTTCGCTGCTCAAACGGCGCTGCGCAACGACGGCAAGATCGCCCGCACCAACATCGCCGGCTGAGTCACGCCGGTCCGGGGTGCGTCAGGCGCCGGTTGCCGTACCTTCCGGGCGTGGCCGCCATTCCGGCGCGAAATTTCCCCACCGGTGGGACTGAGCGCGCCGAGATGATCAGGCGCGGGCCCTGAGCACGGCAAGGCCGTCGCCGCCGAGGCGTTCCAGGCCCGCGCGGCGACCTCCGAGATACAGCACGATGTCCTGGGCCGGGCCGCTTACCAACGGCCCCGAGCCGTGCGACCAGTCCAGGTCCGTCGCCTCGTACCGCACGCCGGAAATGTCGTTGCCGAAGAACTTGCGGGCCTTGGGCCCGATGGCGGTGTCGAGGACGACCCGCAGTCGGTCGCCGGAGATGTCACGCTCGATGCCGAGCGGGCGGCGCATATCAAGGCCGTGGATCACCCAGTCGCTGAGAGGCGCGTCGTAGCCGGCGCCCGGTGGCTTGAACTTGTGGTCGAGATTGGCGCGAATCTGTTCGACGAACTGACGATTGGTGAACTTGGCGCCGTCGGCCTTGGCGATCTGATCGGACACCTTGTCGAAGTTGCCTCGAGCCTTGATCATCCGCCACGCGATCTTGGGAATCGAGTAGTTCCACTCCATGGCCAAGTGGGCGATCACGTTTTTGATGGTCCACCCGGCGGCCAGGCTCGGCATGCTCCATTGCTCGTCGGTCAGCGTGTCGAGCATGTCGGCAACGGCCAGACGCTCCGCGGCAATCTCGGTGAGGAGGTCCATGCCGCAAGCCTAAACGGGCGCGTCACCCGAGGGTTGACCCTTTCGAGCTGGATCGGCTACCCGATGAGCAACGCCACGTCTACCGTGAGTGGGCCGAGTTCGACCGGACCGGCCGACAGGGTCTCGTGACCGCCGTATCGAGCGTCGTCCCCGACAATGGGCTGGGAGTAGGACTCGACCACACCATCGACGAGATTGACGATGACGAAATGCTTGATTCCGGCGTTCGCGTAGATCCGCTGCTTGGTCGAGCGGTCGCGGATCAGCGACGAACCGGACACCTCGATGACCACTGCAATCTCGGATCCAGTGGGATGACGCTGCGAGTAGTCGAGATCGGCGACGATGGCCAGATCGGGCTCAGGTTCTGAGTCGTCCGTCGAAATCGGGTTGTAAAGGTACCTGCCACGATGCGTCACCGACCGAGCGGATCAGGAGACGAGCGATCTGGGTGATCCGAAACGAACGGGACGGGCCCTCGGCTATCTTCTCGACCAGCACTCCTTCGTAGAGTTCGAGCGGGTCGCCGTCGATGAGCACGCCACCGTCGATCATGCGGTGATACTGCGCAACGCTGAGCCGGGCCAGCGAGATCGCCGGATCATCGAGCAGCGAAGACATGATCTGACGCTATCGCTCGGCGTTGTTTCGCTTCGAACATCGAGCCGTCGCTGTTGCCGCCGACATCGTGTTCGGGCCAGGTCGATGTGAACGGCCTCGCAAGCCGACCCGCTGGAGGGGCTCGATCAGCCAGGAAGCGGTATGACCCCGATCAGTTCGTCCGGAACGTGACTTCGCCGAGGCCCTCGTTGAACATCGCCGCAACGGAGTCGCCGACCTGGAACGGGATGGCCTTGATGAACGACCCCGACAGGATCGTGTGCCCTGCCTCGGGCGATACGCCGTATTCGTGGAGCTTGTTGACCAGCCACGTCACGGCATTGAGCGGATTGCCCATCACGGCGCGGGCCATGCCCGACTCCTCGATGTCACCGTTGATCGCCAGCGTGGCACCGACGTTGCGCACATCGATGTCGGTCAGCTTGAACGGGTTGGCACCAAGGATCACGTATCCACACGCCGCCGCGTCGGAGATGGAGTCGACCAGGCCGTTGGTACCGCGGCCGGCCTGGCGGGTATCGACGATCTCGATCGACGGAACGACGTAGTCGATCGCGCCGATCACGTCGGCGACGTTGATTCCCGGCCCCTTCAACGCCTTCTTGAGCACGAACGACAACTCGACTTCGACGAGCGGGCGGTTCATCTTGCTACGCGGGATCACGTCGCCTTCGAGCATGAACCAGTTGTCGAACATCGTGCCGTAGTCGGGCTCGGTGGCCCCCGTCAACGAGCGCATCGCCTTGGAAGTGAGACCGATCTTGTGACCCTTGATCAGCCGGCCGTTGGCCACCTTGATGTCGGTGACAGCCTGCGAGATAGCGTACGCGTCCTCGATCGTCGCATCGGGATACTGCGCGGAGATCGGTTCGATCGGGGCCCAATCGAGTTCGGCCTGATACAGGTCGGCGGCGGCTTTGGCGATCTGGGCTGCGGAGAGGTTCGGCACGTCCGGAACCTAGCCGAGGGGTCGCGCCGCGTTTCAAGCCCCTCGGTCGATGGGACCTTGTCGGTTACACGACTGGACTCATTAGGGTTCCTGCGGGCCGAGGGGAGCATCGCGTTGGAGTTCAACATCTATGACGTGATCGCCGCGGTCATCGCCCGGTACCCCGATCGGCAATCGATCGTCTGTGGCGAACGTCGATGCACGTCGGCAGAGTTCCTGGCGCGAGCGAACAGAGCCGCGGTGATCCTGCCCGCCGATGCCGCTACTCCAACGAGACTCGTACAGGATGTACCTCGGCGCCACCGACTCCGACCGAGCCCCGGAACACCGAGCCGAGGAGTGACGCGTCGACCAGGTTGTCGGCGCCGACGACGATCAGGTCGTCACCCATGAAACACAGGCTGGTCACGTACTTGGTCGGTACATCGACCACGCGGTCAATGGATCCGTCGTCGGGTCGGATGCGGATCACTCGTTGACCACCGTGATCGGCGACCCACACCCCACCGGTGGCATCGACCGCTACCCCGTCGGGATGGCTGCGCGGCCCGGTGGACCAGTGGCGACGGTTGGACACCGAAGCCCCGTCAGCGGCGAGGTCGTGGACGATCAGGCATCCCGCCCGGGTATCGGCGTGGACGATGGTGGAGCCATCAGGGGAGACGGCGACGCCGTTGCACTGCTGCACGTCGTCGTAGAGCACGGTGGCCGACCCGTCGAGGTCGATGCGCCACAGCTCACCAGGGACGTGTTCGGCGGTCGGATCGAGCGAGCGGTAACGCACCGAGCCGACATAGATCCGTCCGGTCGCATCGGTGCAGAAGTCGTTGAACCCGAGGACTCCGTCGAGTTCGACCAACGTCTCGGCCGACCCGCCGCGTACCAGTTGCAGGTTGCGACCGCCGACGACCAACCCTCCGTCGGCGTGCGCCCCGATGCCCCCTG
>JANMJD010000238.1:0-1829 GCA_031371195.1 Actinomycetes bacterium | reverse complement strand
TTGGGATGCGTTGGCCGGCGCGGTGGTCGCCGGCCACGTGATCGAATGTGGCGCCCAGGCGACGGGCGGCAACTACAGCTTCTTCTCACAGATCCCCGATCTCGCCGAGCCCCTCGGGTTCCCGCTCGCCGAGATCGACCGCGACGGGTCCAGTGTCATCACCAAGCACCCGGGCACGGGCGGTCTCGTCAGCGTCGGCACGGTCACCGCACAACTGCTGTACGAGATCGGCAGTCCGCAGTACCTGAACCCCGATGTCGTTGCCGATTTCGGCACGATCCACGTCACCGAGGCCGCGCCGGACCGAGTGCGCATCAGCGATGCTCGCGGCGCGCCGGCGCCCGCCACGACCAAGGTCTGCATCAACTACGACGGCGGCTACCGCAACCGGATGACGTTCGTGCTGACCGGCCTGAACCAGCCCGAGAAGGCGGCATGGGTCGAGTCGGCGCTGCTCGCTCGCCTGGGCGGCACAGGCCGCTACGACGAGGTCGACGTTCGCTTCGTCGCCGCACCCGCCAACGCGATGGGTCAGGAGGCGTCATCGGGCCGGCTGCATGTCGCAGTGAAGTCGGGTGACGAGCGAGCGAGCGGCCGAGCGTTCTCATCCGCGGCGATCGAACTGGCGCTGGCCAACTATCCCGGGTTCTTCGTCTCGTCACCGCCGTCGGACGGGCAGGCGTTCGGGGTCTACTGGCCTGCGCTCGTCGCCAACGAGGAGGTCCATCAGGTCGTGGTGCTGGCAGACGGACGGCGCATCTCGATCGAACCGTCGCCGACGGGATCCGCTGATCCCCAACCGGCCGCGGTCGACCGCCGCGATGTCGCACCCGTCGGGCCCGCGCCGGGCGAGCCCTTGGGTCGGTACTTCGGGGCGCGGTCGGGCGACAAGGGCGGGAACGCCAACGTGGGCGTCTGGGCGGTCGACGCCGCCGGGTACGCCTGGCTCGCCGCCAACCTCACCGCCGGCGCGGTCGGTGCGCTGATCCCCGAAGCCGCCGGCCTGGCGATCCATCGCCACGAACTCGCGAACCTGCTGGCGCTCAACTTCGTGATCGTCGGCTACCTCGGCGAAGGCGTGGCCTCCAGCACGGCGTTCGACGCACAGGCCAAGGGACTCGGCGAGTACCTCCGAAGCCGCCCCTGGCCCCCAGCCCGCTGAAGTGTTTGGCGGCTCCGTTCGCGGCGCTCAGGGCAGGAGGCGGTAGCCGATGCCGCGGGCGGTGACGATCAACTTCGGCTCGTCCGGCTGATCCTCGATCTTGACGCGCAGGCGGCGCACATGGGCATCGACGAGGCGGCTGTCGCCGAGGTACTCGTAGCCCCAGACCCGCTCGAGCAGCTGATCTCGCGACAACACCATCCCGACGTGATCGGCGAACTCGCACAACAGCCGGAACTCGGTCTTGGTCAGGCTCAATTCTCGACCGGCCTTCAGGGCAATGCCCTGCTCACGGCGCAATTCGACGTCGCCGAAGCGGCTGGCCGGGGCGAGCGACGGCACATCGTGCAGGTGCACGCGACGCAACGCGGCGCGGATCCTGGCGGCAAGTTCCTTCGGCACGACCGGTTTGGTGACATAGTCGTCGGCGCCGGCCTCCAAGCCGGCCACCAGGTCATAGGTGTCTGCCTGGGCAGTGACGATGATGATCGGCACGATGCTGGTGGCACGCAGGTTCCGACATACCTCGAAACCGCTCATGTCAGGTAATCGAAGATCGAGTAACACCAGGTCAGGCTCCCTGTCGGCAAAAGCTACCAATCCCGAACGACCATCTTCGGCCTGGCGAACCTCGTAGCCTTCGTCTTCGAGCGCCAGGCTCAGCGCC
>JANMJD010000170.1:0-11627 GCA_031371195.1 Actinomycetes bacterium | reverse complement strand
CACCGCGCTGTACAAGCGGTTGTGGGCGCCGCTCCAGGCGACGCTCAAGCGGAAGATCGGCGGCACGCCGACCGAGGGAGACAGCTTCCGCGCCCAGGTGGACGTCGCCGAGCGTGCGGTGAAGGAGATGGTCGAGAAGATCGGCCGGGAGAAGTTCCTGTCGCTGGTGACGACCGGCAAGGTCAAGGAAGTCAAGTTCAACAACGCGACCTACGAGATCACCGGTGAGACATCCGACGGCACCAAGTTCTCGACGTTCGCGCCGTCTCCCGGCCTGAGCGATGCCGATCTCGCCCTGCTCGATCAGAACAACGTCGACCTCAAGCCCGGAACGCCGAAATCGTCGTGGGTTCCCGGCGTCATCTCGCTGTTCCTGCCGATCGCCCTGATCATCGGGTTCTTCGTCTGGATGCAGAAACGCGCCCAGGGGCAGATGGGCAACGTGATGTCCATCGGCCGCAGCCGCGCCAAGGCGTACACCACCGACCGACCGTCGACCACGTTCGCCGACGTCGCCGGGTACGAGGGCGTGAAGCTCGAGATCCGCGAGGTCGTCGACTTCCTGCGGATGCCCGAACGGTTCAAGGAGATCGGGGCGCGGGTTCCCAAGGGCATCCTGCTCGTCGGTCCTCCCGGTACCGGCAAGACCCTGTTCGCCCGCGCCGTCGCCGGGGAGGCCGGGGTCGGCTTCCTCTCGGTGACCGGTTCGGACTTCATGGAGATGTTCGTCGGCGTCGGCGCCAGCCGCGTCCGCGACCTGTTCCAGCAGGCCCGCAAGATGGGCCGGGCGATCATCTTCGTCGACGAGATCGACTCGATCGGCCGCAAGCGCGGTGCCGGCCTCGGCGGTGGCCACGACGAGCGCGAGCAGACGCTCAACCAGATGCTCGCCGAGATGGACGGCTTCGAGACGACCGAGGGTCTGGTGGTCATGGCGGCGACCAACCGCCCCGACATTCTCGACCCCGCCCTGCTGCGCCCCGGCCGGTTCGACCGCACCATCGTGGTGCCGCTTCCGGAGTACACCGAACGCCTCGCCATCCTGCAGGTCCACAGCCGTGACAAGCGCATGGGTCCCGACGCCGACCTCGACACGATGGCCAAGGCCACACCGGGTATGAGCGGCGCCGACCTGGCCAACCTGGTCAACGAGGCCGCGTTGTTCGCCGTGCGCCGCAGCTCCAAGCAGATCGAACGCCTCGACTTCGAGAACGCCCGCGACCGCGTGGTCATGGGTGCTCGGCGCGAGAGCCTGGTGCTCAACGCCGAGGAGAAGCGGGCCACGGCCTACCACGAGGGTGGGCATGCGCTGCTCGCCTCGGTCCTCCCCCACTCCGATCCGCTGCACAAGGTGACGATCCTGCCGCGCGGCATGGCTCTGGGGGTCACCTGGTCGCTCCCCGAGGAGCGTCACACGTATTCGCGTGAGTACTTCGAAGACGTCATCTGCAAGGCAATGGGTGGCCGTGTCGCCGAGAAGATGGTCTTCGGGCAGCTCAACTCGGGCGCGGCCAACGACTTGGAGCAGGCCACCAACATCGCCCGCCGCATGGTGCGGGAGTGGGGTATGAGCGACAAGGTCGGCCCGATGGCCTGGCACGGCCAGCAGCAGGTCTTCCTGGGTGAAGACCTGATGACCTCGGGCCGCGAATACTCCGACGAGACGGCCAAGATGATGGACGACGAGATCTCCCGCATCCTCCACGAGCAGGAGACCCGGGCGCAGGACTTCCTCACCCGGTACCGCCATGGGCTCGACGCCATCGCCATCAACCTGCTCGAGAAGGAAACCATCGACGGTGCCGAGGTCGGGCGCCTGATCCAACAGAGCCTGGAGCCCCGCAGCTCCGAAAACGCCCGCGGCGGCCTGTAGAGCCCTCTGTCTCCCCCGGCGGCTCCCCGAGGAGCTACAGGGCACCCAGGCCGGGTTCGGGCGACGAACCCGGCTCGCGGGCCTCGGCGACCGCCGCCCAGAGATCGGTAGCGCTCACCGGGCCGAGGAAGCCGGCGCGTACGACTCCGTGTGCATCACACAGCACCACGGTCGGCACGGCCTCGATGTGGTATCGGCGGTGAAGATCGCGGGATGTGCCGAACTCGGCCTCGTGGACGGCGACGTGGCGTGAGGCCAACGCCCGCGCCTTGGCCGCAACATCGGCGCAGGTATGGCACGTGGCCGATGTGAACACCACCACCAGCCAGTCGATGTCGGCCGCCGGGAAATCGGAACGATCGAGCTGGCTCGGCGCCCCGTAAGTCGGCTGGCTCGGTGCCGCTGGATGCTGGCGCCGGCGCAGCACTGCGGCAACCCCCACCGCACCCGCCACCAGGCACACGGCAACGGCAAGACGGATGACACTCATCGGACGGACATCACGAGCGATAGCTCACTCGGGAATCGCCAGCGAGCCCCCGCGGCCGTCCCCCGAGGCCCGCGGGTAGCGCTGCTCGACAATCAGTTGCAACGTCGCGCTCGACACCACCACGGGCTGGCCGATCGCCTCGGGGGCAGCGACATCCAGGGCCACCACCGCCCCCGGTGCCATGGCGATGTCGGTCAACTCAGGGATCGCCACCGGTCCGCCCGGGCCCACGACGCTGACCGTCACCGTGCCTTCCAGGCTGGTGACGTTGAACACCACCAGCGCCCCCTCGGTGGCCTTCGTCACGCCGGCCGGCAACCACCACCGCGGCGAGCCGAATCGGGAGCCGAGCACCGTCGACGTGGAGCGGATGTCGCCGGCAGTGCGGGTGAGCACCCGCTCGGCAACGATCGATTCACTCGACAACGTACTGACGACTGCGGCATAGCGCCCATCGGCGAGGGCGGGGAAGGCGACCAGGGGATCGACGACCACCGAGGCCAGTGAGTCGACGGTGACCGTGGAGGACGCCAGGAAGCCCCCTTCGGGTTTCACCGTCGGCAGGGCGAGGACGTCGACGTCGACGGCCTCGTCGGTGGGATTGAACAGCACGAACTTCTCGCTGATGCCGTCGCCCTTCTCCCCATCGGCGAAATACCACTGGTCACCGGCCGTCGGCGAGCCCAGGGCAATGGTGTAGCCCGTGCGGCCACTGCCGGCGAACGACTGCGCCTTGGCGGCCACGAAGCGACCGCGACGAGACACGGCCGAGATCGACAGCAATTCCTCGTCGAGGGCGCCCGCCTTGTCGAGATCGATCGAGATCATCGATCCGGCCGGGATCACCTTGCTCTGGAACTCCGACGGGCTTCGCGGGCCCGCTGTGGTCACGAACGTGAGGTCGACGACGGCGATGTCCTGGAACGGGTTCGAGAGCAACAGGTCGTAGTCGATGCCGTCGAGCGTGCTTCCGTCGGCCAGGTACCAGGCCGTGGAGGCATCGTTACCGCACGCCGCGATCGATGTCCCCGCGGGGGTCGAGGCCCGTTGCTCGACCATCGCCCCACCCCCGGCGAGCTCGACGAGCACTCCGGCGTACGGCACCTCGACCATCTCGGCGATGTCGAAAGTGGCATTCGAGCGGGCGGCGATGGTCACCGGGGTACGGATCGGCGCGCCGGTGGGGCTCAGTACGGTGAGCTCGCCCTGCTTGGGTGAATCCCCTGGATTGGCGATGACCACCGAGGCGGTCACCCCGTCCCCCATGGCGGGCACGCCGGGGCAGAAGTACGTGCTGGCAATATGATCGCCCAGCGGGACATACGGCGTCTTGGGGGCGGCGAGTTGGGTGAACACGGCTGACGTGGCCGGCGTCGGGTGACGGGTGACGACGACGCCGGCCACCGAAGTCGCCACGATGACGGCCATCACGGCAATTCTGCGCAGGTTCATCGCCGGCCCAGCTCGGCGGGGAGATCGGCCATCGGAGGCAACGGTGCGTCGGGTGCCATCGCCGAGAAATCGATCACCGGCGCATCGTGGGGCGGTGGGCGGCGACCCGGGAGACGGAGTTTGCCGATACCGCCCGTGGCGACGAACGCCGCCAACAACCAGAGGACGACCTGACCGATGATCAGCTGGCGCCGGCCCCCGACGGGGCGGTGCTCGACGGTCAGCGCGCCGGTGGGCACGTCGAACGCCGACGACCACCCGAAGGCGGCCCGGCCGACCGCCGCTTTGCCGTCGACGACAACCGACCAATCCTCGGGGTGCTCGAAGGCCAGGTTCAGGGTGCCGCCCGCCACGTTCTGCGTGGCCGCCTTGGCCGGGTCGGAGCCGACCAGCACTGCGGCCCCGCTGCCCAGGTTGCCGGTGGCGATCGCCTCGGCTCCACCCTCGGTGCTCGCGGCAACGGCAGACGGGTCAAGCATCGAGCGGACGGGCAGCCATGCGTTGTTCTCGTAAATGACCACCTGGTCGGAGCTCGGGAAGCGGCTGAGATCGAGTTGCGCGGACAGGGCTTCGAGCAAGCCGGCAGGTACGCCGATCGCCGCGTCGGGGTGATCGATGCCGTCATCGACGGGGATGACCACGTACCGGACTCCCAATGTCGCCAGTAGGCGTCCGACCCGGGCCGTCGAGACCGAGGCAATCGCCGTCAGCGCGTCACGGGCGACCCGGTCGCCGGCACCCTCGGCGGCGAGGAACTGACTTTCGACGGTGACCGGGCCATCATCGACGACGGTGTACGCCACGCCCGGGTAGAGGCTGCGCCCGGGGGCGGGCAGCAACCTGGGGTCGCCGATGAACAGCACCCGGTAGTCGCCGGCGGGCGTGGTCGCTCCTCGGGCCGCCGCGGTGGCGGCGGGCAGTTGCCGCATGAATGTCGACAGGCCGAGCGACGGCATCGACCACGATCCCTCGAAGCTGGCCGCTGCGCCGGGCACCAGACCGACGACCAACCCGACGCCGATCGCCAATCCGAGCGGCTGGCGCCAGCCGAGGCGGGCCCCGCGTACGTCGTGTTCGAACGCCGCCACGGCGCACGCACCACTGAGTGAGAGACCACATGCCACGGGCACCAGCAACAGACCGAGCTCGGGCATGCGGATGGCCAGCGAGCCACGGTCGGCGAGCACGGCGATGAGGGCGAAGCCGAGGGCCTGACAGGCGGCCCGCGACGCCCAGGTGAGTCGCCAACCCCGCCCGACGAGCGGGGCGGCGACGAGCGGGACATACAACCCGAGCGCCGCCAGACCGAGGACTGTCGCCCCGATCCCGAACGTGACCACGGCGATCAATCCGAGCGCGGATGGTCCGGCCGGTGCGGCACCGAGGAGGTCGCCCCAGCCGCCGTCGCGGACCAGAGTGGTCGCCCACGGCAGATTGAGCAACACGGCGATCAACAGCGCGCCGGCGGCGGTCGCCACGCCGGCCAGCACGGTTGTCGAACCCCGGGCGATGACCGTTCCAACGGCGAACAGCACCGCTGCCGCCAGCACCAGCACCGGGAAGACGGGCACGAAGGCGGCGACGACGCCGCAGAGCAGCCCGAGCGAGACGAGGACGCGGATGCGCTCGCCCGTCGGCACGCCGACGACGGCATCGGCGATGTCGTCGTCGCCCCACTCCTGCGTGGCCACGACACCGATTCCGCTGGCGCGCCGGACGAGATCCATTGCCCACGGGAAGCCGCCGTAGGCGGCCAGCACACCCCATCGGCCGGCGGCGATCGCCGCGTAGGGCAGGGGCACGGCGGCATACACCGCCAGAGCTGCCACTCGGGCCCGCACCGACGGGAAGAAGCCGCCCAACCGCCAGGCCCCCCAATAGCCGGCTGCGAGCGGCCCGAGAACGAGCAGTAGGCGGGTGAATCCACCGGGCAGCGGCAGCGCCTCGATCAGCCCGACGATGGCGTGAGCGGTTGGCGGGTTGCCGGCGCGACCGAACCCCTGAGGATCCCACCCGGCGACGTAGCGCCGGAGTAGATCGCCGGAGTTGGGGATCTCGGCGAATTGACCGATTTGACCGACACCCCGGGTGATCAGGCTTCTGCTGCCGAAGATCGCCAGCACGGCAACGACGATGCGCACGATGACCGATGTCGTGGCCGTCTGGGCGCGCCGCACGGTCGGCAACGCCCTCATCTTCGCTCCGGTCTTGTTGCGCTGATGGCGGACGAACATGGCCAGACGGGCGCTGCCGCGCATCTGCAGGTGGGCGATCTCGCGATCGGGGACCTCTCGCAGCGGTCGGATCTGGCGGCGCCGGGCCAGCACCCCGATCACCCGCGTCGGTAGTCCGACCAGGGCGTACAGCGAAGCGAGGCCATCCTTGGCCCGGCCGGTGAACAGCCCGACAATTGTTTCGACGATCGAGACGACGGCCAGTTGCACCAGGACGACCGGGGTACGCCAGCGCCCCGTCATCGTCGCCACGGTGTCGATACGGTGGCGGGCGATCGCTCGGCGATGGCCGATGTCGCGGCGGCGTTGCGTCAGCACACCCCGGTGGCGGGCGACCGCCGCCGGCACGACAAGGACGCGGGCGCCGTTGAGATGGGTCCGCCAGCACAGGTCGAGATCCTCGCCGTGGTAGTCGTAGCCCGTCGGGAAACCGCCCAGGGCGCGGAACAGATCGGCACGGATCAGCAGACAGGCCGTAGGCACGCTGAACACGTCGCGTACGGCATCGTGCTGCTCCTGGTCGAGTTCACCCGGCTCGACCAGCGGATCGACCTCGCCGAAGCGATCCACGCCGTTGCCGACGTGCTGCAACACGCCGGGGTCGTCCCATTCGACGAGCTTCGGCCCGACGATGCCGGCGTTCGAGCGGTACATCTCCTCGACCAGGGCGCTGATCGCGTTGGGCGTGAGCGCCACGTCATCGTGCATGAAGCAGAAGAAGCCGCTGCCCTCGACCAGGCGGATCGCCTCGTTGGCCGCCGCACCGAACCCCGGGTTCGCCGGAACCCCGCGGACGAACGCGTTGGGCAGTTGCGCCTTGATCTTCTGCGGAATCTCGCCCGGCTCCCCCGCCACCAGAAACAACAGGTTGAGATTCGGGTAGTCCTGATGCGCCAAGGCATACAGCACCTCATCGAACCACGGGCCCGGATCGTGGACGACGAGCACCCCGACGACGGGCGGGGCAGTAGTGCCGGACGAATCCACGACGGTCGAGGGTAGCCGCCGCAGGGCGGGACTCGGAGGCATCCCACCGAAAGGCAGGCCGAAAAGCTCCCTCCAATTGCTTGCAATAATTAGCAATCCATGATACTCTGAACCCGTCCCTCACCATCAGGAGCATCCCTCATGACCCGCCCAACCCTGCCTCTCATCGACCAACTGCCGTCGTTCGACCTCCCCGGCGTCGACACCGATCGCCTCGTCGCCCTCGCCAAGGACGCCGCCTATGTCACCGTCGGATTCGGCGTGCTGGCGGTCCAGAAGATCCAGGTGCGCCGCCACGAATTCACCGAGCAGGCCAAGGCCCAACTCGACACGGCAAAGCAGTTCGTCACCGAGAACGCTGCCGGCATCGATGCCCGCATTCAGCGGTTCGAGGCGAGCGTCGACCAGGTCGTCGATCAGTTCGGATCCCGTCTGCCCGAACCCGCCCACACCATCGTCAACCGGGCCCACGACGCCGCCAAGGCCGCCCGCACCCAGGTACGCGAACTGATCACGGCCTGAGCTGCACCTCCGGCGGCGACGCCACCGAACGACCGATCACGTCGATCAACACCTGCGTCGCCACCGACGAGGTGATGCATACGCGGCCATCGGCGTCGGTGGGCACAACGACCAGGTTGGCCACGTTGGCCCCCGGGTTGATGTTGAGCACCGACGCGTCGGGCGCAACTGCGCCACACGGAAAGATCGTCAGATACCCGGGCTGTCCGGCGTCGACGCCGGAGAGCTCGAAAATGACAGCTGCCGATGCATCCCCCAGATCAACCGACCGGGTCTCACCGGCGGCCCACGGCCCGACTGTGGCGAGGTTGCTGCGGGAGTCAACCCGTCGTTCGGGTGTCGAGAACGTCGTGGGCGCCCCGGCCAACGGGGCATACCAACCGTCGACGTCGGCGATCAGATGGGTCGGTGCCGAGTTCCACAGACAGAACCCGCCCTGGGCGTCGAGCGCCACGAAGGCGTGGTTGGCGACATCGACACCCGGGCGCAGATTGAGCACCGAGGCCGTCGGTTGCGTCGCCCCGCACGGGAACACCGTCACGTACCCGGTCGATCGGCCGCCCGTCGCCGTCAGGTTCACCGAGACGCTGGTCGCGTCGACCGGCCGGCCGCCGCCCGTCACCTGAACGCGTGTCACGGTGCCTGTCGGCACTGCAGATGCCCCCGGCGGCCGGCGGGTGTCGAGCAACCGTTCGGGAACCTGACCGGTGAACCGCTGGCCACCGGGCCCGAACCAACCGAGGACATCGATGATCAGGTCGGTGTCGACCGAGGTGAACACACAGATCGTGCCATCGGCCCCGAGCGGCACGATGGTCGTTCCCGGCACATCCGAGCCGGCCAGGATCTGCACCGCCGACACATTCGGCTGCGGCGTGCCGCAGGGATATGCCGTCGTGAAGCCACTCGTCGCAGCACGGGTGGTCGTCAGCGTGAGGGCGACCGCGGTCGCGCCGGTCGGTGCCGTGGTCAACGACGCCAGCAGGGTGCAGCCGGCCTTGACCGGGACCGGGGAGGTACCCAGGCCCGTGCGGGTATCGACGATGCGTGACGGACTGATGCCGATGAACCCCTGCCCGGTGGGCGTGACGGGGGGCCCGGCCGTGACCCCCGGTGCGTCCCGGCCAAGACACGGCGTGCGCACGGCGAACCAGTTGGAGCGCAGGTTGAGGGCCTTGCGGACGTCGTCGCCGGTGACGACGATCTGGCCCGTCGTGCCCCGCACCAGCGCCAACAGCACCCGGCCGCCCTGGTCACCGAGCCCGTTTCGTTTGGTCACCACCAGGTCGGTCAGCCGACCGATCTGCGGCCAGGCCGCCTCGATGGCGGTCACCGGAATCTGCACCGTCCAGTTGTGGTGCGGGTTGGCGCCGACGTCGTCGCCGTCGTCGGCAACCGCCGGGAACGCCGGTGAGGACGACGGCGAGGTGTACCCCCCGCTCGACGAGGAGAACATCGTGTTGGCGATCGGTCCGCCGACCGAGCCGACCCGGCGCACCTGACCGGCCGTCGACCCGATCGCCTGGTCGGTCTCGGGCTTCTCGTTGGCGGTCGCCGCTCCCTGCGGTCCGGGCCGGCGGGCGGCACCGATGTACACCTGGCAGGCCTGCGTGTCACAGGTCTTGGCGTAGCTGTAGCGGGTCTGCACCGCGGCGTACGAGCGGGCTGCGACCGCCTGCACCATCAGGGCCTGCTGCCCGCGACCACCTCCGAGCGGACCCCATGTCGACGACATCTCTGCCGGGACGACCGACCGCAGGTACTGCTCCATCGGCACGTCGTTGACCGTGCGGTTCTCACCGGCACTGCCGTTGACGGCCCGGATCCGACCCCGATACGACCGAACCGTCCCGCCGGGCTCGCAGGCGGCGAGCAACTCGTCGACATCGGCCGAGGCGGTCACGTCCGTCTGGGTGTCGATCGTCACCGACCCGGCGACCCCATCGACGACGACGGTCCAGCCCGACAGTGGATCGTCGAGATTGGCATCGGCCGCCGGGCACGTCGCCGTCGTCGTTCCCCAGACGCGGTAGACGCCGTCGGCGGTCTCGCGGGCGACCACTGCCGCCCACGACCGCGCCGACGGGTCTTCGGTGACGACGGCGTGACCACGAGGTTGGACGACCGACGTCTGCCCATCGTCGAGTGCCATCAGCCGGACGCTGATCGGGCCCGGATCGATCGTCGCGGCCACGGTGCCGCCGTAGTAGTGGGCAAGAATCCGCTCCGCATCCCAGCCGTCGTCGACGGCATACCCAAGCGCACCCCACTGGCTCATGCCGATGCCATGGCCGTTGCCGTGGCCGTCAAGGGTGATCACCGTCGGTGCCACGCCCGCCGGCGCGCTGAACGAGGCATCCGCTGACGCCATCACGGGGCCGCTGACGACGCCGATCGCCGTGGCACCGACCGCGCCGACCACCATCGCGGCCACCGACCATCCCATGCCTTGACGTCTCACACGGGACCTCCTCGACTCGATTGACAGACCCGCGCTGAACAGTTGTAGTCCAACTGTCGGGTCAATCCCCGTCACCAACCGTGGCCGGCATCCCTGCGAAACCAGCGGCGGAGCCGATAATCTCAGCGGCCTTGTCGGATCACAGCGAATCTCGCCCGTCAGCCCTCTCCCGGCTGCCCATCCCCGAAGGAACGCTTCCGGTCGGGGTGGGGCTGCTCGTGGCAGGTGTGTCGAGCTATCTGTTCCTGTCGATCGCCAAGTCGACCCTCGGCGACGAGGCCGTCAAGCCGGTGACCGCCCTGTGGTTTGCGACATTCGCCCTGGCCCCGGGCTTTTTTCTGCCGGTCGAGCAGGAGATGGGTCGGGCATTGTCCCATCGGCGCAGCCTCGATCAGGGGGGCGGGCCGGTCGTCCGGCGGCTCATGCAACTGGCCGGAATCCTGCTCCTGATCGTGCTGACCGCCTTGGCCATCGGCAGCCCGCTGATCACCAAGCACTACTTCGACGGTCACTGGATCATGACCCTGTCGTTGGCCCTCGGCTTCGCCGCATACGCCCCAACACATCTGTCACGCGGCATCTGCTCGGGCAACGGCCGTTTCGGTGGCTACGCCGTGATCATGGGGTTCGACGGCGGGGCTCGAATCGTCGGTTGCGCCATCCTCGCCGCGCTCGGCGTGAAGTCGATCGGCCCATACGGGCTGGTCATCGCCCTTGCGCCGCTGACGGGGGTGGCCCTCGTCGGGCAGCGCCGAAAGTTGACCACCGAACCGGGGCCGGAGGCGAGTTGGGGCGAGGTCACACCCAATCTCGGATGGCTGCTCATCGGGTCGATCTTCGGTGCAGCCCTGCTCAACGCCGGGCCGATCACCACGAATCTGCTCGCCTCGTCGGCCGAGCACTCGCGGGTCAGCGCGTTCGCCTACGGGGTGCTCCTCGGTCGAATCCCGCTGTTCCTGTTCCAGGCGATTCAGGCGGCGCTCCTGCCGCGGCTGGCCAGGCTGGCCGCGCAGGGCAATCAGAGCGAGTTCCGCGCCGGGTTCAGACGGCTGCTGATCATGGTCTGCGTGGTCGGCGCCGCAGCCACACTCGGCTCGCTGGCCCTCGGCCCGCCGATTCTCAAGAGCGTGTTCAAGGTCGATCTTTCACGCCAGACGATGACGATGCTCGCCCTCGGCAGCGCCTGCTACATGGTCGCCCTCACCGCCGCCCAGGCCGTCATCGCCTTGCGCGGCCACGCGGCCGTCGCCCTCGGCTGGACCCTGGCAATGCTCGCATTCGTCGTGTCGGTCGCCACGCTGCCCGGCAACACCTTCCGCCGGGTCGAGATCGGCCTGGCTGCGGGCTCGGCGGTGGCGATGGTCACGTTCCTCATCGCCTTGACGATGAAACTCCGCCAGCACGCCACGTTCGACGCCGGGTCGGTGCTCGAAGCGGTCACCGATCTCCCCCTCGAGGGGTAGCGAGTTCGGCACGTCGAGGGGTTGGCGGGGCGGAAGTCGGGGATCGGAAGGGACAAGAAAGACACCGGGAGGCGGCGGACGAGGCGCCCGCGGGAGAAGAACACACCAAGAGCTCGACAAAGACAAAAAAAAAAACACGAGAACA
>JANMJD010000129.1:0-2118 GCA_031371195.1 Actinomycetes bacterium | reverse complement strand
GGGCGCGGCGCCGCTGCCCGACTCGATCGACCGGATCATCAAGGCCCGCTTCGGCATCGATACGTTCTCGGGTGCCTACGGGCTGACCGAGGCGTCGCTGGTGTCGTGGTCCCCGCCGGGCACGGTCAACAAGGCGAACGCGGCCGGGGTGATCAACACTGAATACTTCGACGTGCGCATCTTCGATGACCACGACGCAGACCTTCCCCGAAACACCGATGGTGAGATCGTGCTGCGGCCCAAGCGGGCCCACTCGATGTACGAGGGTTACTGGGGTCGGCCCGAGGCAACCGTCGAAGCGAGCCGCAACCTGTGGTTCCACACCGGCGACATCGGGCGGATCGACGACGACGACTTTCTGTTCTTCGTCGACCGCAAGGCCGACTACCTCCGCCGCCGGGGTGAGAACATTTCGAGCTTCGACGTCGAGCGGATTCTGATGCGATACGACGGCCTGGCGGACGTCGTCGTCCATGCGGTGCGGAGTGAGTTCGGTGAGGACGACCTCAAGGTCACGGCCACCTTGAAGGAAGGGATTGTCGTCGACGAGGCCGACCTGTTTCGCTACTGCGTCGCCGAGCTGCCCTACTTCGCCCTGCCCCGCTACATCGAGTTCCGCACCGAACTGCCGCGCAGCCCGGTCGGTCGGGTCCTCAAGCGGGTCCTGCGCAACGAAGGCCGTACCGCGACGACCTGGTGCGTCGATGACTCCGGCATCACCTACGAGAAACGCTGAACCGTCTTGCTGCTCGATCTCGACCGCTCGTCGTCGGATGCCGACCTGCTCGTCGCGGCGCGGGCGTGGGTCGAAGCGAACGTGCCGCGGGCGTGGCGCGACGCGGCTCCCGGTGGGCGGTCGGCGATCCGCGCGGTTCGGCCGATCGCCGACTACGAGGCGTGGTACCCGACGTTCGCCTCGTCGGGGCTCGCAGTCGCTACGTGGCCGCGGGCGTATCTCGGGCTCGATCTTCGCCCTGTCCAGGCGCGCATATTGGATCAGGTGCTCGGCCCATTGAACCTGGGTCGCCTGAATCCGCTGGGGCTGAACAATGCCGCGCCGGCGTTGTTCGCGGTGGGGACCGAGGAGCAACGGTTGCGGTTTCTGCCGCCGATCGTGCGCAACGAGGAGCGTTGGTGTCAGCTGTTCAGCGAGCCCGGGGCGGGGTCCGATCTGGCGTCGCTGGCGACCAGAGCGGTGCGCGACGGCGATGAGTGGGTGCTCAGCGGGCAGAAGGTGTGGACCACCTGGGCGCACGATTCGCGCTTCGGTCTCTGCCTCGCCCGCACCGACCCGTCGGTGCCGAAACGTCAGGGTTTGACCTATCTGATCGTCGATCTCGAAAGCCCTGGTGTCGCGGTTCGCGAGTTGCGCCACATCGGTGGCGAGGTCGACTTCAACGAGGTCTGGCTCGACGAAGTCCGCGTACCCGATTCGTGGCGTCTCGGCGAGATCGGCGAGGGGTGGCGGGCGGCCAACTCGACGTTGTCGGGGGAACGGCAGATGGTCGCCGGGTCTGGCTCGGGCGGGGTCGACCGGATCGGCGGCAGTGGGACCGACCGGCTGATCCGTGCCGTACGTTCGAATCGTGTTTGGGATGATCCGCTAGTGCGTCAGCGTCTGGTACTCCTGTACTCCGAGGAGTCGGTGCGCCGGTGGACGAACGACCGGGTGCGAGCGACGGTGAAGGCCGGTGGGACTCCGGGCCCGGCGGCGTCGATCGGCAAGGTCCATCAGGGCCGGCTGAATCAGCAGATCCAACTCGCCGCGACCGATCTGCTCGGTGCGGGCGCGCTGGCCTGGGAAACCAACGCGGCGTCGGCCGGCCCTCAGCGTTGGGCCGAGAGTCTGCCGTATGAGGTGAGGGGCATGTTGCGCAGCCGGGCGAACACCATCGAGGGTGGCACGACCGAAGTGAACAAGAACGTGCTCGGCGAACAGGTACTCGGCCTGCCCCGCGAGCCTGACCCGTATCACGGGTTGTCCTGGGAGGAGACCCCGCGATGATGAGCGGAGCGAATGCCGACCGACCGAGCGCCAGCGAATCGGGCGGTGATGGGGTTCGGGGGCGCAGCCCCCGTGCAGAGATGAGCGGAGCGAATGCCGACCGACCGAGCGCC
>JANMJD010000082.1:0-4459 GCA_031371195.1 Actinomycetes bacterium | reverse complement strand
GTCGAAGGCCAGTGCGTACCATGGGATCGTGCGTTTTGAGGTGCTGGGCTCGATGCAGGTCGTGGCTGCGGCCTATTCCGGTGGGCGCACTGCGGCAACGACGGAGCTCTCGCTCGGGGGACCGAAGCAGCGGTTCGTGCTTGCCCGGCTCGTCGCCGAACCGAACCGGGTGGTTTCCGTCGACCGGCTGGTCGACGGTCTCTGGGGCGAAGATCCGCCCGAGACAGCGCGCCACACGGTGCAGGCGTACATCTCGCAGCTCCGCAAGACTGTTGGATCGTTAGTCGAGAGCGACGGTCCTGGCTACCGCATCCGGGTCAGCAGCGACACCCTCGACACCCTCGACTTCGAGGCGCGTGTGGCCGAAGCCCGGACCCGCGCGCTGTGGGATCCCAGCGGTGCGGTGGCCGGGTTCGAGGCGGCGCTCGGCCTCTGGCGCGGTTCGCCGTTCGACGACTTTCCTGACCAGCCGGTCTTGCAAGTCGAAGCGGCTCGGCTCGAAGAGCTGCGACTCGCCGTCGTGGAAGAGTCAATGCAGGCGCGCTTGTCAATCGGTCAGCACGCAGCCGTCATCGTCGAACTCGAGCGGCTGACGCGCGAGCACCCGTATCGCGAGGAGCTCCGGGCGCTGCACATGGTCGCCCTCTATCGATCGGGCCGGCAGGCCGACGCGTTGCGCGCCTTCCAGGCAACCCGCGAGGTCCTCGCCGAGGAGTTGGGAATCCTGCCATCGCCCCGATTGCGTCGCCTCGAGGAGCAGATCCTGCTGCAGGACCCCGACCTCGACCCTGAGCCGGTTCGCTCGGATGGCCCGCCGTCGATTCGGTGGCTCGACAACCCCTACCTCGGATTGCGCGCCTTCCGCGAGGCCGATCACGCCCGGTTCTTCGGTCAGGACCAGCTCGTCGAGCGCCTTGCTGCCCGCGTCATCGGTGCAACGCGATTCACCGCCCTCGTCGGTCCGAGCGGCTCGGGTAAGTCGAGCGTCGTGCAGGCGGGCTTGGTACCGCACCTGCGACGCGATCACCGCGAGGTGCTCATTGCCCAGATGCAGCCCGGGGCACAGCCACATGCGGCGCTCGAGGCGGCTCTTGGTCAGCTTCCCGGCGTGGACCCGCGGTTGGTGGCCCAGCTTTTGGCTGGTGGAACTGGCGGGTTGCTCGCGTGCGTCTCAGCGTTGTTGGGCGACGGATCGTCGCGGTTGCTCCTCGTCGTCGACCAGTTCGAGGAGTTGTTCACGATAGTCGATCCGGCCGAGGCGAGCCGGTTCCTCGCCCTCCTCGCGAACGCCGCCGACGACCGTGACGGGCGGGTCCACGTGCTCGTCACGTTGCGCGCCGATTTCTACGACCGGCCATTGGCGGATCCGCGCCTTGGGCAGCTGTTCGCCGACAATGTAGTGAGTGTCGTCGCCCTCGGGCCGGACCAGCTCGAAGCGGCAGCGACGCTGCCTGCCCGACAACTCGACATCGCCGTCGAGCCTCGCCTGGTGGCCCGCTTGGTCGCCGACGTCGCCGGTCAACCCAACGCCTTACCGTTGTTCCAATACGCGATGACCGAGGTGTTCGACGGGCGAGACGGTTCCGTGCTCGATCTCGCCACCTACGAACGGATCGGCGGTGTGCGCAAGGCTGTCGCCCGCCGCGCCGAGTCGTTGTATGGCCAGCTAGATCCAGCCGAGCAGGACGCTGCGCGACAACTGTTCCTGCGAATCGTCACGGTCTCGGGCGACATCGTCGGCCGCCGACGCGCCCCGGCGTCCGAGCTCGTGTCGCTCGACATCGACGTGATCGCGCTGCGTTCTGCGATCGACGTCTTCGCTCGCTACCGGCTGCTGGCGCTCGACCGGGATCCGGCGACGGGCAGCCCGACTGTTGAAGTGGCCCACGACGCGCTCCTCGCCGAATGGCACCGGTTGCGGGACTGGATCGAGCAGTGTCGCGCCGACCTTGCCAAGCAGGCGTCATTTGTCGCGGCGGTGAACGAGTGGGAGGCGGCCGGGCGCGATCCCGGCTACCTGCTCACCGGGACCCGCCTCGACGACTACGAACGTTGGGTCACGACGACAAGCCTCCGCTTCACCGCCACCGAACACGACTTCATCGCCATCGCGATCGCAGCTCGCGAGACAGAAGTCGCCGACGGTCTCCAACGAGAGCATGCCCAGTCGCGGCTACGGCGGCGATCCCGTCGACAGTTGCTGCTGCTGTTCGCCGTGATCGGAGTCCTGGCGGCAGTGATCTCGTACCCCTTGCTGACGACAAAGCCGACTCGCGACACCATCGCTGTGGCCCTGACCGGCAGGCGCGCCGATGACACGTTCGACGAGCTGGTCGCACGAGGCGTCGAGTCAGCGGCCGCCGAGTTTGGTCTTGACGCCGTGGTCCTCGAACCGCCGTACACCGACCTCGATGGAGACTTGCGGCGCCTTGCCGACAGTGGGCCTCGGTTGATATTCGGCGCGGTCGCACTGCACAAGCAGATGCTGGCCATCGCCGACGAATACCCCAACACCACGTTCGCCCTGATCGACTCCAACGAGGTACCCCAGGCCGCGAACGTCGTGGCGGTCAACTTCGCCGTCGAGCAAGGCTCGTTCCTCGTCGGCGCAGCGGCAGCGCTCGAATCGGCGACGGGCAAGGTCGGCTACATCGGGGCGAACTCGCAGCCGTTCATCGAAGCATTCCGTGCCGGATTCGAGCAGGGCGCGATCGCTGCCAACACCGACGTCAAGATCGTCCCTGAGCTCATCTTCCCCCGACGGACGTCCGGGTTGGACTCGGAGCTCGGCTACGCAGACCCCGAGCGAGCCCGCGAGATCGCCACCGCCCTGTTCGACGACGGCGTCGACGTCATCTTCGTCGCCGCCGGCGAGTCCTATCGGGGCGTCGTCGAAGCCGCGACCGAGCTCAGTGGATCGGGTCGACAGCTCTGGGTGATCGGCGTCGACAGCGACACGCAATACGACATCACGGACGTCCAACGCAACCACATCCTGACGTCGATGTTCAAACGCGTGGATCGCGGTGTCGAGGCTGTTGTCGCCGCCCGTGGCGACGGCGCGGTGGCCTTGCCTGGCTCACTCACCATCGCCCTGGCGGACGGGGGGGTCGGCTACACCACCACCGGTGGACACCTGCAACCAACGACCGTCGACGCACTCGAGACCTTCCGGGCCCGCATCATCGACGGCACGCTCAAGGTCGACCCCATCCCGGCCGACGAGCCCCCGACGGTGGAGTTGCCCTTCTTCCTCGACCTCCAGACGCGTGCCAAAACACCGCTGGCGATGAGCGTCACCGGCGGCAGCGGCGACTACGCCGTAACCGCCGACGGAACACGACTCGCCTACGGCACCTGTCGATGCAACGGCAGCGACGTGATGACAGTCGCCAACATCGACGGGACAGACGCCCACATTCTCGTACCGCCAGCTGGTCTCAACGACTACGCAGCACAGTGGTCGCTGGACGGAACCAAGCTCGTCTTCCAGGAACGCAACGGTCGAGACCCTCACACGTTCGGAAACCTGGTCGTCGAGGATCGTTCCACCGGGCAAAAGACGCAGATCACCGATCTCAAGCAGGGGACCCCGAATGGGTGGTGGTGGATCGAGTCGAGCTTCAACCCCGACGGCCGGAACGTCATCTTCCATCTGCCTCGCGGCTCACCCGAGACCGCGAACTGGGATGTGTGGTCAGTGCCCGTCACCGGTGGCGCGCCGACATTGCTCCTCGCGGACGCCGCATACCCCGCCTACTTCCCGGACGGCAGGCACATTCTCTTCGTCTCGGCGATGACCTCCCACTTTGCCGGAGGAAGCATTTCGATCGCGGACGCCCACGGCTCGCGTCGAACGCTGGTGAGGGCGAACCAAGAGATCTGGTTACCCACGATCTCACCCGACGGAAACAGCGTCGCATACCTCGACGGCGGCGTGATCTACGTTGTCGACGTCGCGACGGGTGAATCCTCGAAGGTGGCATCTGGGTGGTCTGTTGCGTGGCTCGACAACCACACGCTGATCGTTGTTCCCGATCGGTAGGCGTTAAGCCTCTGCGCGGCGTCGTCTTGCGACGCGGTGCTCGCGTGGAAAGGAGGCTGCATGAAAGAGGCGAGCCACCACGCCGTCTGGGTCGGAATTGTGCAAAGCTGGTCTCCGCGAGTGCGAGGCACGCAGGTACACCAGCACGGGGAGCACTCGGCGATGGTCGTCGGCCGATTCGCAGAGGCGAACTTGAGGCATCTGGCAAACGTGGCGTCGATGGTCTTGGTGATGACCAGGAGGATTTGCGAGATCGCTGTTTCGATCGGCCCTCGGCCATGGATCCGAGCACCTCACCTTCTCGGCCGGCCAGATCGTCCGACTACGACGTGCCATCGATGAACCGCTCGTTCCAGGGGCTGTTGTTGCGGCTGATCTAGCTGGTGGCGGAGTACGGGAGCAGACCGCCGTCGA
>JANMJD010000039.1:0-19192 GCA_031371195.1 Actinomycetes bacterium | reverse complement strand
CAAGCTCGACGGCGATCGGGCCGTCGCCGATGCCCATGCGGTGCTCGATACGGCGCCGGCGCGTCTGGCCGACGCCAAGAATGAGGCGGCGGCCAACAACGCCACCGCCCAGGCCGATGTCAACTCGGCCAAGGCGGCACTCGACCTGGCCAACTCCGACCCGGCGGCGACGCCCGAGGAGATCGCCGTCGCCCAGGCGGCTTACGACGCGGCCAAGGCGACCGCCGATGCCGTCAAGCTGACCGGTGTCCAGGCCGTCGCCGCCGCTCAGGCGGCACTCGACGGTGCCCAGGCGGCACTCGACTCGGCGGTCGCCGACGCAGCGACGGCCAATGCCGCGGCCCAACAATCGGTCGACGCCAAGCAGGCCATTCTCGATGCCGCGCTGATACCGCGCAAAGTGACGACGGCCGACGTGGCGGCGGCCAAGCGCGATCTGGAGATCGCCAAGAACAATGCCCAGTCGGTGGCGGCGGCGGGGGATCGGGCCGTAGCCGATGCCGAGTCGGTGGTCGCCTCGACGAAGATCGACGTGAGCAACGCCTCCGCGGCGCTGGCTGCCGCGGAGAACGCATACAGCGTCGCCAAGGTGGCTGCCGCAGCTCGGGGGACCATCGTCGATCTTGCCGCCGAGGAGGCGAGCCTGGCGACGCGCCGGGCCGGGGTGCAGGTGCCGGCCGACGAACTGGTCTTCGTCGGCAGCGGGCCGATCCGGGTGTCGGAGGTGCTCGTTGCCAAGGGTGATTCGCTTGCCGGTGGGGTGGTGAAAGCGACCAACGCCGAGGTGTACGTCGTGGGAGGACTGGCCGTCCAGGACGCCGGTCTGGTCACCGTCGGGATGGAGGCGTCGATCGACGAGCCCGATCTGGGGATCGCCCTCAAGGGTGAGGTGACCCAGGTGGCCTCGGCCCCGGGAACGAATGCCCAGGATGCCTTCCACGTCTACTTCGAGGTGCGGATCAGTACACCGCCGCCTAATCTGGTGGGTGCCTCGGTGCGGGTCACCATCCCGGTGGAATCGACCCAGGGCGAATCACTCGTCGTGCCACTGAGCGCGTTGACCCTCGCTCCCGACAGTTCGTCGCGTGTCGAGCGCAGCGTCGAGGGCACTTCGCAACTGATCACGGTGACACCGGGCCTGTCGGCCGACGGATTCGTGGCGGTGACCCCCGTCAATGGGGAGTTGAAGGCCGGTGATCTGGTGGTCATCGGCTTCACCCCGCCCGCCGCGGCGACATCGGGCTCGACTGTCACCGGCGACACGACACCTACCGGCGACACGACGCCCACCGGTGGTACGGGCTCGGCGGATGCCACCACCGTCGCACCGGCGACGACGGTGGCCTAGTGGCCGTCGACTCGCCTCCCGCCAACTCGCCTCCCGTCGAGTCGCCTGCTGTCATCGAGTTGACCGACCTCGGCCGCCGCTTCGACACCGAGCCCCCCGTCGATGCGCTCAAGGACGTGAATCTGACCGTCTACGAAGGACAATGGCTGTCCATCGTCGGGCCCTCGGGCTCCGGCAAGTCGACGTTGCTCAACGTGCTCGGCTGTCTCGACAGCCACACGTCGGGCTCGTACAGGTTCGACGGCATCGAGGTCGCCGAACTGTCCGATCGCCAGCGGGCCGGGCTGCGGTGCCGAGGGATCGGTTTCGTGTTCCAGTCGTTCCATCTGCTCGCCCACCGCACGGTGACCGAGAACGTGATGCTGTCGGAGGTGTATCGCCGAGCGCCATGGAAGAACCGGCGCGACAAGGCGCTCGAGGCGCTCGACAAGGTCGGTCTCGCCCACCGTGCCGATTTCATGCCGACGCGTCTGTCGGGCGGTGAGCGCCAGCGGGCCGCGATCGCTCGGGCGTTGATGGGGTCGCCTCGGCTCCTGCTGTGCGACGAACCGACGGGCAACCTCGACACGGCCACCACCGAGACGGTGCTCGATCTGTTCGCCGACCTGAATGTGCAGGGCATGACGATCGTGGTCATCACCCACGAGCATGATGTGGCCGCCCGCGCCGGCCGGCGGGTGCGGATCGTCGATGGGACCTTGGGGATCGTCGAATGATCGGCCGCCTCCGTCCTCGCCGACGCGTCAGTTCGAGCGACGTGTCCGACACACCCTTGTCCGACGCGCTCCTGTCCGACACGTTCTTGTCCGACGGGGTGGACGACGACGGCGTGGTCGGCCCGTCCGACACGGCGGTCGGGGGGCGCGACGCGAGCCTCATCCGGCCGTCGGGCATGTCGTCGCGCGATCTGGCCAACGAGGCCGTCGCCGGTCTGTTCGCCCGCCCGGCCCGCATGATCCTCACCGTTCTGGGCACGGTCATCGGATTGGCTGCGCTGGTGGCAACCCTCGGTCTGTCACGCACGGCGAGTAGCCGGATCGTCGGCCGGTTCGATGCCCTGGCGGCCACCGAGATCGTCGTCAGCCCCAAGCCCTCGGCCGAGAATCTGAAGGTCGACGCCATTCCGTGGGATGCGCCGGCCAGGTTGGCCCGTCTGAACGGAGTGGCCCAGGTCGGCACGCTGAGCACGTTGAAGACGAAGCAGACGCTCGTCGGTGCGTCACCGATCAGCGATCCGCAGAACCAGACGAAGTTCACGCTGACGGTGTCGGCCGCATCTCCCGGCTTGTTTCCGGCGGTCCATGCCCAACTCCGCACGGGACGTTTCATCGACGAGCAGCTCTCCGAGCGGGCCGAACGAGTGGCCGTCCTCGGACCGAATGCCGCGTCGCGGTTGGGGATCGCCAGTGTCGGCAAGCTTCCGGCGATCACCATCGGCGACCAGACCTACCTGGTCATCGGGATCATCGACGGTGTGTCACGGCAGCCCGACCTGCTCGGCGCGGTGATCATCCCCGAGGGGACGGCGAGGCGTGATTTCCGTCTGAAGCACCCGGATCTGGTGGTCGTCGAGTCCGATATCGGTGCGGCACAACTGGTCTCGCAGCAGATCCCCCAAGCTCTGCGGCCCGATGATCCGCGCACGCTGAAGGTCGTGTCGCCACCCGAGCCCAAGCGGGTCAAGGACGCCGTGAAAAGCGATCTCAACCTGCTGTTCCTCATCCTCGGTGGAGTGTCGTTGGTCGTCGGGGCGATCGGTATCGCCAACGTCACGCTGGTGTCGGTGATGGAACGGACCGGCGAGATCGGACTCCGCCGCGCCCTGGGGGCGTCTCGGCGGCACATCGCCCTTCAGTTTCTCGTCGAGAGCGGAACGATGGGTCTCGTCGGCGGGATTCTCGGGGCGAGCCTGGGCACGCTGGTCGTGGTGGCCGTCTCGGCGTACCAGTCGTGGACGCCTGTGCTCGATCCGTCGGTGCCTTTCGCCGCCCCCGTGCTCGGTGCCGCCATCGGGCTGCTCTCGGGTTTCTACCCGGCGATGCGTGCCGCGCGAATGGCGCCGGTCGACGCGCTGCGAGCCGGCACCTGACGCCTGTCGGGCACCCGACCCGGCATCGGGTGTGTGATCGTGCCGAACGTCCCTGTGTCGGATGGCACAGGGACTGGCGGGCGGCTATGGTCGGGCCGACGCTGGTCGCTACCGGCAAAGGATGCACGCCATGAGAGTTCTGTTGGTTGCCAACCAAACCCTCGGGGGAACTGAGCTCGCCGATCATCTGGCCGAGCTGCAGGCCGCCGATCCGGATCTATCGATCCACTTGCTCGTTCCGGCTGCGGTGATCGGGGTGATCGCCGATCCGACCGAGATGCTCTCGCTGTTGGCGGTGGACATCGAGGCCGAACGGCGCGAGGCCGAGGAGCGGATGAATACGCTGCTCGACTGGTTGCAGCGGGGAGGTGTCGCCGCGACCGGGGAGATCACGATCGCCCAGCCCCTCCTCGCGGTGGCGACGGTGGTACGAGCTCAGCATTTCGATCGGGTCGTGTTGTCGACATTCCCTCCGGGGGTGTCGCGGTGGTTGAAGATGGACCTGGCCCATCGGGTGAAGCGCGTCTGCGACCTGCCGGTGACCACGATCATCAACGAGTCGAGTCAATCGCTCCCGCCGGAGCTGGCGGTTCCGCTGAGTACTCCGACACCGGTCGTCGACATCGCCCTGATCGACGCCGACAGTGTTCGTCGTCTCCGGATACGCAGGTCGTTGGAGCAGGTGTCCGTTCCGTTGCGGGTCACGGAGTGCGATGATGCCGCAGCGGCACTGCGGATGCTGGCCGACTCGCGGGCGGCCGATCGCAGTGCTCTGGTGTGTCTGCCGTCCGTGCAATGTGCCACTGGATTGAGCGCCATCGTAGAGATCAAGGCGGTGTATCCCGAGTTGAGCGTGTCGGTGGTGAGCGAGGTCGAGGATGCCGAGGCGCGGGCGCGTGCCCATGATCTGGGTGTTTCGGCGTTCTTCGTGCTCAGCGGCGACTCACAGGCCGATGCGGCCATGTTCGAGATCGTGGCGACCGAGTTCGTCGCCCTGCGCAGATTGTTCGGCGACGGCGATAGCGACGGTTCTGGCGACACCCGCTGACGAAATGGCGTGCGCCGGGCCGTCAGTGGCGGCCGGTACCTGTGGCGGTGCTCTCGTAGCCCTCGTTGACGGCTGTCGTCTCGGGCACCGCACTCGGGGATTCCGTTGGGCCCCGGAGCAACTCGTCGCTGAGCCGGAAGCCGACGCCGCGCACGGTGAGGATGAAGTTCTCGTCGGGTGCGTGATGGTTCAATTTGCGCCGGAGGTTCGACAGGTGGACATCGACGACATGATCGTCGCCGACCCAGTGCTCGCCCCAGATATTGCGCAGCAGCTCAGCCCTGGTCGAGACGTCACGCGGACGCTGGCAGAGGTGGCTGAGCAGGTCGAACTCGATTCGGGTCAATGGCACCACGGTTGCGTCGACCACGACTTGGCGCCGGCCGAGGTCGATCTGCATCGCTCCGTAGTGCATGATGGTGGGCGGAGGCCCGAGCACGAGGCCTTCGGTGATTCGGCGGGGTCGGCGCAGCAGCGCTCGCAGTTTCGCGGCGAGTTCGATGGAGGAGATGGGTTTGGTCAACAGGTCGTCGGCTCCGGCGCGCAGCAGGCGGACGCGTTCGAGTTCATCGCTGTGGTCGGTCACGCCCACGAGGTAGGCGTCGGTCATCGCCCGGATCTCGGAGAAGAGTCCGGCTCGCTGGCTTCCGGCGGTTCGCATCCGCAGATCGAGCATCACGATGTCGGGCGTGAACGAACCGGTGAGGATGAGGGCGGCGTCGGCCTCGCCCGTACCGGTCACGGCAAATCCCTCGGCTCGCAAGGATTTCTCCCAGCTGCGGCGGAGTAGTGCGTCACCGTCGATGAGCAATGCCCGCGGCGCCTGCGCGGGATCCGTCATCGGGTTCGGTTCGTTCATCATGTTGTTCGCTCCGGGTGGAGGGCCGTTGGTGAGGAAGACAACGTGACCCTCCGTTGATGACGTCGGTTTTTCTTAGGGTGCATCTAAACACACAAGAAGTGAGAAACTAGGGCTCGAATTCTAGGTACTTCGGCCATATGTTAGCAGATTCCTACAAGGAGAGTTCAGTTGCTCACTCCATGGGAAGTGTAACGCATCCCGACGCGGACTGCTTGAGTTTCACTAACGGTGTGAAATCGTCCCGAAATCGTCATGAACGGCGAGGTTTCGACAACGGTCGACGGCCGCCTAGGGTCGGATGGATGGTTGGCGAGCCGCTCCGCGATCTGATTCGGCGGGAGATCGGCGCGCGTCGCGGTGTCGATGAGCGCGAACGCGTCTCATTGCGCCGGTTCGTCGAGGAATTCGACCGGTTGGATCATCCATTCGACGAGGATGCCGACCCGACGCACGTCACCGCCTCGGCCATCGTCGTCGGTCTGCGAGGTGTCGTGTTGCACCGCCACAAGCGGCTCGGCATCTGGTTGCAGCCCGGCGGGCACATCGATGCAGACGAGTTGCCGGCGGATGCCGCGGTTCGCGAGACGCTCGAAGAGACCGGCCTTACCGTCGAACATGCGGCCGGTGAACCGTCGGTCGTCCATGTGGATGTCCATCCCGGGCCCCGTGGGCACACCCACCTCGACGTGCGCTACCTGCTCGTCGCCGGTGACGAGGACCCGCAGCCCCCCGAGGGTGAGAGCCCTGATGTGGGCTGGTTCTCGTGGCCGGATGCGATCGGCATGTCGGATGACGGTCTGGCCGGTGTGCTGCGGTCGCTCGATCCGGCGCACGCTGAAGTCGCCATTCGCCGGGCGGTGCCCGATGACGCCCGGCATGTCGCCGAGATCTTCTGCCGCTCGCGTCGGTTGGTGCTCCCGGGATTCGTCTGGCCCCACGATGACGACGACGTCCGCCGGTGGATGAGGTCGGTTGTCGTTCCCCGCGGCGTCACCTGGGTCGCAACGGTGTCGGGTCACCCTGTTGGGATGCTGGTCGCGGCCGACGGCTGGATCGAACATCTCTATGTCGATCCGCCGTGGATCGGATGCGGGGTCGGCGATCGGCTGCTTCGGCATGCGTGGTCGCTGTTGTCCGACGGTGCCCAGTTGTGGGTATTCGAGGCCAACACCCGCGCCCGATCGTTCTACGAGCGTCACGGTTTCATCGCCGCCGAGTTCACCGATGGCTCGCGTAACGAGGAACGCCGGCCCGACGTGCGCTACGTGTGGCGACCCTGATCCCGCCCCGGTCGGCGTGCTAGGCAGGTTGACATGGGCTTCGACGCGGTGATCTTCGACTACGGCGGTGTGTTCTCGTCGTCCCCGTTCGGCCGGACCGCGGCGGCCGAGGAGATGTTGCGCATTCCGCACGGCTCGCTGAGCGAGTTGCTCGGCTACGGCCTCGACGTTCCCGAGCCGGCCACAGGCGAGCCGTATACCAACAAGTGGCACCAACTCGAGGTGGATGAGACGAGCTTCGAGGAATACGCCGAGTGGGTGGCCGATCGCTCCGAGCCCGTGTTCGGTCGTCGTGTCGAGGTGTTCGAGCTGATCAGCGTCGGTTTTGGGTCGATGGGGATCTACTGGCCAATGGTGCATGAGGCCCGGCGGCTCGGTGAGGCGGGCTACCGGCTGGCGGTCTGTTCGAACAACATCGCCTCGTTCCGTGCCCATTGGCAGGCGCAGATCCCGATCGAGCTGTTCGACGTGGTGATCGATTCGAGCGAGGTCGGTGTACGCAAGCCCGACCCCCGGATCTACGAGCTGACGGCCGAACGGCTCGGGGTGAGACCCGATCGGGCCGTGTTCCTCGATGACCACCCGGCCAATGTGGCCGGGGCGCGAGCCGTCGGCATGGCAGCGGTGCAGGTCGATGATCCGATGGTGGCGATCGAGGAGCTGCGCGTCCTGCTGTCGGCGTGACCGGGATGGCAGGCGACTTGCATCGTCGTACATATGTTCGTATCTTGGCGTCGTGGGCTTCAACAATCCGTCGATGCCGTGGAAGGAACTTGAAGCGAAGTTGTCGGGTCGAGGCGCCGATGGCCGGGCCCCGGGGAGCCCGAGTTGGAATGCCGGTGGCGATGGCCCGGCATGGAGCCGCAAGCGCCAGGCCTACGAACCTCCCGACGACATCGGTGCCGCCCGCCCGCCGGCGGTGCCGTATGCCGAGCTGCATTGCCACTCGAACTTCTCGTTCCTCGATGGGGCGTCACATCCCGAGGCATTGGCAGAAGAGGCCGCCCGTCTGGGTATCGAGGCACTTGCTCTCACCGATCACGACGGGTTGTACGGCGTGGTGCGCTTCGCTGAAGCGGCCCGCGCCGTGGGGCTCCCGACGGTTTTCGGAGCCGAGCTGACACTTGGTCTTGGTCGTTCACCGGCCGACGGCCCATTGCCGGCCGGGTCCCGGGCCGGGTTTGGGGCGGATGTCCGGGTTGGTGTGGGGACTGACCCCGACGAGCGGCTGTTCCGCTCCGAGGCCGAGACGGTCACCCAGACGACGCAGCGGCGGAGCCCCCCGGTCCCGCAGCCCGACCCGCCCGGCTCCCATCTGCTCGTACTCGCCGATGGCCCCGATGGGTATGCCCGGCTGTCACGGGCGCTATCGCTCGGCCATCTGGCCGGGGAGAAGGGCGTGCCTCGGTTCGGGCTGGCCGACCTGGCCGATGTTGCCGATGGTCGCTGGTGGGTGCTCACCGGGTGCCGCAAGGGCACGGTGCCGGCGGCATTGTTGCACGACGGCCCGGCGGCGGCTCGCACCGAGTTGTGCCGCCTGATCGAGGCCTTCGGACGCGAGAGGGTGGCAGTGGAACTGTGGGACCACGGCGACCCCCTCGATTCGCATCGCAACGACGCGCTCGCCGAGTTGGCGGCCCGGGAGCGTGTGCTGGTCGTGGCATCGAACAACGTCCACTACGCCACGCCGGCCGACCGCCGGCTGGCCACGGCAATGGCCGCAGTGCGGTCGCGGCGCAGTCTCGACGAGGTCGATCCGTGGTTGCCGGCGGCCTCATCGGCCCATCTGCGCAGCGGAGCCGAGCAGCTCCGCCGCTTCGCCCGCTATCCGGGGGCGGTCGCCGCCGCGGCCGAACTCGGCCGGTCGCTGGCCTTCGACCTGTCGTTGATCGCCCCCCGCCTGCCCCCGTTCCCCTGCCCCGACGGACTCGACGAGATGGGCTATCTGCGCCGTCTGGTCGACGAGCGGGCGCATCGCTGTTACGGCACCCGTGCCGAACGGCCCGATGCCTGGGTGGTGATCGACCGGGAGCTGGGCATCATCGAGCAGCTCGGGTTCCCCGGTTACTTCCTGGTCGTGTGGGAGATCGTCGAGTTCTGCAACGAGCAGCACATCTTCTGCCAGGGTCGAGGGAGCGCGGCCAACTCGGCGGTCTGCTACGCCCTGGGGATCACCAAGGCCGATGCGGTGCGGCTCGGGCTGCTGTTCGAGCGGTTCCTCTCACCCGAGCGCGATGGCCCGCCCGACATCGACATCGACATCGAGTCCGATCGCCGAGAGGAGGTGATCCAACATGTCTACGAGCGGTACGGGCGTCACCATGCCGCCCAGGTGGCCAACGTTGTCACCTACCGGGCGCGTTCCAGCGTGCGCGACATGGCCCGGGCGCTCGGTTTCGCTCCCGGCCAGCAGGATGCATGGTCGAAGCAGATGGATATGTGGGGCACGGTGGCGACGATGACCAACCAGGCCGATCACGATATTCCCGCTTCGGTGCTGGCGATGGCCGCAGCCATCGAGGATTATCCCCGTCACCTGGGCATTCATTCCGGAGGCATGGTCATCTGCGATCGTCCGGTGATCGAGGTCTGCCCCGTGGAGTGGGCCCGGATGGACAAGCGCAGCGTGCTGCAATGGGACAAGGACGATTGCGCGGCGACCGGCCTGGTCAAGTTCGACCTGCTCGGCCTGGGCATGCTCTCGGCATTGCGTTACGCCGTCGATCTGATCGCGGCGCATCGGGGCTACACCGTCGATATCGCCACCATCCCCGAAGATCCGAAGGTCTACGAGATGCTCTGTCGCGCCGACACCGTCGGGGTCTTCCAGATCGAATCACGCGCCCAGATGGCGACGCTGCCGCGGCTGCGGCCGCAGACCTTCTACGACCTGGTCATCGAGGTCGCCCTCATCCGCCCCGGTCCCATCCAGGGTGGCTCGGTGCATCCGTACATCCGTCGGCGTAACGGCGAGGAAGCGGTCACCTTCCTGCACCCGCTGCTGGAGCGCTCGCTGAAGAAGACGTTGGGCATCCCGCTGTTCCAGGAACAGTTGATGCAGATGGCGATCGATGTCGCCGGGTTCACCCCGGCCGAATCCGACGAGCTACGCCAGGCGATGGGTTCCAAACGCTCCCGTCGGCGGATGGAGCGACTCAAGGCGCGGCTGTACGAGGGGATGGCCGTCAACGGCATCACCGGGGCGGTGGCCGACGAACTGTTCGAGAAGATGGCGGCGTTCGCCAACTACGGCTTCCCCGAATCGCACTCGGTGTCGTTCGCCTACCTGGTCTATGCCTCGTCGTGGATCAAGTTGTACGAACCCGCTGCGTTCTGTGCTGCGCTGCTCAACGCCCAGCCGATGGGATTCTGGTCGCCGCACTCCCTGGTCAACGACGCCCGCCGCCATGGCGTCGTCACCCACACCCCCGACCTCAACGCCTCGCTTGCCGCGGCGACCCTGGAACCGTGTGCCGTCTCGAGCGGCGGGTTGGCCGTACGGCTGGGCATCGGCTCGGTCCGCGGCTTGGGGACCGAATTGGCCGCGGCGATCGAGCGGGGTCGGCCGTACTGCGACCTGGAGGATCTCGTCCGCCGGGTCGGCGGCCTGGAGTTGAAACACCTCGAAGCACTGGCCACCGCCGGCGCGTTCGACTGCTTCGGATTCGACCGGCGTGAGGCGTTGTGGGCCGTCGGGGCGGTGATTCAGTCCAGCGCCGATCGGTTGGCCGGGTTGGCGACCGGCTGGGAGGCGCCGGCCCTGCCCGGCATGTCGCGCACCGACGAGGCCGTCGCCGATCTTTGGGCGACCGGGGTGGCTCCCGAGGGCCATCCGACGTTGTTCGTGCGCGACCGTCTCGACGAGTTGGGTGTGGTCACCTCGATCGGGTTGTGGTCATGCGAGCCGGGGTCACGGGTGCTGGTCGGTGGGGTGGTCACCCATCGTCAGCGGCCGATGACCGCCCAGGGCATCACCTTCCTCAACCTTGAGGACGAGACCGGGCTGATCAATGTCGTCGTCTCCAAGGGCTGCTGGGCCCGTCATCGTCGGATCGCCCGCGAGGCTCCGGCCCTGCTCGTCCGCGGCCGTCTGGAACGCTCCGAGGGCGTGATCAACATCGTCGCCGAGTCTTTGGAACCGATGCCCGTGCCCGCGGCGACCGCCAGCCGCGACTTCCGCTGACCGGCAACGTCCACCATCGAAACGAGATACGACGCGCCGTCGGAAGTGCGCGACAATGCAGGGATGGGTGACGACTCCGTGGCGCCCGGGGGAGGTTCCGGCGACAACAGCGGGTCCATCCGCGTCTTCATGTCGTATCGGCGGGCCGACGACCGCCATTTCGTCGGCCGACTGCACGATCGATTGTGCGATGCGTTCGGCGAGGAGATGGTCTTCCGTGACATCGACTCGATCCCGGCGGGGACGAACTTCCGCAGCGTCATCCTGCACGCGCTCACCGATGTCGACATCGTCGTGGCGATGATCGGTCCTCATTGGATCCGGGCTGTGGGGACCGATGGCAGTATCGACGCGGACTACGTTTTCCTCGAACTTGCCGAGGCGTTGGCCCAGGGGAAGCCGGTGATCCCGGCGCTGATGGACGGTACGGCGATGCCGTCGGCGGTCGACCTGCCTCAGAGCCTTCGGTCGCTCCTCGAGATCAACGCCGTCTCGGTTCAGGGCGATCCGGACTTTCGGCGGGATTCGGCTCGGCTCATCGAGGCCATCCGTGAGATCGTCGCCGATCATCGCCGACAGGCCGCGCGTCGGCGGCGGGAGGCCGAGGCCCTGGTTCGGCGTCTCGACGCGGAACGAGCCGAACGTGAGCGCCGCACCGAAGAACTTCGGGCCGAGGAACGGGCGGCGCGCATCCGTCTCGCGGCATTGGAGGAAGCTGCTGCCCAACGCCAGATCGATCTCGAACGGACCCGGCTCGGCGCCATTGCGGATCAACTCCGCCGAGCCGAGTTGGCCGAAGCCGAAGCCGAAGCTGCGGCCCGTGACCTTGGCGAGCGGGAGCCCCGGCAGCTCCGAGGGAGCACCGCGGACGCCGATGCCGACACCAACGCTGACGCCGAGTCGGATGCAGCCGCGGTCCTCGATGCTCCCGATCCGCCCGCCGCCGTGATGCCTGCCGCCGTGACGCCTGCCGCCGTGATGCCTCCCGTCGAGTTGCCCGACGCAGCGATGCCCGCCACCGAGTTGCCCGCCACCGAGTTGCCCGCCACCGAGTTGCCCGACGCAGTGATGCCGGACGCAGCGATGCCCGCCACCACCGGTCCGCCCCAGGCCGCCACGACGGTGCCCCTCGCGGCCGAGGCCGCACCGGGTGTGGATGACGTAGCGCACACGGACGTGAATCTGCCTGTCGACGTCGATCATGCTGCGGACGTGGATCTGCCAGCGGACGTGGATATGCCCGCCGCTGCCGCTCGATCCGTCGCACGCAAGAAGCGGTCGGCCGTTGCCTCCGCACCGGCAGCCTCGATCGTGACCGTTGCCCGATCCGATGTCCATCCCGGTCACGGCCGACGGTTCAAAGCTTTGGTCGGCTCGGCGGTGGTGCTCGGCATCGTCGCCCTGTTCATCAATCGCAGCACTGCGTCACCGTTCGATGAACTGAGTTTCAACTGGCGGGTCGATCTCACGGCCTGGATCCTCACCCTGGCTGTCGGTGTTCCCCTGCTGCTCGATCGCCAGCCGGTCGAGCAACGGTTCGTGCTCATCGGCGTCACCTGCGCGACGTTCTTCTTCGAGGTTCTCCAATCGGCAGCGACCGTGAGGTACGGCCCGGAGTACTTCGACGAAGGTGTGTGGATCGCCGTGCACGCCGTGCAGATCGCCCTACTCGTCGTCGCGATCCGGACGCTTCGACGTCACAGGGACGGGCCGGCGCGATCAGCGCCCCGGAGGGTCCGGGTGTTGCCCGTGATGGCGGCGGTGGCCGGTGCGCTCGTACTCGGCGCGACGTACCAGGAGTGGGTGGATACCCGCGAACTTCACAACAACGACTACATCCCGATCATCCCCTTGCCGCTCGCCGTGTGGCTCATCGTTTTCGGGTTGGCCCCGGTCGTCACGACGATTGCGTTCGCAACCCGCCGATCGTTTGGAGCACGGATCGCGCTGGCCACGCTCGCCTCGCTCGCGTGTGTGACGTACCTGTCGCAAGGACTCCAGATCCACCAGGCCTTCGGTCTCGACGGCGGCCGGTGGACCGTCGCGGCATTGGCCCAAGTGCCGCTGGCCGCAAGATCGTGGTGGAAGGCAGCCACCGACGCGCCCGTCGATCGCGCCCCGGCCGCGCCGTAGGTCGTTCAGGGTGCTGGTCGGCCCTCCTCGGATCGAACCGGTCAACCGGGCGGGTGATGGAGCACGAACGGGTCGTCGGGCGGGCCATCCTCCATGATCGACCTCACGACGCGTACCAGCTCTCGGGGGGCGAAGAGCGTGGTGGCCAGGGCGAGTTCGTCGAGGGTCCACCAGCGCAGTTCGTGCAGACCCTCGGCGCGCAACTCCTCCCAGGTCATCATCGGCACCGGTTCCATCGGCTCGCACCGCACGAGGTACACCTCGTCGCGTTGACCGCCCCAGGTTCCCATCGGGTTGGTATGGGTGCGAATCCACACGCACGGCCCGATCTCGGGCTCGTACATACCCACCTCTTCGGCCAGTTCGCGCCGCAGGGCGGCCAGCGTCTCCTCGCCCGGTTCGATGCCGCCACCGGGTGTCGCCCACACCGTGCCGACGTCACCGAACTCGAAACGGACCAGCAGTACCCGATCGGAGGTGTCGACAACCAATGCGCGCACCGCTGGACGAATCGGCAGCGACACCGGCGGTTCACTCACGACGACGTCCGGGCGTGACTCGTGATGCGGGTGTGGCCTGTTGTGGCGGCGATCACGCCGAGGCCGATGAAGACCGTCCCGGCGACGTAACGCTGCACGAACGCCAGGCCCTTGCCCCGCAGCAGCAGGCCGCGCAGCGCGCTGGCCCCGAAGGCGTAGCAGCCGTCGCAAATGAAGCCGATCGTCACGAACACCAGGCCGAGCGTCAGGGCCTGCGTACCGCTCCGGCCGCGATCCGGGTGGATGAACTGGGGCAGGAATGACAGGAAGAACAGGGCGACCTTGGGGTTCAAGATGTTGACTGCCACACCCTGACGAAAGGCGCGGCGCGGGGACACGGCCGGTCGATCGGTGGTCAGCGCGGCCGGTCGGGTCGCCAAGGTGCGCAGACCGGTGACGACGAGATACACGGCGCCCAGCCACTTGACGGCCGAGAATGCGACGGCCGATGTGGCGATGATCGCCGAGAGGCCGAGCGAGGCGGCAAGTGCATGGACGAAGCTGCCCAGCTCGATGCCGGCGACCGAGGCGAGACCCACACGGCGGCCGTCGGCCACGCTGCGGTTCACGATGTACAACACCGCCGGCCCGGGGATGATCATGATGGCGAATGACGCCGCGGCGAACGCAAGGATGGTAGGGGCGGCGGGCATGGTCGACGACCGTAGACGAATTTGGTCAGAGCGGGCGGGAAATTTGGCGGTGCGCCGGAACCGCCCGCTCAATCTGTCGGGTTCTCGTTGAGTCCGTCGTTGAATCCGCGGTACATCTCGTAGATCTCCTTACAGGCCTGGCACATCGGCAGCTGCTTGGGGTCACGCGACGGCACCCAGACATGGCCGCACAGCGCCTCGACCGGTGTGCCGTAGATGCGGGCTTCCATCACCTTGGCCGTCGCCGACTCGCCCGGATCGACCTTGACGATGTGCGCCGACAACGGCTCACCGGTCTGGGGGACCTCATCGAGTTCGGGCCTGGTCTCCTGGGGTGCGGTGATCACCTGTGGCACGCCATCCAGTCAATCACGAAACACCATCGGTGATCACCAACGCACGTGGCCGCCGGGGGGCGCCGACCCGCACGCGGAGACACGCCCGGTGGTGCCACACCGCACCCGTCACCGGCCGGGGCGGGCGGTCTACACTGCGAACCGTGCCGCTCTACGAATACCGTTGCCGAACCTGTGACACCGCCTTCGAGGCTCGGCGGTCGATGGCCGAGTCGAATGATCCGGCGTCGTGCCCCGACGGACATATCAACTCGGTTCGTCTGCTCTCGGTGTTCGCTTCCACCGGCGATGGTGCGAGCAAGGGCGATTCCGCACCGGCTCCGGCCATGCCGTCGGGTGGCGGGTGCGGCGGGCACTGCGCCTGCCACTGAGCGGTCTATCGCAGCCGCGTCCGTCGAACTACGGCGAACGCAGTTCGGCCAGTTCGGCACTCAGATTGGCCCGGGCGCGGGGCTCGTGGCGGGCCATCGTCCGAGTGCGGTAGATGTGGGGTTGATCGAGGAAATGCTGCAGTACGGCGGCGCGTCCGACCCGCCAGTCGCACTCGGCGACATGCGAATACTCGCCTCGAACGCCCGAAGCGTATGCCTGGTACACGTTGGCCGGGGCGCCGAGGACGGCCAGATCGGCGTGGAGGAGCACATCGCCACCGGGTTCGTCGCCGGTCGATGGCGGGTGGTCGCGGGTCAACATGATCAACCGTTCGACCTGCCCGATGCGCTGCTCGGACCAGCCCAGTACGGCCAATTCGCGTGCCGCCAGGTTTGCGCTGTCGACCTCGTTCGATGCCGAGCGGGGGTCGTAGACGGCGTCATGAAAGAACGCCGACATCCGCACGGCACCCGCGTCGGCAACAGCGGCATCGCCGAGAAGCACGACCACATCGCTGACGACGCGATCGACGTGGGAGATGCCGTGGTACCGCCGGTGGGGCTCGGCGTAACGGACGAGCAGGGCGTCGAGACAGGCCTCGGAGGCCGGACCGCGAGGCGCCACGGCCGCCCAGTGCGCCCGCAGTCGACCCGTTGCGTTCGAGGTGGTCACCATGGCGACATTATGCAGCGGTCGGCTGGTGCGAGGTGCCCGAGTACACCGGTGACGGCCCGAGCGGGCGCGACGATGTGTCGATGACCGTGTTGATCGATGAGGCCCGATGGTGGTACCGCGGGCGGAAGTGGTGCCACATGGTCAGCGACGACAATCTCGACGAGTTGCACACCCTGGCCCACGCGATCGGGATTCCCCGGCGGGGATTTCACGGCGATCACTATGACGTGCCCGAGGAGTGGCGCGTCGAAGCCATCGCGGCGGGGGCCGTGATCGTGGATTCACGTGAGCTGGTGCGCCGATTACGGGCCGCAGGGCTGCGGCTGAGCCCCGCCCAACGGCGTGCCCGTGCTGGTGCGTGAGCGACACGTCCTCACCACCGGCTGGGCAGCCCGGACGCGCCGCGCATCGATGTACGCGTCGAGTCCGTCCAGACGAACCAGTCGAGGAGTTCGACCCCGGCCCCGTCGAAGCGGGCGGTGAGATCGAGCAGCCGATCGAAGTCGAGCGCCTCGCAGGGATGCTCGGGTCGCACCGAGACGATCACCAGCGCAGCGAGCTCGGGATGCCGCTCGAGTGACCGCTCGACAAGGTCGGCGACATCATGGACCGCATCGGGAGACGGCACATCGCTGATGACCACGGCGCGCACCGGCGTACGGGCGTCGTCGAAGATGATCGTGACGATGCTCGGTTCTGCGGGGTCGATCATCCACGAGACCAGTTCGAGGACGTCGAACGTCTCCCCGTAGGGACCGCGGAGGGTCGGTGATGACAGCGGACGATTCCTGGGCATGAAGGGGCCTCCCGAGCGTGTGTTGACTGATGCAAAGGCGGGGGAAGCCGAGTGGATCCGACGATACGCAAGGCCTGTGTCAGAGTTGCCCAGCGTCGGTTTCGTGTTCCGGGGCCCGTCGCCCGATCGTCGGGAAGAACGACCACTGCCAGGGTCACGGGCACCCGGCAGTGCCGCGGCGGGCAACTCGGACCAGACTGCGCCGATGCAAGTGGTTCGTCTGATCGCCGGTCTCGTCGGCGTCATTTCCGTCGTCTGGACGGTCGTCGGGGCGATCAAGACCGTGGTCCTACCGCGCGCCGAGTCGGCCTTTCTCACCCGCTGGCTGTTCATCACGTTGCGCCGCTTCGTGTTCGACCCGCTGGCCTCGCCGAAACGGTCGTTCGCCTGGCGCGACCGGGTGATGGCGATGTACTCGCCGGTGGCGTTGCTGATGCTGCCCGGGCTGTGGGTGGCGTGCATGATCCTCGGGTTCAGCGGGATCTTCTGGGCGACCGGCGTGCGACCGTGGAGCGAAGCCCTCGTCACCAGCGGTTCGTCATTGCTCACCTTGGGCTTCGCCCGGCCGCCCGGGGTGGGCCGGGTGTTGATCGGGTTCGCCGAGGCCGGGGTGGGGTTGGGACTCGTGTCACTGATGATCTCGTACCTGCCGACGATCTATGGAGCGTTCAGTCGGCGCGAGACCCTGGTCGGGATGCTCGAAGTCCGCGCCGGCAGCCCGCCGTCGGCAACGGAACTGATCGTGCGCTACTCCCGTATCGGCCGCCTCGACATGCTCGACGACGACCTGTTCGTCCCGTGGGAGCAGTGGTTTGCCGACATCGAGGAGAGCCACACCAGTCAGCCGTCGCTCGCCTTCTTCCGCTCACCGCAACCCCAACGCAGCTGGATCACGGCGGCCGGGTGTGTGCTCGACACTGCGGCGATCATGGCCTCGACCGTCGATCGGCCACGCGATGCCCGTGCCGATGTGCTGATCCGCGCCGGGTTCATCTCGCTGCGCCGCATCGCCGACTTCTTCGGCATCGCCTACGACTCCGACCCGGCGCCGGGCGATCCGATCGTCGTCGAACGCAGCGAGTTCGACGAGTTGTGCGACGGTTTGCTCGCCGCCGGAGTCGCCCTCAAACCCGATCGTGATCAGGCCTGGCGGGACTTCGCCGGCTGGCGGGTCAACTACGACGCCGTCCTGCTGGCCCTGTGCGGTCTGGTGATGGCGCCGCCGGCCATGTGGTCGGGAGATCGCTCGCCGATCCGCCGGCCGCGGGTGAAGTTGTTCCGCAAGGTGAGAGCCGGCGGTCACTGAGCCGTGACATTCAGCCAGTGAGATTCAGCCTGATACGGCGATACCGATGACGACCGAGGCGACGGCCACTCCCACAGGCACCGCCCACTGCGCCCAGGCCGGTGCCTGGCGGGAGCGGGTCCCTCCGAGCACCAGACCGCACAACCCGCCGCCGACCAGGCCGCCGACATGGCCACCGATCGAAATGCCGCTGATCGTGAAGGTGAGCACCAGGTTGATGATCAGGATCGTGCCGATCGACGTCTGGAACGGGTTGATCCCCCGTCGTTTGAGGACGACGAAGGTGGCGCCGAACAGCCCGAACACGGCCCCGGAGGCGCCGCCGGTGATCGGGGCGGAGCGGAACAGGCTGGGATTTTCGAGTACGAGGGCCCCGGCGGAACCGGCGAGCAGGGAGGCGATGTACAGCAGGGCGAACCTGGCGTGACCGACCGCGGACTCGAGCATCTGGCCGACGTTCCATAGCGCCAGGCTGTTGAACGCCAGGTGGATGAATCCGAAGTGGATGAACCCGCTGGTGATCAGCCGATACCACTCACCGTCGTGGATGAACGAGCGGGTCAGACCGAGCGCCACCGTGCCGCTGGTGACGCCACCGTTGGCTGCGGCACCGTCCTTGGCGATGAGGTAGACGAACACGAGCAGGTTGATCGCCATGAAGGTCTTGGTCACCGGAGCGGTTTGGCGGGCCTTCCAGTCGCGGGCGCGGACCGCGGCCGGTGGAACGGCCGCCTTCACGCACTCGGGACAGTGCGAGCCGACGACAGCCTGGCTGAGGCATTGACTGCAAAATGGGCGACCGCAACGAGTACACAGCCGCCCGGTCTCGCGCTCGGGATGGCGTACGCACTGCAGTGCCGGGGGAGGAGGAAGCGAACTCATGATCTGATCCCGAACGCTATCGCCCGCTGACGGACCGACTCACGCGATCTCACCCAACTCGCACCACTCGCCCCGGTACTGGCTTATCGCCTCAACCGAGGGCATCGAACAGCACGCTGACCAGGACCAGACCGATGATCAAGCCGTTGTACGCCGTATGCGCCCGCGTCGACTCCAGGGTGGCCGACCGTTCGTCGGTGGATCGCCGATAGGCGCGCAGATACACGGCCATGAAGTACGCGCCGCCGACGCCAAGGGCCAATGCCACACCGATGGGGATGCCGATCAGCGCATGGGCGAGGCCGAATTTGAGAACCATAAAAGAACGTCGGCGGGCCGACCAACGTTGGGCGCCCTGGCGGAACATGCGCTCCTCGGCGTGGGCGAACAGCGGTAGCGCCGGGAGCAGCATCGTCAGGAACACCAACGGAACGAGCCATTCCCACAGGGTCCCGGCGGTCTCGGCCGTCGATCCGGTGACCGGATTTCCCACGCCGCCGATCGCCGACCACCATCCCCAATCGAGGCCGGGGACCTGGACCAGCAGCAGTGCCACACCGACGACGCCGACGACCACGGCGGGTATCGGCCAGATATGCCGCCAGCGGATGCCGCGAACGATTTCGGTGATCAACCGACGGCCGTCGCGGCCGGCGGCGTAGCGCGCCCC
>JANMJD010000017.1:0-8830 GCA_031371195.1 Actinomycetes bacterium | reverse complement strand
GTCGAAGGGGAAGCCGAGTTGGACGAGTCGATGATCACCGGTGAATCCCGACCGGTCGCCAAAGCGGTCGGTGACCGGGTGGTCGCCGGGACGGTGTCGACCGACTCGGCGATCCGTGTCGAGGTCGTCGCCGTCGGCGAGAACACCGCCCTGGCCGGTATCCAGCGGCTCGTCGCCGACGCGCAGGCAAGCAGCAGCCGAGCCCAGGTCCTCGCCGACCGGTTCGCCGCCGTGCTGTTCTACGTCGCCACCGGGTCTGCCCTGGTCACCTTCATCGCCTGGACCGCGGCCGGTAATAGCGAACGGGCCATCGAGGCGACCGTCACCGTGCTGGTGATCGCCTGCCCCCACGCGCTTGGCCTGGCCATCCCGTTGGTGATCGCCTTGTCGACAGCGATCGCCGCCCGCAACGGCATCCTGGTCAAAGACCGCTTGGCGCTCGAACGCATGCGCACCGTCGATGCCGTGCTGTTCGACAAGACCGGCACCCTGACCAAGGGAAACCATGCCGTGTCGGGCGTCGCCGGCGTCGACCGCGACGAGACCGCAGTGATCGTGGCGGCTGCCGCTGTCGAGGCCGACAGCGAGCATCCCCTCGCCCGCGCCATCCTCGCCCGGGCCGCCGGCTCCGGGTCCGTCGTGCCCACGGCATCGAGCTTCCGGTCGTTGACCGGTCGCGGCGTCGAAGCCACCGTCGATGGGCTCGTCTATGCGGTTGGTGGGCCATCGTTGCTGCGGGAGCGCAACCTCGCCGTGCCCGACGCGCTCGTCGCGCCGACGACGGAGTGGATCGGCCGCGGTGCGGCGGTGCTGTACCTGGTCGAAGCCGACCACATCGTCGGGGCCATCGCATTGGAGGACGAGGTTCGGGACGAGGCCCGTGTCGCCATCGACGAGTTGCACGCGCTCGGGATCAAGCGGGTGGTGATGATCACCGGCGATGCCCGTCAGGTCGCCGACGCGGTCGCCGCCCAGATCGGGATCGACGAGGTGTTCGCCGAGGTTCTCCCCGAGGACAAGGACGCCGCGGTCGCCGAACTCCAGCGTCGCGGTCTGACGGTGGCGATGGTCGGTGATGGCGTCAACGACGCTCCGGCCCTGGCCCGGGCCGATGTCGGCCTGGCGATCGGCGCCGGCACCGACGTCGCCATCGAATCGGCCGGAGTCGTACTGGCCTCATCCGATCCGACCGCCGTCGCCGGAGTCGTCCGACTGTCGAGGGCCACGTACCGCAAGATGGTCCAAAACCTGGTGTGGGCGGCCGGGTACAACATCATTGCTATCCCGCTCGCCGCCGGCGCACTGGCGTGGGCCGGCATCACGCTGGCCCCGGCCATCGGTGCGGTGCTGATGAGCCTGTCGACCATCGTCGTCGCTCTGAACGCCCAACTCCTCCGACGCGTCGACCTCGGTCGCTGACGGCCCCGACGATCAACCGAGGTTGCGGCGGAACAGGCCGTGCAGACGTTCCCAATGGCGTTCGGCCGAAGGTTTGTCGTAGACGGCGCCGCGTTCAGGGAAGGCGAAACCGTGGTGCGCCCCGGGGTACCACTCGACCCGGGCGCGCAGACCGGGGATCGAGGTGAGGTGCGTCTCGAGCGAATCGACCATCGGCGACGGGGCGTATTCGTCATGCTCGGCACAGGCGAAGTACAGCTCGCCCCGAACCCGATCGGCCAGATGGGCCGGGGATCGGTCGCCGAAGAGCCGCACGCCGTACAGCGAGGCGGCGGCCTTGATCCGCTCCGGGAATGTGCCGGCCATGGCGAACGAGAACGGACCGCTCATGCAGTACCCCATGCAGCCGACCCGGGTGGCATCGGCCGCCGGATCGGCGTCGATGTGGGCGAAAAGGGACTCGGTGTCGGACGCGACCAGTTCGTCGCTGAGCGACTGCATCAACTCGAACATGCGGGCGCGACCCTCGCTGAGATAGTCGAACTCGGCGACCGAGCGGTAGTACAGGTTGGGCAGGATGACGTAATAGCCCGCGGTGCCGAGCCGCCGGGCCATGTCGTGGAGTTCCTCGCGCTTGCCCGGCGCGTCCATGTAGAAGAACACGACGGGGAACGGCCCGCCCTCCTCCGGGTGGGTGATGAACGTGTTCATCACCCCATCGCGGGTGGTGATGCCGAGGTGACGATCGATCATCGTCCGAAGCTAGCCCTCCGGTATCGAAGTCGGATCAGCGACGGACGTCGACGACGGCGCGGCCGGTCATCGAGCCGTTGAGGATGGCGGTGAGCACATCATCGAGGCCGTCGAGGCCGATCTCGTGGCCGATCTCGTCGAGCTTGGCCGGTCGCAGATCACCACCGATGCGATTCCACACGGCCCGTCGGCGCTCGATCGGCGCCATCACCGAATCGATGCCGAGCAGGGCCACGCCACGCAGGATGAACGGCAGCACCGTCGTGGGCAGATCAGCTCCACCGGTCAGCCCGCTCGCCGCCACCGCCCCGCCGTAGTGGATCTTCTTGAGCACGTTCGCCAACGTCACGCCGCCGACACAGTCGACCGCGCCGGCCCAGATCGTCGATTCCAATGGCCGCCGACCCTGCTCGCTCAACTCGGCGCGGTCGATCACCGATGCGGCCCCGATCGAGCGGAGGAAGTCGGCCCCGTCCGGCTTGCCCGTCGACGCAACCACCTCGTAACCCAGACCGGCGAGCATGCCCACTGCCGTCGACCCGACACCACCTGTCGCTCCCGTGACCAGAATCGGGCCCGACGCCGGCGTGACACCGTTGGCTTCCAGGGCGATCACCGACAGGGCGGCGGTGAAGCCGGCGGTACCGATGACCATGGCATCGCGCGTGGTCAGACCGGCAGGCAGGGGCACGAGCCAATCGGCGGGCACCCGGGCGAATTCGGCGTAGCCGCCATGACGCGCCACGCCGATGTCGTAGCCGTGAGCGATCACCTCGGTGCCGGCCGGCAGGTCACCGGCGGCCTCGACGAGCACGCCGGCGAGATCGATGCCCGGCACCATCGGCGAGACCCGGGCCACCTTGCCGGTCGGGGTCGAGGCCAGGCCGTCCTTGTAGTTGACGCTCGACCACTGCACCTCGATCAACGCGCCCTCGGGAAGCTCGTCGGCGGTCATCGACACGACGCCGCGTTCGATGGCGTCACCGGTGGTCACGGCGCGAAAGGCTCGGAAGAGATCAGCTGGCATGAGTTGGACCATAACGGATCGACTCCGCACGGCCCGAGGTCGCCCGGGTTGGTCTGCCCGGCAAGACTGGGCCGATGACCTCGTCCGCAACCGATGTGATCCTCGTCGAACGACACGGCCCTGTAGCACTCGTCACGCTCAATCGTCCCGAGAAACGCAACGCGATCAACGCCGAACTCGCCCAGGCCATCGTCTCCACCATGTCCGAGTGCCAGGACGCCCGCGCCGTGGTGATCACCGGCGCAGGGTCGGCCTTCAGCGCCGGGCTCGACCTGCGCAACCTCGGTGTCGAGCAGCTGTCCGAGCTTGCGGCGTTCCTGCAGGCCGTCAGCGACTCGGCCGTGCCGACCATTGCGGCAGTCAACGGACCGGCGGTCACGGGTGGTTTCGAACTGGCCCTGGCGTGCGATTTCATGGTCGCCTCACCCGCCGCGGCCTTCGCCGACACCCACCTACGCGTCGGGGTGTATCCCGGCCCCGTCCTCGTTGATCTCCCCCGCCGGGTCGGCATGGCCAAGGCCCGTGAGATGTCGCTGACCGGGGACTTCGTCGATGCTGAGACGGCTCTGCGCATCGGTTTGGTCAACCATCTCGTCCCACCCGACGAGTTGATACCGCTGGCGGTACGCCTCGCTGCGGCCATCGCCGAACAGGACCCGACGATCGTCACCACCATGCGCCGCGATTGGGACGACACCTACAACCTGCCTCGGGGAGACGCGCTGCGCGCCCACTATCGCACGGCCGCCGAGTCGGGGTTCAACAAGGCCGGGCGCTCGACATTGCAGGCCAACATGGCTGCGGTGGTGGACCGGGCCCACGGCCGCCCGCCGTCATGAGCGGTGAGCCACAGCACATCGTGCACACCGTCGCCGAACTCGAATCGCTGTACGGCGAACCCGTGCCGATCGCCCTCACCAAGGAACTCGATCACATCACCGACCACTACCGGGCCTACATCGAGGCCTCCCCGTTCGTCGTGATGGCGACCACCGGACCCGGCGGACTGGATTGCTCGCCGCGTGGCGATCCGGCGGGGTTCGTACGCGTCGCCGACGAACGGACCCTGCTCATTCCCGACCGGCGGGGCAACAACCGCATCGACACGTTGCGCAACATCGTCGTCGACGGGCGGATCGGTCTGCTCTTCCTCGTTCCGGGAGTGGGGGTCACGCTCAGGGTCAACGGGACAGCGCAGATCTCCACCGATCCCGAGCTGCGGGCGGGTTTCGCCATCGACGGCAAAGCTCCGGCGGTTGTGATCATCGTGACCACAACCGCCGTCTACACGCAGTGTCCCAAGGCCCTGATCCGTAGCCGCCTGTGGGACGCCGCGCAGTTTCGCGACCCATCGGAGTTGCCTTCCGTCGGCGAGATCATCGCCGCCATCACCGCCGGTGAGTTCGATGGCGCGACCTACGACGCCGACTACCCCGAGCGCGTCCGCCACACAATCTACTGAGGCCGCGCCGCCGTCGGCCGCGGTGGCTACAGACGCGGAGCCAGTGCGTCGACGAGTTCGACCACGTGTCGGGCGGCGGCGACGAACGCCTCGAGTTCACCGCCGCCCGGATCGACGACCTCCTCGTCGGGGCGCAGGTCGTGAGCAGCCAGGTCCAACGCGGCGAGCCGGGAGTCGACGGCGGTGGGAGACATCGACAGATGGCGGCTCAAGTGGACCAGGGTGGCGGTGCGCGATGCGACCGAGGCGTGGTTGCGCCGAACCCATTCGACGTGCTCGGGCGCGGCACCGATGACGACGTCGGCTCGGGTCAGCTGGGACCAGGTGACCTGCTTGCTGGCGTGACGCGGCACGGCGAGGCCGACCTCGGCGAACGCAGCACGCGTGCGCCAGCTGATCGGCAGACCGTCGACCGCCAGCGTGCCCGCCGTCTCGATCGACAGATCGGGTCTGCGGGCGGCGAGGGCGGCACCCGCCATCACCGAGCGGGCGGCGTTGCCGGTGCACAGGACGAGGACATTCACGTTCGGATGCGGGCGCTGGTCGGGTCGTACATCGGCCGCGTGGACATTTCGGCGGCCACCCGGCGGCCGCCGACGTTGATCTCCCACGTACCGGCCTCGGCCCACTCGAGGTCGACCACGCCGCCGTCGACGCGCCGGGCGTAGCCCATGCCGATCGCCGCATCGAGGGTATGACCCCACGCCCCCGAGGTGATCCACCCGACCTGCTCACCGTCGCGCAGGATCGGCTCGTGATGATGCAGCATGACTTCGGGGTCGCGTACGGCGAACTGCAGGAGACGACGCCCGATGCCCTGATCCCGCTGGCGTAACAGCGCATCGCGGCCCCGAAACACCGGCTTGTCCCAGGCGATGGCGAACCCGAGCCCGGCCTGCAAGGGCGTGTCGTCGGGTCCGATGTCGTGGCTCCAGTGGCGATATGCCTTCTCCATCCGGCAACTGGTCATCGTGTGATAGCCGCACAGCTTCAACCCGTGCGGGCCACCGGCGGCGATCAACTCGTCGTAGATGTGCGTGGCGAACTCGGTCGGCATGTACAGCTCCCACCCCAACTCGCCCACGTAAGTGACCCGCAGTGCCCGTACGAGTGCCATACCGAGTTCGATCTCCTGGCTGGTTCCGAACGGAAAGGCATCGTTCGACAGGTCGGCGGTGGTCAGCGATGTCAGCAGGGCCCGGCTATTCGGACCCATCACCCCGAGCGTCGCCCAACCGGATGTGACGTCGGTGAGCGTCGCCCGCCGGTCGCCGATCGCCTCGCGGAGGTAGGCGAAGTCCCGCCGGCGGGTGGCCACGGCGGTGACGACCATGAATGCATCGTCGGCCAACCGGGTGACGGTGAGGTCGGCCTCGATGCCGCCCTGGTCGTTGCACCACTGGGTGTAGACGACCTTGCCCGACTCGACCGCCATCTGGTTCGCCGACACCTCGTTGATCACCACCTCGGCGTCCCGCCCCTGGAGCAGGAACTTGGAGAAGCTGGTCTGATCGAACAGGCCGACGGCCTGGCGCGTCGCCCGGTGCTCGGCGGCATTGGCATCGAACCAGTTCTGGTGGCCGTAGTCGTACTCGTAAGCGGGCGTGGTGCCGGGCGCGCCGAACCAGTTGGCCCGCTCCCAGCCGGCCAGCTCGCCGAAACATGCCCCCTGGGCGGCCAGGCGGTCGTGCAGCGGGGTGCGACGCAGGTTGCGGGCCGTGTCGACCTGCCGGTTGGGCCAGTGCATCTGATAGAGCAGGCCGAGCGTCTCGGTGGTGCGCTCGTGCAGGTACCGCTGGTTGCGTTGAAACGGCTCGAAGCGACGCACGTCGACGTCCCAAAGATCCATTGGCGGCCGACCGTCGATCATCCAGCGCGACAGGGCCATGCCAACGCCACCGGCCGATTGGATGCCGATCGAATTGAAGCCGGCGGCAACGAACAGTCCATCGAGTTCGGGCGTCGGACCGATGATGTAGCGATCGTCGGGGGTGAAGGCCTCGGGGCCGTCGAACAGCAGCCGCAAACCGGTGTTGTTCAGTACCGGCACCCGGCCGAACGCCGTCTCCAACAGCGGCATCAGGTGGTCGGTGTCGGCGTCGAGAGTGATGAATCCGGTGGCCGGCAACGGGGCACCGACCGGCGGCCACGGACGGGCGACCTGTTCGAACAGTCCGACGAGCAACCGGCCGGCATCGACCTTGTAGTAGGCGCCGCGGTCGGGATCGCGCAGCACGGGCAGGTCACGCGACAGGTCGTCGATGGCCTCGGTGACCACGTAGAAGTGCTCGGCCCCGTACAGCGGCAGGGTGACGCCGTAACGGGCGGCGAAGTCCCGCGACCACAGGCCGGCCGCTAGCACGACCTGGTGGCAGCGGATCTCACCCCGGTCGGTGGTGACCCCGACGATGCGGCCACGCTCGATGGCCAGCCCCGTGACCGTGGTGTGTTCGGCGATGACGGCTCCCCGCTGCCGCGCACCCTTGGCCAACGCCATCGTCGTGTCGGTGGGACCGACCATCGCGTCCTTGGGCAGGTGCACGCCTCCGACGATGTCGTCGACATTGGCCAGTGGCCACATCGCGGCGACGTCCGCCGGGCCGACCACGTGCACCTCGACACCAAGGTTGTGGGCCATTGCCGCCGTTCGCCGCAACTCCTCGAACCGGCCGCGCGTGGTGGCCACCGAGATCGCCCCGGGTTGGTGGAAGCCGGTCGCCTGTCCCGTCTCGACCTCCAACTGCTGATACAGCTCCAGCGAGTAGCGCGACAGGCGGGTCAGGCTCTCCGACGCCCGGAGTTGGGCGACGAGGCCTGCGGCATGCCACGTCGTGCCCGAGGTGAGCTCGTTGCGCTCGAGCAACACCACCTCGCCAACGCCGTCACGGCACAGGTGGTAGGCGACGCTCGCCCCGACGATGCCACCACCGATGATCACGACATCGGCTTGGCCGGGCAGCTGTTCCATGGAAGACGACCTTTGTGGAAGCGGGACTTCAGCGAGCGGATCGGGCTGCGGACATCGAGAAGAATCGGGCGATCCAGCCGGCCAGCTCATGACGATCGAGTGGACGGTACAGCGAGGCGCGTGCCTCGGCGACCCGCGCCGCCCCGATCAACTCGATGCGCCCGGCGAGCAGATGATCGGCCAGTTCGGGGGTGAACTCGGGATGGACCTGGATCGTCCACGCCCGGTCGCCGACGATGAAGCCCCCGAACGGGCAGTAGTCCGAGCGGAACAGCGGTTCCGCCTCCGATGGCATGACCACGACCTGGTCCTGATGACTGCCGATGACGGCGAACGTGTCGCGCGACGTCGACATCCACGGCCGGCGGGCGACCACCTCGTAGTCGCGCACACCCACGCCCCAGCCGTACGGTGACTTCTCCACCCGGCCGCCCAACGCCTGGGCGAGCAACTGATGGCCGAAGCAGATGCCGACGTACGGGGCCTCGACGGCGATGATCCGCCGGAGCAACTCCTCGGCATCGGACAGCCAGCCGACCGGGTCGTAGCTCGACAACCGGCTCGGCGAGCAGATCCAACCGTCGCATTCCCCCAGGTCGTCGGGGAACCGGCCCTCATCGAGGTCGTAACGGACGAGCTCGATGCCCAGGGGTTCGAGGATCGCGCCGAACAGCTCGGGGTAGTCCCCGGCAATGAACTGGCTCATCGGGTCGACGTGCCCGACCATCAACAGTCCGATGCGTAGCAACGTCACATCGCCTTGCTTACACGCACGAGCCAACCCCCACTACCTGAACGAGAAGACGGGTGCAGCGGCGCGTTCCAACTCGGGCATCATGCCGCGTTGGCGCAGGATCGGCATCACGCCCTCGCCGAACCAGTACGCCTCCTCGAGGTGGGGATAGCCCGACAGGATGAACTCGTCGAAGCCCAGCGCGTGATATTCGGCGATGCGATCGGCCACCTCGGCGTACGAACCGACAAGCGCCGTGCCCACCCCGCCGCGGACGATGCCGATGCCCGCCCAGACGTTCGGGTAGATCTCCATCCGCTCGGTATCGCGGGCGTTGGCGGCCAACTCGGCCTGCCGTCGTTGACCGATCGATTGGGTCGTGGCGAAGTCGGCCGCGGCGGCGTCGATCGCATCGGCCCCCATTCCGGCGCGCAGCCGGGCGGCCTCGACCCAGGCCGCATCGGACGTCTCCCGGGCGATCACATGGAA
>JANMJD010000512.1:0-24010 GCA_031371195.1 Actinomycetes bacterium | reverse complement strand
AGCTGGTACGAGCCGCTGACCGACATCGAGGCCATCGGTCGGGCGGTTCGGTATGTGCTCGGCAACGACCAGTTGTTCCTCAACACCACGAGCGACGCCCGGATGCTTCCCCACGTGCTCGCCGCGGCGAGTGGATCGCTCCATCCGCCGTCGCCCGCCGAGATGGACGCCGACACCGAGCGCCATGGAGTGACCGCATTGTTCGACGGCGGCGCGCTCGAGCGAATCTGACCACCCGGGTCCTCGTTGCCCGGGTCCCGTGGCTACCGCTCGATGGTCACCGGCTAGATGGTCAGGGAAGGGCCGCGGACGTCGACGATGTGACCGACGAAATCGTGGTCGAGTGCCGTTTGTGCCAATGCCCCGACTCCTCGGGCGACAATTCGCTGACCGCTCGGCGTGTCGCCGATGATGATCAACTCCTGCTCGCCGCCCGTGACGACGACGGTTGCCGCAGCGATCGTCGCCGGTCCGGTGTAGTCGCTGACGGTGTCGCATCGGGTGGTTGCCGCGGCCACATCGTCGGCCAAATCGGCGATCAGCGGTCGTTCCGACGGGGCCGTCGACCACACCGCCAGACCCGGCTTCGTCAGCAGCCCCGAGACGTTGGTGACCAGACCATGCCCACCCTGCTCCCGGAGCCGGCGGCCCATCGCCGCGGTCGACCAGAGGGTCGAATGGTTGAACGGGCCGCCCGCAAAGGGCATACCGCCGGTGATCGTGTGGGTCCGGGCCAGGTCGAGCCCGAGTTCGCGCTCCTGCACCCGCACCGCGGCGGGAAAGCAGCTGTACAGCTCGATGTGTTCGATCTCTTGCAGCGGCCGGCCGAGCGCCGTGGCCGCCGTCCGGCCGAGCAGGCGCATCGCCGGCCAACGGTGCAGCTCGGCCCGACTCGACACGGCCAGTGAATGTGATGACTCCAGCGACACGTGGGGGAAGATCCACCGCTCCGTCGGGATTCCCAGGCGTCTCGCCGCGCCGACCGACGTGATCACCAGCGCCGTCGCCTGATCGAGGTTCCACTGCGTGCTGTGGAACCGCCGATACGGATGGGCCAACAAGCGATTACCGCCCTCGTCGCTGCGTAACGCAGCAGTGTCACGCGCCGTGCCGAAGCGGGCTTCGGGGTTCCCAACTGCCACCGAGTTCCATCGCGCCCACAGCGCGTCGACTTCCGCAGTCCACTCCCCCGACGAACGGTGCTCGGCATGGCCCAACGCGCTGTCGATCAACGCATACTGCTGGACCGGTTCCCAGACCCTGGCGGCGATCTCGGCGGCATTGACGATCTCGCCATGAGGGCTGAGCACGGTGTCGGGCGGGCCGGCGTCCTCCCCAGCCGTCGGCGCTGACGACCGGCCGACGACGTGGCCCGCTGTACCCGTAGCGCCCAACCAACGGCGGGCTTCGACGCCCACGATCAGACCCGCTTCGGACGAACCGCGCAACACCGTGGTGAGCATGCGTGAAATCAGCGTCTGCTGCGGCACACCGACATCGGCGATCACGATCGGCGCCGTACTACGGAGGCGGCGGGCGACGACGCCGGCCGGGTTCCGATCGCTCCACGAGCCTCGCGGGATGGCGATCTCACCGATCAGCCCGAGTAGCGCGTCTGAGCGGCGGGCACCGGCGTCGTCGAGGGCACGCTCAACGGCGAGCTGCAACAACTCGTCGACCCCGGCTGACTCCACCGTGGTCCCCATACCGACCAGTACGGGCAGGTGATCAGCGAGCATCGGACGATGATGACATGCCCGACGACGTCGTGCACAGGTGACGTCATGCACAGGCGCTGGTCGCGCAGCCGGCTGGTCGCACGGCCGAAAAATGCTGATGGCCAGGGCATCTACCCTGGCCATCTGTCGTGTCGAAGGGGGGACTTGAACCCCCACGGGTATTCACCCACTAGCACCTCAAGCTAGCGCGTCTGCCATTCCGCCACTTCGACGTGGACGGCCTCACGATACCCGACGGGCACCGATCGACCAACAACCATTCGGTGTTACTGGGCCAGCAGCAGGCTGAGGGCGATGACCGTGAAGATCCAGATGAGGGCGAGCACGGTCGTGATGCGGTTCAGGTTGCGCTCCGCGGCCGTCGAGCCGAGGGCTGCGCCGGCCCCGCCACCGAACATGTCGGAGAGGCCACCACCACGCCCGCTGTGCAGCAGCACGCCGCCGATCATTGCGAACATCGCTCCGACATTGAGGACCAAGGTGATGTATAAGACGACCGTACGCACGGCCGACCATGCTACCGGTCCGCAGGGTGATCAGTGAAGCACCACGCGCGCTGAACCTTGATCAGCCGCCGAACTCCCGTTCGTCGATGCGACAATCGGCATCAGACTCGGGAAGTGACACGCCACGGGGTGCCCGAAGCCGCGGTCGACGAGCAGCGGCTCCTCCTCGGCGCACTTGGCCTGCGCAATCGGGCAGCGCGTTCGAAACCGGCAGCCCGAGGGGGGGTTGATCGGCGATGGGACCTCACCGTGCAGCACGATGCGATGGCGCTGACGCTCGATCACAGGATCGGGCTCGGGGATTGCCGAGAGCAGCGCCTGGGTATACGGATGTGTCGGGCGGCTGTACAGGTCGTCGGACGATGCGATCTCCACGATCTTGCCGAGATACATCACTGCGACCTGATCGGAGATGTGGCGGACGACCGACAGGTTGTGGGCGATGAACACGTACGACAGTCCGAGCCGCTCCTGCAGATCTTCGAGCAGGTTGATCACGCCGGCCTGAATCGACACGTCGAGCGCCGAGACGGGCTCGTCGAGGATCATCAGCTTCGGATCGAGTGCCAGAGCCCGGGCGATGCCGATGCGCTGACGTTGGCCGCCGGAGAACTCGTGCGGAAACCGTCGGGCGTGGTCGGCCGCGAGCCCGACCAACTCGAGGAGTTCGGCCACCTTCACCTCGTGATCCCCCGGGATCTTCTGCAGCTTGAGCGGTTCGGCGATCGAGGCGCCGACGGTCATCTTCGGATCGAGCGACGCGTACGGGTCTTGGAACACGATCTGCAGGTCGCGGCGGAGCTCGCGCAGCGCTTCAGGCCGTAGCCCGACCAGCTCGCGTCCGTCGAAGCGAACCGACCCCGACGTCGGCTCGATCAGGCGGAGCAGGCAGCGGCCCACGGTGGTCTTCCCTGATCCCGACTCACCGACCAGGCCGAGAGTGGTGCCCGGCTCCAGGGTGAACGACACCCCCGACACGGCATGCACGACCCCCTTCGTCCGGCCTACGCCGGCCTTGACCGGGAACTCCTTGACCAGGTCGGTGACCTGGAGGACCGCCGTCTCGGACAGGTCGTCGGGGCTCATGACCGCACCTGTACCAGTTCCTCGGCCCGCAGGCAGGCGGTCTCGAGGTCGCCGAACGGCCGCAGCGGTGGCAATTCTTTCGAGCAGATATCGATGGCGTGCGTACAGCGCGTCCGAAAGGCGCACCCCGACGGCGGTTGCAACATGTTCGGCGGTGCTCCGGGAATCGGGATCAGGCGGGCCCGATCGGCGCTCGGCAGCGAGTGCATCAGTCCCCGGGTGTAGGGGTGGCTCGGGTGGTCGAACAACGGCCCGATCTCACCGCGCTCGACGGCGCGCCCGGCGTACATCACCTGAACGCGGTCGGCGACACGGGCGACGACCCCAAGATCGTGGGTGATCAGCACGATCGCCGAGTTGAGCTCGCGTTGGATGCGCTGCAACACGTCGAGAATCTGCGCCTGCACCGTTACGTCGAGTGCCGTCGTCGGCTCGTCGGCGATCAGCACGTCGGGATCGTTGGCGATGGCCATGGCGATCATCACGCGCTGGCGCATGCCGCCCGAGAACTCGTGGGGATACTGGCGAGCCCGATCGGTGGGCTGCGGGATGCCGACGACTCCAAGCAGCTCTACCGCCCTGCTCGCTGCGGCCTTCTCCGAGAGGTCTTGATGGGAACGGATCATCTCGACGATCTGGTCGCCGATGCGATGGACCGGGTTCAACGCCGAGAGTGGATCCTGGAAGATCATGGCGATGCGCTTGCCGCGCACGCGACGGCCTACACGAGGATCGACGTCGACCAATTCAACGTCGCCGAGGCGGGCTGAGCCCGAAATCTTCGCGGTCCTGGGCAGTAAGCCCATCAGTCCGAGGAAGGTCACCGATTTGCCCGAGCCCGATTCGCCGACAACGGCGAGCATCTCGCCCTGTCGGACGTCGAGATCGATACCCCGTACCGCTTGGACGTCGCCCGACAAGGTCGGGAACGTCACCCGGAAGTCACGAAGACTGAGAATAGCGTTGTCCATCAGGCCCTGCTCTGTGAAGACTTGGGATCGGTGGCGTCGCGCAGGCCGTCGCCGATGAAGCTGATCGTCAAAGTGATCAACAGGATGGCGATGAACGGGAAGACCACGAGCCACCAGTTCCCGGCTCGCGCCGCCGGTTTGGAATCGGCGATCAGCAGGCCGAGCGACGTGGAGCCGGAGCCCGGATCGGGGCCGTAGCCGAACAGCGAGAGCGTCGCCTCTCCCCCGACGGCCCCGACGATGGCGAAGCTCCACGCCACCAGAATCGGCCCGACGGCGTTGGGCAGCATGTGGCGCAGGATGAGGTGGCGATTGGTCCCGCCGATGGCCCGCGACGCTTCGATGAACTCTCGCTCCTTGAGCGACAGCACCGAACCGCGCACGACTCGGGCCACGCTCATCCAGCCGAAGATGGCGAACAGGATGATCAGGAAGCGAATCGAGCTTGGCTTGCCCACGACGGGCTTCAGCCACGAGAGTGCTCCGAGCACGCTGCGGGTGACCAGCAGCGCTACCAGGAACGGGAAGGCCAGAAAGATGTCGGTGACCCGCATCATGACGTCGTCGAACAGCCCGCCTTTCAGCCCGGCGAACGCACCGACCACCACGCCGATACCGACACTGATCACCGCCGAGACGAGGCCGATGATCAGCGAGACGCGTACGCCGTAGAGCAGCCGACTGAACAGGTCGCGGCCGATCGAGTCGGTGCCGAACCATGCCACCGACCGCGGTGACAGGTACTGGTTCGTACCTTTCGAGATGTCGATGACGGCCTGATTGACGCCGTAGCGGGCAGTGATCGGGGTAAACACCACGGCCAGGACCAGCACGCCCAGAACGTAGATCGAGATCACGGCACCCTTGTGCTGCTTGAACCGGATGTACGCCTGCCTGCGCGGAGAGACCGAGTCGGTGGTCAGGCCGACGGCCTCGTCGATCGACGACGCATGAGGCGTCAGATCGGGGGGCGGAGTGATGATCTCAGTCAAGACGGATCCTCGGATCAAGCCAGGCGTACACGATGTCGGCAAGCAGGTTGAACAGGATCACCGAGGCCACAATGATCACCATCCACGGCATGAGCTGCGGGAAATCGCCGTTGCCGTAGGCGTTCAGGAAGAAACTGCCCATGCCGGGGTAGGCGAAGACGAACTCGGTGATGATCAGACCGCCGACGATGGCGCCGAACTCGAGAAACGCCAGTGTGGTCACGGGGATCAGCGCGTTTCGCAGGGCGTGTTTGACAAGCACCTGGCGCTCGCTGATGCCCTTGGAACGGGCCGTGCGCATGTATTCGCTGTTCATCACCTCGAGCAGGGAGGCCCGCATATAGCGCGAGTAAATCGCCATCGTCTGGATCGAGACGACGATGACGGGCATGATCATGTGCTTGATCCGCAGCACCAGGTCGAAGCCCTGTTGACCGGGAGGATAGATACCCGACGTGGGCAGCAACGGCTTTCCGAACCAATGCGACCACGTGACCGAGAGCACGAGTTGCAGCAGGATGCCGGTGACGAACGGGGGAATCGACAATCCGATGAGTGCCCCCGAGTTCACCGCGGTGTCCCGCAGTCGCCCGGGTCGCAGGGCGGCGTACACCCCGAGTGCATTGCCGATGATGATGCCGACACACGATGCTGCGCCACCGAGGACGAGACTGTTGACCAGCGCTCTACTCAGAGTCGGCCAAACGGGCAGCTTTCCCTTGATGCTGGCCGGCCAGTTCCCGGTGAGGAAGCCCTTCAGCCACTTGAAGTAGCCCCGGACGTACCCGCCGGCGCCGTCGTACAGACCGTTCAAGTCCCGATACTGCTGGACCTTGGCCTCGGTGACTCGTCCGTTCGAGCGCCTATAGCTCGCCACGGGATTGGTCCCGACACGAATGGCCACATAGACCAGGAACGTCACGAGCAGAATAGTCGGAATCGCCCACATCAGGCGCCGTGACACATATTTCAGCACCCTGCCTCCTTCGGATACGACGTGGGGGGCCGACCGGTGGCCGGCCCCCCACGAGGGACGTTACTTCAGATCAGAACTACCCCGGTCAGAGCAGTTCGACCTTGGCTTCACCGGCGAGCACATCGGTCGGAATGAACTTCTGATCGCTCGTGGTGTCATACGCATTCGGCAGAACCGGGAACGGACCGGTCCACACTGCCCACGACGAGTTGGCGCATTCGGTGACCGGGTTGAGGCAGCTCGGCCACTGCTCGGCGCCGATCACGATCTTGCCATCGCCATCCACGTCCGTCCACTTGAAGAAGTCGTGGAACGCCATGTAGTTGTTCAGCTCGGCCTCGACGCCCGACACCTTGTCCTTGCGGAAGGCACCCGACTTCGGGAACTGGAACAGCGGGATCATGATGCTGTCGGCGTCCATCTGCTTGATCGCGTCCTGGATCAGATCCTTGCGCTTCGCCTCGTCGACCGTCTTGTCAGCGGTCTCGAGATCGTCGGTCGCCTTCTTGTTGTCCCACCACTGGAAGTTCTGGCCGGTGTTGCCGTTGGCCTCGGTGGGGATGCGCTGGCCCGAGAACGCCGGGGTCAGGTAGCTGGGATCGGGCGGCGCGGTCGAGATGTACATCATCAGGTCGTAGTCGCCGATGGGCTGACGCTTCTGGAACACGCACTCGGCGTCGCAGTTGTCGGCGGTCAGCTTGAAGCCGGCCTTGGCCATCAGCGGGATGAGGTAGGCCTGCGTGTCGAGACGACGCTGGTTGCTGGCGTTGACCATCCACTTGATCTCCGGCACGGTGCCGTCCTTGGCCCACATACCCGATGCGTCCTTGGCATAGCCGGCGTCGGTCATCACCTTGTCGGCGCCGGCCTGGTCGAATTTGTTGCCGAACACGCCGCTCGGGCAGAACTCACCCGGCACGATCGGTCCACAGGTGAGCAGCTTGCCGTCGGCGGCGATCGGGATGTAGATCTGTTTGAACAGGGCGTCGAGGTCGATCGACTTGTAGAACGCCTCACGGAGTGCCGGGTCGTTGAAGGCCCGACCTTCCTTGGCGTTCATGTACATCGCCTCGTAGTCGCCGCCGTAGTTGAGCACGGTGGTGACATTCGGATCGGCGAGTTCGTCGGTGATACCGGCATGGAACTGCGGGTAGATGAAGTCGACTTCGCCGGCCTTCAAGGCCTCGATCTCGGTGTCCGGGCGGGGCACCATGATGACCTGCTTGTTGGTCATCTTCGAGTCACCGAAGTAGTTCGGGTTCGGCACGAAGATCGACTGCTCGGGGCTCCACGACTCGAGCATCGCCGGGCGAGCCGAGATCTTGAGTTCGGTCTGGAAGTCACTCGACACGTCGTTGCAGTCGGCGACGGCCGCCTTCTTGATGATGCCGGGCGAATTGGAGAAGAAGCTCTTGTACGCCGCGAACGGCGTCTTGAGTTCGACGACGACCTGCTTGTCGCTCGTGCCGGGCTGGACCGAGATGACCTGGTCGTAGCCGGCCGTCACGATGGAGCCGGGCGTGTTCAGCGCAGCCTGCCACGTGCACTCGAAGTCGGCGGCGGTGATCGGCGAACCGTCTTCCCAGACGGCCTTGGGGTTGATGTCGTAGGTGATCCGCATGGCCGGCTTGTCGGAGCCGGCGGCGTCGGTGGACGCCGCGGCATCGGTCGATGCGGTGGCATCGGTCGCCGCCGTCGCGTCGGTCGCGGGGGCGGCATCGGTCACGGCGGGGGCCGGGGCGTCGGTCACCGCCGCAGCAGCTGTCGTGCCGGCGGCGTCGCCGCTGGAGCTGGAGCTGCCGCACGCGACAAGCGCCAATCCACCAGCCGCGAACAACGCGGTGAGCCGCACAGTCCTCGTAGTTCTCTTCACGTGATGACCTCCTGGTCAGGTTGTTCCTGGGAGGAGTGCCACCGGCTTGATGTTCACGACACCGGTTGGCACCTCGATTTTCCGCTTTCACGGACCACCCGTTCGGGCCCCGGCAGCACCGGCACCTCTACGGCTGGCGTCTCGCCCCTCCTTGGCCTCCCCTTCACGCAGAAGGACGTGACACTCGGCACGATAGCACCGAGTTACCGGGGGGTAGTGATTCCGTCGACCCACAGATTGAACTTTTTGTTTCGGGCCTGTTCATCTACGGAAGGAACGTTCCGAGCCTGATCGCGTGTCCGACTCGGCCCGCAGGGCAGTATTGGGACATGCCAGCAACCGATATCCATCCCGTGCGTCTCGCCGGTGAGTCGATCACCGGGTCCGGAGCGGCCATCGACGTCATGTCTCCCTACGACGGCTCACTCATCGGGCGTGTGCCCGCCCTTTCCGCCGACGATGTCCATCGGGCGGTCTCAGCGGCGCATGAGGCACATCTACGCGGGCCACTGCCTGCCTGGAAGCGAGCCGAGATCCTCGACCGGGCTGCCGCCCGGCTGACCGCCCGGATCGAGGAGTTCGCCGCAGTCATCGCCCGAGAGGCGGCCAAGCCGATCAAGACGGCCCGGGTCGAGGCCCAGCGAGCCGTCGGAACATTCCTGTTCGCCGCCGCCGAGGCGCGCAAACTCGTCGGCGAGATGATTCCGATGGACGCCAACGCACCCGGTGAGGGCAAGTTCGGCTTCACGCTTCGAGTGCCGATTGGTGTGGTGGGGGCGATCGCGCCGTTCAACTTCCCGCTCAACCTCGTCGTCCACAAGGTGGCCCCGGCGATCGCCGCCGGCTGCCCGGTCGTGCTCAAGCCAGCCAGCCAGACGCCGTTCTCCTCGATCGTGTTGGCCGAGATGCTGATTGACGAGTGCGGGCTGCCCGCCGACCAGCTCCACGTCGTCACGGGAGGTGGCGGCACCGTCGGCAACGCCCTCGTCGACCACCCGGACGTCGCCCTGATCACATTCACCGGCTCGCCCGACGTCGGGTGGGGTATCCGGGCCCGGGCGCCGCGCAAGCGCGTCGGGTTGGAGCTGGGCAACAACGCCCCGGTGATCCTCGAGCCCGACGGTGACTGGAGGACGGCGGCCGCCAAGATCAAGATGGCCGGATTCAGCCACGCCGGGCAATCGTGCATCTCGACGCAGCGGATCTATGTGCACACCTCGATCGCCGACGATTTCACCGCCGCGCTGGCCGAGCATGTGAAGTCGCTGGTCGTCGGCGATCCGATGGACGAGGCCACCGATGTCTCGGCGCTGATCTCGCACTCCGAAACCGAGCGGGTCGCCGGATGGATCGACGAGGCCGTCGCCGGCGGTGCCCGAGTCGTAGTCGGCTCCGGTCGAGGGGTCCACGAGGTGCTGATGCCGACCGTGCTCGCCGACGTGACCCCCGATATGAAGGTCTGCGCCGCCGAGGTCTTCGGCCCGGTCGTGGCGATCCAGACGTACGACTCGTTGGACGAGGCGTTGAAGCTGGCCAACGACTCGGCGTTCGGTCTGCAGGCGGCCATCTTCACCCAGAACCTGAGCAACGCGATCAAGGCCTTCCAGACATTGGATTTCGGTGGCGTATTGATCAACGAGGTGCCGACATTCCGCACCGATCAGATGCCGTACGGCGGACTGCGTGACTCCGGCAACACCCGCGAAGGCCCGGCCTACTCCGTGCGCGAGATGACCGAGCAGCGCCTGGTGATCATCAACCCCTGAGCCCGCGGCGGCGGACCGGTCGCGTCCTCACGCTCCGAGTCTCTCCCGAGACTACCCCGGTCTGTTCTGGCGACCGATTTGGGCGTTCGATCACCCGAATCGGTCGCCGGAACGGGTGCGACAGTGATCGGCCCGTGTTTCCGACGCCCGTGTTCCGACGGAGGATCGCCGGGGGTGCGTCAGGCGGTGTTCGGGGCGGGTTCAGGCGGTGTGCAGGCGGTACTGGATGATGCGGGCGAACTCGTCGGGGTCGAGGCTGGCCCCGCCGACGAGTGCGCCGTCGATGTCGGGTTGCGCCATCAACTCGGCGATGTTCGACGACTTGACCGAGCCTCCGTACTGGATGCGCACGTCGTCGGCGGCATCGCCGGCCAGGCCGCGCACGCACGAGCGGATCGCCGCGCACACCGTCTGGGCGTCGTCGGAGGTTGCGGTACGACCGGTGCCGATCGCCCAGATGGGTTCATAGGCGATCACCAGTGAGCCGATCTGCTCGGCGCTCCGACCGGCCAACGCCGCCTGCACCTGACCGACCACCTTCGACTCCGTCTCGCCGGCCTCGCGCTCGGCGAGGGTCTCGCCGCAACAGACGATCGGCACCATGCCGTGGGCCTGGACGGCCACCGTCTTGCGGGCGACCATCTCGTCGGTCTCACCGAACAGCTCGCGCCGTTCGCTATGGCCGACGATCACGTACTGCACGCCGAGCTTGGCAAGGAAGACCGGTGAGACCTCCCCGGTGAACGCCCCTTTTTCTTCCCAGTGACAGTGCTGGGCACCGAGGGCGATGCCGATCTCGTCGGCCTGCAGCAGGGTCTGCGCCGAGCGGATGTCGGTGAACGGCGGGTGCACCGAGCAATCCATCACATCCCAGTCGTCCTTACCCACCAGATAGCTGAGCTTCTGGAGGAACTGGATCGCCTCGAAGTGGTTCTGGTGCATCTTCCAGTTGCCGGAGATGAGCGGTCGACGGGCCATGTTCTACAACACTTTCAGCGTGCGTTTGGGGCGGAACGGAGGGCGGCGAGGCCGGGCAGGTCACCGAGTTCGATGAGCTCGAGCGATGCTCCGCCCCCGGTGGAGACATGGTCCACATCGTCCTGCAGACCGAACTGGGCGAGGGCGGCGGCCGAGTCTCCCCCGCCGACCACCGTGAACGCCTTGGTGTCAGCCATCGCCTGGGCGACAGTCCGGGTGCCCGAGGCGAACCGGTCGTCCTCGAACATGCCCATCGGGCCGTTCCAGAACACGGTGCGGGCATCCATGATCACGTCGGAGAAGGCGGCGGCGGTACCCGGACCGATGTCGAAGCCCTTGGCCCCATCGGGGAGCCGCCGACCGAAGGTGGCGTAGTTTCCGGCCGCGTCCACACCGGTGAGGTCTTCGGGAAGGTGGATGGTCTTGCCCGATTTGAGCAGACGGGCACAGGTTTCGACCTGGTCGGGTTCCCACAGCGAGTCGCCGATCGGGTACCCCTGAGCCGCCAGGAACGTGAAGCACATCGCCCCACCGATGACGAGCGAATCGACCGAGTTGAGCAGCGCCTCGACGACGCCGAGCTTGTCGGAGATCTTCGAGCCACCGAGTACGGCCACGAACGGCCGCTTCGGGTGGTTACGCAGACCGAGGAGCACCTCGACCTCCTTGGCCAGCAGCAGACCCATCGCCGACGGCAGTGTCTGCGGCGGACCCACGATCGACGCGTGTGCACGATGGGCTGCGCCGAATGCATCGTCGACATACGCGTCGATACCGTCGACCAGCGACGCGACGAAGGCCGGGTCGTTACCCTCCTCGCCCGCGTTGAACCGCAGGTTCTCGAGCAACTCGACGCCGGGGGCGAGTTCGGCAAGCCGGGCGCGCACGGCGTCCATCGAATACTTCGGATTCGGCTGGCCCTTCGGACGGCCGAGATGCGAGGCACACACGACGTCCGCACCGTGCGACGTCAGCCAGTTGATCGTCGGCAGAGCGGCCCGGATACGGAAGTCGTCGGCAATCTCGCCGTTGTCCATCGGAACGTTGAAATCGGTGCGGACGAGGACCCGCTTTCCGGCGACATCGCCGAGATCATCCAATGTGGGGATTGCGCTCGATTTCTGCACGGGGGCTGCGCCCCCGGACCCCGTCGCCGCCCGATTCGCTGGCGCTCGGTCGGTCGGATTCGCTGCGCTCACTTCTTCAGCTTGGCGACCTTGGCGCCGGCGAAGAGGGTGGTGTCGACGAGGCGGTTCGAGTAACCCCACTCGTTGTCGTACCACGACAGCACCTTCACCAGCTTGCCCATCGAGGCGGTGAGCCCCGCGTCGAAGATCGACGAATGCGGGTCGCCCTGGATGTCGGACGACACGATCGGATCCTCGGTGTACCGCAGGATGCCCTTGAGCGGGCCGCTCGATGCGGCCTTCTTGAATGCGGCGTTGATCTCGGCGACTGTGGCCTCGGTCTTCAGGTTGGCAGTGAAGTCGACGATCGAGCCGGTCGGAACCGGCACACGCAGTGACGTTCCGTCGAGCTTGCCCTTCATCGCCGGGAGCACGAGGCTGGTCGCCCGGGCCGCACCCGTGCCGGTCGGCACGATGTTGATCGCTGCGCCGCGGGCCCGGCGCAGATCGCTGTGCGGGCCATCGACGAGTTGCTGATCGCCGGTGTAGGCATGCACGGTCTGCATCAGGCCCTGCTCGACGCCGAAGGCGTCGTCGAGCACCTTGACCACCGGCACGAAGCAGTTGGTCGTGCAGGACGCGTTGGAGATGACCTTCTGGGTCTTGAAGTCGAAGTCCTTGTGGTTGACGCCATACACGAACGTCGCATCGGCGCCATCGCAGGGAGCCGAGACGATGACCAGCGGGGCGCCACCCTCGAGGTGGTAGGCCGCGGTGTCGCGCTTGGTGAAGAACCCGGTCGACTCGATGACCACATCGACTCCGAGCTCGCCCCACGGCAGGTTCTTCGGGTCGCGCTCGCTGAGCACCTGCAGTTCGTCGCCGTCGACGGTGATGCCGTTCTTCGAGACCTTTACCTCACCGTCGAGGCGACCCATGATCGAGTCGTACTTCAGCAGATGCGCCATCGTCGCCAACGAGCCCAGGTCGTTGACCGCCACGAAATCGATGTCGGCGCCTCGCTGCTTCGCGGCGCGGAAGAAGTTCCGTCCGATGCGGCCGAATCCGTTAATGCCCACGCGAACCGTCATGTCCCACGTGTCCTTTCGTCAGGTATTGCTCTTTGGAAGATCGGGGAGCGAGATTACCCTGCGGTGGCGCTGCCCACCGGTTCTCGCCGCTCCATGTGACCGAAGTCAGCTCCGGCGCAGATCGCGATGGACAGCGCGAGCGGGCAATTCGCGGGTCGCCAACCGGCGGACCAACTCCTCGGTGATCGCCACGGATCGGTGGCGGCCACCGGTGCAGCCGATCGCCACGGTCAGATAGGTCTTGCCCTCGGCCGCGTATGCCGGAAGCAGCATCGCCAGCAGCCCCTCGAATCGCTCGAGGAACTCGGCCGACTCGGGCTGACCGAGCACGAAGTCACGCACCGGGCCGTCCAAACCCGACAATGGCCGCAGGGCTTCCTCCCAGTGCGGATTCGGCAGGAATCGAACATCCATCACGATGTCCACATCGAGCGGCAGGCCGTGCTTGAAGCCGAACGACATCACGACGACATGCAGGCGGTTGGCGGCTTCCTCCTCCGTGGCGAAGGCGTCGATCAGGGCGAACTTCAGCTGATGGACGTTGAGTGCCGTGGTATCGATGACGAGGTCGGCGGCATCCCGCGAAGGTTGCAGCAGCTGCCGCTCGAGTTCGATCGCCTCGGGAACGCTGCCTGCCTCCTCGGCCAGCGGATGACGGCGGCGGGCGGTGTCGTACCGGCGGACCAGTTCGGGAGTCGCGGCATCGAGGAACAGCAACCGCACCCGGTGCCCGTCGGCCCGCAGACCGGCCACTTTCGACAGCACATCGACGTGTTGGCGACCGGCCACCAGCGCCAGACGTGGTATGGCGGCGCCCGGTGCGCTGGCCAACTCGACGATCTTCTCCAGCAGCGACGTCGGGAGATTGTCGACCACGTACCAGCCGAGGTCTTCGAGCACACCTGCGGCCTCGGAACGTCCGGCTCCGGAGAGGCCCGAGATCAGCAGAATGTCCGTCACCGTGACGTGACGCTATCCGCCCGCCTCACCCGACGGGAGCGATCTTTCTGGACCGCAGGTACAACAGGCGCGGAATCGTCGCCGCCGCGGTGTACTCCTCGGCCTTGGCGAGGAAACCCGGCGGAGGCGCCGGTTCCTCCATCCGATCGATCACCAGCCCGTTGGCCGACAGGGCATTGATGTAACGGCTGAGCGGGCGGTGGATGAACGGGATGAACACGTCCTTCTCCACCTCCTCGATCGTCTCGTCCTCGATGAGGTAGTCGCCGATCCGCCAGTACTGCTCGGGCGGGTCGAGAAACTGGTCGTCGATCCATCCCGAGTTCGGCGTTTGCAGCAACGGATGATTGAGGAAGAAGCAGAACCGACCGCCGGGGCTGAGCACGCGGCCGACCTCGGCGATGGCGTCGTCGACATCACGGATATGTTCGAAAACGAGGCAGGCGACGACTGCGTCGAAGCTGGCGTCGGCGAATGGCAGCCCGGCCGCTCCGGCGCGGAGGAACGCCGCTCCCCCGCCCCGCTCGTTGGCCACCACGATCTGGTTCCAGGTCGGGTCGAGCCCGACCGTTTCGATGCCCATCCGGGCGGCCAGGCGGCTGATCTGACCGTCGCCACAGCCGATGTCGAGCACCCGTTTGGCGCCGGCCAACTCGCGGGCGGCCATCGGCATGATCTGCTCCTCGTACTCCGGGTCGGCGCCATCGGTGAATCCATCGATCCACCATCGGGCGTGCGTTTCCCACAGATCGTTGCCATCGCTCACGCCGCTCAGGCTAGGGCGCGTCGGAGCACTCGATGGGTCTAGCGGCGCGGACCTCGGGCCTTGTCGTGGATCGCCTCGGCGACCGCGTCGGGGAGCCACGAGAGGGCCTTGAGGTCCTCCACGGATGACTTCTTCACGGCGGTCACTCCGCCGAGTTCTTGGAGCAGGCGCTTGCGGCGGGTCTCGCCCATCCCGGGAATGCCGTCGAGGAACGAGACGGTCATCCGCTTGTCGCGCAGCTCCCGGTGGAACGTGTTGGCGAACCGATGGGCCTCGTCGCGGATGCGCTGCAACATGAACAGCGCCTCGCTCCCCCGCGGCACGTTGACCGGTTCGGACGAGCCAGGGATGTACACCTCCTCGAAGCGCTTCGCCAGTGACGCCACGGGAATCTCATCCTCCAAACCCAGCTCGCGCACCACTTTCTCGGCAACACCGAGCTGCCCCTTGCCACCGTCGACGAGCAGAAGCTGGGGTGGATAGGCGAACTTCGACGGACGTCGGCCGAGCTCGCGCTCCCCGATCGGCTCGTCACGAGCGGCGATGTACGCCGTCAACCGACGTGTGAGCACCTCTTCCATCGCCGCGTAGTCGTCGTTGCCGGGCACCTCTTTGACCTTGAACCGGCGGTATTCGCGCTTGTCGGGCAGGCCATCGGACAGCACGACCATCGAGCCGACGTAGTCGGTGCCCTGCAGGTGGGCCATGTCGTAGCACTCGATTCGCAGCGGCGCCTCGGGCAGACCGAGCAGGTCCTGCAACTCGGTGAGTGCCCGACTGCGACTGTTGTGATCGCTCGCCCGCTTCAACCGATGGCGGGTGAACTCCTCCTTGGCATTGCGGGTGACCGTCTCGTGCAGGTCGCGCTTGTCACCCCGCAGCGGCACGCGGATCTCGACCTTCGAACCGCGCATGTGAGCAAGCCACTCCTCGTACGTGTCCCGATCGTCGGGCTCGTGCGGGACGACCACGAGCTTGGGAATGCCGAGCGGCGGTTCGTCGCCGTAGAGCTGCTCCAGGATGCGATCGACGAGTTCGGCCGGCGTGAGATCCTCGACGATGTCGAGCACGAAGCCTTTGCGGCCGACGACGCGCCCCTTGCGGATGTAGAAGATCTGGACGGCTGCTTCGAGGTCGTCGCCGGCGAGGCCGATGATGTCGGCGTCCTCGTTGCGGTCGCCGACCATCTGCTGCTTCTCGATCGCCCGCTGCACCGCGGAGAGCCGGTCACGCAGACGGGCGGCACGCTCGAACTCCAGGTCCTTGGCGGCGGCCCGCATGTCGGTCCCCAGGCGCTTGACGATCTCGTCGGTGTCGCCGTCGAGGAATTCGCTCAGGTCGACGACCAGTTGGCGGTACGGCATCTCCTCGATCTCGCCGACGCACGGGCCCGAGCACTTCTCGATGTGGAACAGCAGGCACGGCTTGCCGAGTCGGTGATGCTGGTTGAACTTGGCCGGCGAACACGTACGGATCGGGAAGGTCCGCAACAGCAGATCGAGCGTGTCGCGGATGGCATACGCATGCCCGTATGGCCCGAAGTACCTGGTGCCTTTGCGTTTCGAACCGCGCATCACCATTGCCCGGGGGTACTGCTCATCGACGGTGATCGCCAGGAACGGATAGCTCTTGTCGTCGCGTAGCCGGATGTTGAACCGGGGCCGGAACTGCTTGATCAACGAGTACTCGAGCATCAGTGCCTCGACCTCGTTGCGCACCTCGATCCACTCCACCGACGTCGCCGTGGCGACCATCTGGGCGGTGCGCGGATGCATGTTGCGCGGGTCCTGGAAGTAGTTCGACAGGCGTTGCCGCAGCGAGGACGCCTTGCCGACGTAGATCACCCGGCCGTGCTCGTCCTTGAACTGATACGAGCCCGGTCCCTCGGGAATCGAGCCTGCCGGCGGACGTTTCACCACCCCGTCAGACTACGCCGCGACCCCGTCCACCCAGCCGAACAGGCCGCCGGATTGGCAGGAGAGTTCAACCTGTGGGACTTGTCCGCAGAAGCTCAGGCAAACCCTGCTCGGTACACCTACGCCAACGTTCCGGCGGGAGCCAACCATTCGGTGGGTTGGCCGGAGGCCTCGGCGATGAGATCGAAGTCCTTGTCGTAGTGGAGCACCGTCAGCCCGTTCTGCTCGGCACACGCCGCAAGAATCAGATCGGCAGGGCTCGGAGCACGATGAGTTCCTCGGGCGACCATCAATCCCTGAACTTCGATCGCCCGGTCGATGATCTGCTCGGTCACGGCACGCCGCGGGAGTGCGCCGAGGTCGACTCGATCGCGCTGGAACTCTGCGGAAGTTCGCGAACCGACCAGGACCTCGATCATCGATACGCCGGTGATCGCCAGACCTCCCGACGTCAGCTTGGCCGGCCAGGTCGACTCGACCCCGTGATCGAACAGGCGCACCCAGGCAGACTTGTCGATGAGGTGAGTCGCCACGGTCAGTCCCAGCTACGCAGAATTGCGTCGCGGTCGACCGCCGGCATCGAGCGGATCCGCTCGAGTAGGCGTTCTCTTGCCGCAATTGCGACGATCTGCCGGAGGGCCGCGTCGATCGTCTCGGTCGTGCCGTGCGTACCCAGAACTTCGGCCGCCCGGCCGACGAGGTCTCGATCAATGTTGAGCGCCGTCTTCGTCACCATGAGTTCAATGGTAGACGGTATAGCACTCTGCGTCTACCCGATCTGGCACAGGTAGATAGATGTCCGTGGCTACACCGAGCGAGCGAAGCCGGCGACATCGCGCAACGAGGCGGAGTAGACGTCGGGCATGGCGACGCGGAACAACAGGTCGCCCGCGTGACACGTGCCGTTGACGGTGCGCATGACGGTCGACACGCCGGCGGCGAGCAGCTTGCGGGCGTAGGCGAGACCCTCGTCGCGCAACGGGTCGAGTTCGTTGACCGAGACGACGTGGGGAGGCAGGCCGACGAGGTCGTCGCGGGTCGCCCCCAACGGCCAGGCCAGCGGGTTCTCGGCATGCCGGCGTTCGGGATCGTAGGCCGTGACCATCGCCCCCATGTTGTCGCAGGCCAGGAAGTAGCCGTCGTTCTCGTACAACGACGTCAGTTCGACCGGCGGCTTGGCGTACTGGCCCGAGATGTACGGACACTGGGCGTAGACGCCCGCGATCTCGTCGATCCACCCCTCGGCGTTGGCCTTCAACGAGGTGGCCAGCGACAGGTTGCCGCCACCCGACTCGCCCGACATGACGACCTTCGACACTCCGAGCGCGGCCCGGTTCCCGAAAACCCAGCGCGCCGCCGCAGCGCACTCGTTGAGCCCGGCCGGGAACGGGTGCGGGCCGAGCTTGCCACCGGCGGTGCGACACTCGACGCCGACGGCGAGCACCCCGTGGGCGGCGAGGTCATCTCGCCATAGCTGGTAGCCGAGGTCGGCCGCCGACAGCAGGCTCATCCCGCCGCCGTGGGTGTGCACGATCGCCGGCAGATCGGCCGTCTCTCCCGGCCGATGGTCTGCGGGATGATGGATGAACAGCAGGATCTCGTTGCCGTCGATGCCGGTGATCGTCTCGGTGCGGCGCACGACGCCGGCGGGAGCCTCGGCCCCGTCGAGCATCATCGTGAACCCTGCGCCCATCATCTCCTCGGTGGCGGAGATCACGGTGAGGATCTCCTCCAATGGGGACTCGCTGGTCACCGGTGATACCCCGGCCAACTGATCGAGCCCGAGCATGGCCGCCGCGGCGACCAGCCGTGGATCGGCCCGCGGATCGGTGCCGAGGCTCCGGGCGGGATCGCCAAGTCGGCCGGCCAAATGGACATCAGATGCGCTCATGGGCGTTGTCTATCACGCCTGATCGGCCGCTCCGGCCAACCACCGAGGGAGCCTCGCGGGGGCATTCCTCCGAGGTCGTCGAAGCCGAGTTCTATCCGCTCAGGACCTTGCCGAGGAATCTGCCGGTCCAGCTGGCCTCTACCGTGGCGACATGTTCGGGGGTGCCCTCGGCGACGACCAAGCCGCCGCCGTTGCCGCCTTCGGGGCCGAGATCGACGATCCAGTCGGCCGATTTGATCACGTCGAGGTTGTGTTCGATGACCAGCACGGTGTTGCCCTGATCGACGAGCCGCGACAGCACCGTCAACAGTCGTCGCACGTCCTCGAAGTGCAGGCCGGTGGTCGGCTCGTCGAGCAGATAGATCGTGTGGCCGGTGGATCGTTTGGCCAGCTCCGACGAGAGTTTCACGCGTTGGGCCTCGCCACCCGAGAGCGTCGGGGCAGGCTGTCCGAGCCGGACGTAACCAAGGCCCACGTCGACGAGCGTCTGCATGTGCCGCGAGATGGCCGGCTGGTTGGCGAAGAACGACACCGCCTCGGAGCACGGCATGTCAAGCACCTCGGCGATGTTCTTGCCCTTGAAGGTGATGTCGAGCGTGTCGCGGTTGTAGCGCGCACCCTTGCAGATCTCGCACGGCACGTAGACGTCGGGCAGGAAGTGCATCTCGATCTTGATCGTGCCGTCGCCGGAGCATGCCTCGCAGCGACCGCCCGACACGTTGAACGAGAATCGGCCGGGCATGTACCCGCGAACCTTGGCCTCGGCCGTCGTGGCGAACAGTTTGCGGACGTGGTCGAACACCCCGGTGTAGGTCGCCGCATTCGAGCGGGGCGTGCGGCCGATCGGCGACTGGTCCATGTCGATGACCTTGTCGAGCTTGTCGATACCGTCGACCGACTTGTGACGACCGGGAGCCTCTTTCGACTTGTAGATCCGCTGCATCAGCGACGGCAGCAGGATGTCACGCACCAGCGACGACTTGCCCGACCCCGACACGCCGGTGACCGCCACGAAACATCCGAGCGGGAAAGACACATCGATGTCGCGCAGGTTGTGCTCCCGCGCCCCGCGGACGGTCAGCCAATCGTCGCCCGTCGGGCGTCGCTTGGCAGGAACCGGGATGGTGCGCTTGCCGGTGAGGTACTGCCCGGTGATCGAATCCTTGGCCTTGCCGATGCCCTTGACCAGGCCCGAATAGACAACGGCGCCACCATGCTCCCCCGCCCCCGGGCCGATGTCGACGATCCAGTCGCACTCACGGATGGTCTCCTCGTCGTGTTCGACGACGAGGACGGTGTTGCCCAGATCGCGAAGCCGGATCAGGGTGTCGATCAAGCGGCGGTTGTCGCGCTGGTGCAGGCCGATCGAGGGTTCGTCGAGCACATACAGCGTCCCGACAAGGCCCGAACCGATCTGCGAGGCGAGACGAATGCGCTGTGCTTCGCCACCCGCCAACGTGCCGGCATTGCGGGAGAGCGAGAGGTAGTCGAGGCCCACATCGAGCAGGAAGCCGAGCCGGGCGTTGACCTCTTTGGTGACCCGTTCGGCGATCATCTTGTCGCGCTCGCTGAGTTCGAGCGCGGCAAGAAACTTCGACGACTCGCCGATCGGCATGTCGCAGACCTCGGCGATGTGCTTGTCGTTGATCGTGATCGCCAGGGTGGCCGGCTTGAGCCGCGCTCCCCCGCACGCCGGGCACGGCACCTCGCGCATGTACGACTCGTACTGCTCGCGCGACCAGTCGCTCTCGGCCTCGGTATGGCGGCGGCGAATCCACGGCAACACGCCTTCGAACGCCGTGGAGTACTGCCGCGTTCGCCCGTAACGGTTCTTGTACTTCACCGTCACGTTGCCGTCGAGACCTTCGAGCACGACGGTGCGCTGATCATCGGTCAGCTTCGACCACGGGGCTTTGACGTCTATCTCGAACGCCTCGGCCACCGACTCGATCATCCGCTGGAAGTACTGCGTATTGGCGCTACGCCACGGTGCGATCGCTCCGTCGGCCAGCGCCAGGTCGGAATCGGGAATCACCAGGTCGGGATCGACTTCGTACTTGGTGCCCAGGCCATCGCACTTTTCGCAGGCGCCGTACGGCGAGTTGAACGAGAAGTTGCGTGGGGCCGGCTCGTCGTAGCTCGTACCGCAGACCGAGCAGACCATGTGCTGGCTGAAGGTGAGGATCTCGTCGTCGGACGATTCGCCCTCGCGGGGCACCATCTCGATCTCGACCACGCCGTCGGCGAGACGCAACGCTGTCTCCAGCGAGTCGGTCAACCGTCGTTCCAGACCGTCGCGCTTCACCAGGCGGTCGACGACCACCTGGATGGTGTGGTTCTCGTAGCGGGCGAGCTTCTCGCCGCTATTGAGGAAGTCGGCGATGTCGACCACCGTGCCATCGATCCGGGCCCGCACGAAGCCCTGGCCCGACAGGTCGGCGAGAAGCGTGTCGTACTCTCCCTTGCGGCCGCGGACCACCGGGGCGAGCACCTGGAAGCGCGCCCCATCGGGAAGTTGCAGCACCCGATCGACGATCTGCTGCGGCGTCTGGCGACCCAGCCGGGTTCCATCGTTGGGGCAGTGCTGCACGCCGATCCGGGCGTAGAGCAGCCGCAGGTAGTCGTAGACCTCGGTAATCGTGCCGACGGTCGAACGAGGGTTGCGCGACGCCGACTTCTGGTCGATCGAGATTGCCGGTGACAGCCCCTCGATGAAGTCGACGTCGGGCTTGTCCATCTGGCCCAGAAACTGGCGAGCGTAGGCCGACAGCGACTCGACGTACCGTCGTTGGCCTTCGGCGTAGATCGTGTCGAAGGCCAGTGACGACTTGCCGGAACCGGACAGGCCGGTGAAGACGATCAGCTTGTCGCGCGGGAGTTCGACCGAGACGTTCTTGAGGTTGTGCTCCCGCGCTCCGCGGACGACGATCTTGTCGCTCATCGGGGCGAGGCTAGTGAGACAGTCACATGTTTCAGACTACCTCAGCATGTCGAACTGGTGTTCGATGTTCCTGTTCTGTTCGAGTTCGCGATCGGACTGTGACAACCGACCTCGGGAGGACTGGTGTCGGGGCTGACGCAGGCATAGGGCGAGAGCGAGGCTGAAGGCCGCCGCTGCACTGAGCATGATGACCGCCATGTCATCGCCGAGTGCGCCGAATCCCACCATTGTCAACTGGAGCACTCTTTTCCTCCTTCTTTCAGGCCCGCAACACTCATCTAGAGCCCAGACGAATGCCATTGATACATATCCCAGATAGTGGCGTTGATACATATGACGCTCGGCAACGCGACAACGTTCCGATGACTTTTGTCACCCTGTTCGTAATCTTCGTTCCCTGTTCGTCATCAAAGTGTAACACATTCTCGCTCAGAGCGACGCGTCGATCACCTCAGGATGTGTTCCTGACGTGGTGCTGACCGCGACGAACGGATCTCAGCCGGCGTCGCGCAGCTCGCGTCGCAGGTCTTTGACCTCGTCGCGCAAGCGGGCGGCGTACTCGAACTTGAGTTCCTCGGCTGCCTGGTGCATCTCCTCCTCGAGCGTCTGGATCAAGCGGGCGAGCTCTTGTTGAGGGAGCGTCTTGAGTTCGCGCTGGACCTTGTCACGCTCCCGCTGGCGACGTCGGTCCTTGCCTGGCACCGGCGAGCCCTCGGCCGGGCGCAGCATCGACAGAATGTCACCGACGGCCTTGCGGATGGTCTGGGGGTTGATGCCGTTCTCGGCGTTGTAGGCGATCTGTAGACCGCGCCGACGATGCGTTTCGCTGATCGCCGACCGCATCGAATCGGACACCGTGTCGGCGTACATCACCACCTGGCCGTCGACGTTGCGGGCGGCGCGGCCGATCATTTGGATCAAGGACGTCTCGGAGCGGAGGAAGCCCTGCTTGTCGGCATCGAGAATGGCCACGAGCGAGACCTCGGGCAGATCGAGCCCCTCACGCAGCAGGTTGATACCGACGAGCACGTCGAACTCACCGAGGCGCAGGCCCCGGAGGATCTCGATGCGTTGGATGGTGTCGATGTTGGAGTGCAGGTACCGGACCCGCAAGCCCTGTTCGAGCAGGTATTCGGTGAGATCCTCGGCCATCTTCTTGGTCAGCGTGGTGACGAGCACCCGGTCTCCCTTGTCGGTGCGCTCCTTGATCGACTCGATCAGATCGTCGATCTGGCCTTTGGTCGGACGCACGATGACCTCGGGATCGACCAGCCCTGTCGGGCGGACGATCTGTTCGACGATCTGCTGCGAGACGCGTAGCTCGTACTGCGCCGGAGTCGCCGACAGGAAGACGACCTGGTTGAGCCGCTCCATCACCTCCTCGAAACGCAGCGGACGATTGTCGCGGGCCGAGGGGAGCCGGAAACCGTGCTCGACCAGGATGTCCTTGCGGCTGAGGTCGCCCATGTACTGGCCATGGAGTTGCGGGACAGCGACGTGCGACTCGTCGATGACGAGGAGGAAATCCTTCGGGAAGTAGTCGATCAAGGTGAACGGGGGCTCCCCCGGCGACCTGCCGTCGATGTGCATCGAGTAGTTCTCGATGCCGTTGCAATAGCCGACCTCCTGGATCATCTCCAGGTCGTACTGCGTACGCATTCGCAGGCGCTGGGCTTCGAGCAGCTTGTTCTCCGTCTCGAACAGGGCCAGGCGTTCCTGCAGCTCGGCCTCGATGCCGATCACCGCCTTGCGCATGCGCTCGTCGCCGGCGACGTAGTGGGTGGCGGGGAAGACCATCACCTGCGACAGGTCACGCAGCTGTTCGCCGGTGAGCGGATCGATGAAGGTGATGCGATCGACCGTGTCACCGAACATCTCGACACGCAGCACCGCCTCCTCGTACGAGGGATGGATCTCGATCGTGTCGCCGCGGACCCGGAACTTGCCGCGGCCGAGGGTGGCGTCATTGCGGTCGTACTGCAGATCGACCAGACGGCGCAGGATCGACCGCTGGTCGTAGTCGACCCCGGTATGCAGTTCGAGCAGCGACCCCTTGTACTCCTCGGGGTTGCCCATGCCGTAGATGCAGCTGACGGAGGCGACCACGATCACGTCGCGCCTGGTCAACAACGCTGCCGTCGCCGAGTGACGGAGTCGGTCGATCTCGTCGTTGATCGACGAGTCCTTCTCGATGTACGTATCGCTGGAGGCGATGTACGCCTCGGGCTGGTAATAGTCGTAGTAGCTGACGAAGTACTCCACCCGGTTGTTGGGGAAGAACTCCTTCATCTCCTGAGCGAGCTGAGCCGCCAGCGATTTGTTCGGGGCGAGGATCAGGGTCGGACGCTGGGTCTGCTCGATCGTCCACGCGATCGTGGCGCTCTTACCGGAGCCGGTGATGCCCAACAGCGTTTGGTACCGATCGCCCCGG
>JANMJD010000497.1:0-16739 GCA_031371195.1 Actinomycetes bacterium | reverse complement strand
ATCGAAGGTGGCGAACAGCAACCGGCGGTAGCCGAACCAGACGACTGCTGCAACGGCGAGTGAGACACCGGCGACGATGAATACGTCGCTGAGCTTCACGCCGAGAATGTCACCGAACAACACTGCGTCGAGGCTGCGCCGAGCCTGGCCGAAGCGGTTGAACAGCACGATGCCGATGGCGAACGACGCCGTCGTCACCACCCCGATCGCCGCATCGGCGCCGATGATTCGCCGCCGGGCAACTCGGCCGATGACCAGGCCCGATGCGACCCCCCACAGGCCGGCGCCGAGGAAGTAGTTGATGTTCATCACCGCGGCAGCCGCCGCCCCGCCGAACACGGCGTGGGAGAGACCGTGGCCGATGTAACTCATCGAGCGCAGGACGACGTACACACCGATCAGGCCGCACACCGCCCCGGCAAGTACCGACACGATCAGACCGTGTCGGAAAAATGCGAACTCGAACGGTTTGAAGAACTCGGAGATCGGGCTCACGAGGCGATTCCTCGGAGTCGGCGGGCGACGTCGCCCAGACCGCCGTCGAGCACGACCGGCATGCCGCCGTGTTCGAGGACCTCCATCGGCGCCCCGAACGTTCGTTCGAGTACGTACGGCCGCAGTACGGCCAGGGGCGGCCCGTCGGCGATCACCGTGCGGTTGAAGCACACCAGCCGAGGCAGGTGGGCGGCCAGACCGTTGAGATCGTGGGTCGTCAGCACGATCCCCATCCCCTCGTCGTTGAGATCGGCGAGGAGGTGGAGGATCTCGTGGCGCGTGCGGACGTCGACCCCCGATGTCGGTTCGTCGAGCACCAGCAGGTCGGGCCGTTGATGCAGCGCCCGGGCCAGGAACACCCGTTGCTGTTGGCCGCCCGACAGTTCACGGATGTGCCGGTCGCCGAGATCCGAGAGCCCGAGGCGCTCGAGGACCTGGTTCACCTCGGCCCGCTCGGCGGCCGTCGCTCGCGGCGACCATCGCCGAGCCGTGCGAGTCATCAGGATGACCTCGCCGACGGTGACGGGGAAGTTCCAGTCGACCGTCTCGACCTGAGGGACATAGCCGACTCGCAGACCATCGCGCCGGGCGATCGAGCCGTAGGTCGGCGCCATCCGCCCGATCAACGCTCGCAGCAGCGTCGTCTTGCCCGAGCCCGACGGCCCGACGATCCCGACGAACTCCCCGGCCCCCACAACCAGATCGACGTGTTGCACGACCGGGCCGCCGCCGTATCCGAGCGAGACATGGTCGAACGTGGCCAGCGGTGCGCCCGATGTTCCGGTGGAGGGCCTCATTGGGGATACACCGCCTGATCGAGGGCCACGTCGGACGTGTCGAGCGACCGCAGTGCCGTGGCGTCGCCGCCGAGCGAATCGACGATTGTCACGAAGTCGAAGCGCATCAGACCGAGCCACGAATGCTCGGGATCGCCCGGAGCGCCGGGCAGATCGTCGTCGCGCAACTGATCGACGTAGCGCACACCGGTCTCGGCTCCGATCTGTTCCAACACCGGTGAGGGGAACACCTCGGAGCCGAACACGGCCTTGACCTTCAGTTGACGGATCTGATCGATCAACTTGGCCACCTCCTTGGGCGAAGGTTCGTTGAACGACGACGGCTGGATCGCTCCGACGATCTGCCAGCCGTACTGACGGGCAAAGTAGGCGTAGGCGTCGTGATAGGTCAACAACTGGCGATCGGCCGGTGCCAACGAGTTCGTCGCCACCACCATCGCCTGGTCCAACGCATCGGCCTTGGCGGCGAAGGCGGCGAAGTTCTTTTCGTATGTCGCGGCGTTCGCCGGATCACGCATCGCGAGGGTGGATCGCACCACATTGGCGAAGGCCTTGGCCATCGGCGGGTCGGTCCACACATGGGGGTTGGGTTTGCCGCCGGACTTCGGAAAGGAAAAGTCGTATATCTCGTCGCCGGCAGGCAGGATCGTCGAGGCCAGCTCACAGTACGTCGCCGACTTCGACAGGTTGGTCAATGCCAGATCCTTGGTCGCATCCTCGAGGCCGAGGCCGTTGAGGAACAACACGTCGGCACCGGCCATTGCCTCGGCCGCCGACGGGGGTGGCTCGAAGGTGTGCGAGTTGACCCCTTCGGGCACGAGGCCGGTGACCTGCGTATTCGTCCCACCCGCAATGTTGGCGACGATCGACGTGATCGGCGCGACGGTCGTCACGACATGCAAGGGGCGCCCGGTCGATGGCTCACCCGTGGCGCAGTCGCCTCTCCGCAACACCCCGCCGGCGGCCGGGGACGAGGCGCACGCCCCGACAAGCCAGGCGCCCGCGCAAACGACGACGACGGGCACCCACGACCGACTCATGCCATCCGTACGGTACCGACCAGTGCCGTGGATCAGTCGGGTTGCGGCCGCTCAGCGATTCTTGAACACCGGCTTGCGCTTCTCGAGGAACGAGGCGATGCCTTCCTGGCCATCCTCGGTGCGGGCCCCCGCCGACATGATCTCGATGGCATAGGCGTAGGCCTTGGGCTGATCGAGGTCGATCTGGGCGTAGAACGACTGCTTGCCCATCCCCTTGGCCAGCGCACTGCCACGCGTCGCCCGACGGATCAGATCGAGGGTCGCCGCGTCGAGTTCGTCGGCGGGCACCACCCTGTTGACGAATCCCCACTCGGCCGCCGTATGGGCGTCGATGGCGTCGCCGGTCATGGCCATCTCGAGCGCCCGCTTGCGCCCGACGTTGCGGGCCACGGCGACCAGCGGCGTATGGCAGAACAGCCCACCCTTGCCCCCGGGAATGGCGAAACTGGCCTGGTCGCTGGCCACGGCCAGGTCGCATGTCGCCACCAGCTGGCAGCCGGCGGCGGTCGCCAGCGCATGAACCTTGGCACACACCGGCTGCGGGATCGACTGGATGGCGTCCATCGTGTCGGTACACACCTGGAACAGCTTGCGGACGTCGTTGAGCGGCACGTCGTACAGGTCGGCGAAGTTGTGCCCGGCCGAGAACACCGGGCCGTTGGCCGCCAGCACGACGCCGCGGGCGTCGCCGGCACCGATCTCGCGCATTGCCCGACCGAGATCGAGTAGGACGTCGATGGCCAGCGTGTTGCGCTTTTCCGGACGATTGAGGGTGACCGTGACGATGTCCCCCTCCCGTTCGACGAGAAGATGTTGATCGCTCATGATCGGCGAGTCTCGCGCCGAAACCCACTCCCGGGTGGAATCGGTTGGCTAGCCTGTCCCGATGGGCACTCGTCTGACAGGACTGTTGTTCAGCGCGGCCACTCTCACGGGGGGCCTGGCTGTCGGCCTGGCCCCGACCGTTGCGAGTGCCGCCCCGGCCACGACGGCGGCATACGTGCCGCTGCCGAGCCCTGAGCGACTGCTCGACACCCGCCAGTCCGGCCCGATCGGCGCCGAGCAGACCGTCTCGGTCAACCTGACCGGCGTCGCCCCTCGTCCGGCCGCCGGAGCAGTCGTGGCTGCGGTGTTGAACATCACCGCGCTCGGCCCGTCCGCCGCCGGATACTGGACCGTCTTCCCCCATGACGGCACGCTGCCCGACGCCTCGAACCTGAATATCGACGAACGCGCCGCCCTCGACGGCGACGGGCTGGCCACCCCCAACCTGGTCACCGTGCCGGTCGGAGCGAGCGGCATCGTCGACGTCTACAGCTCGGCGGGTGGCAACCTGCTCGTCGACTTCCTCGGCTACTACGCCCCTGCGCCCACCTCGAAGTCCGGTCGGTTCGCCCCGCTCGCCAACCCCCAACGCATCCTCGACACGCGGGTGTCGGGACTCACCGCGATCGCCGCCGACGAGGTGCGCACGGTCGCCGTACCGGGTGGTGCGGGAGCCTCGGCGGCGGTGCTCAACGTGACGACGATCGCCAATGCGGCCGGCTACTGGACGGTCTTCCCCGCCGGCCAGGTCCGTCCGAATGTGTCGAATCTGAACTCCCGGGGGTTCCTGCACACCTCGGCCAATCAGGTCATCGTGCCGCTCGACGCGGCCGGCAACTTCAACGTGTACGGCGAGACCGGGGGCCAGGTGATCGTCGATCTCATCGGCACCTTCACCGGCGCCGCTGCGGCCACCGACACCAAGGGCCTGTTCGTGCCGCTGGCCGCGCCCACCCGGTTCCTCGACACCCGCCGGGCGGCGCTCAGCCCCGGCGGCGTTGCCGGCATGCTGCTCCCCGGGTGGAACGCCGAGGTTGCCGTCTCGAGCAACCCGGCGATCAACCGGCCCGACGTGGCCGCCGTCGTGCTCAACGTCACCGTGACCGATTCGCTGCAGGCCGGGTACGCCAGCGTCACCCCAGCGGGTGCCAACGATCCGGCGACGAAGAGCCGGCTCACGTCGAACATCAACCTGACCCGCGCCGCGCAGACGCTGCCGAACCACGCCACCGTTCCCGTATCGGCCCGGGGCTTCGACGTGTTCCTCGAAGGTGGCGGCAATGTGATCGCCGACGTGGCCGGGTACTACACCGGTGCCGCCACCACCGCAACCTTCGGCGCGCCGCAGAACGTCAACCCGACCCCGGCCGGATGTGTCGGCTTCGCCGGCTCGCCCGTCGAGGCGATCACCATCGGGTCCAGCCCCGAGTCGGTGGCCAATGCTCAGACCCGCCTACGGGCTCTCGGCTACTGGAACGCCGGTTCCGACGGCAACTACGGGCTGACCACCGTCCAGTCGGTGATGGCCTTCCAATTCCTCAACGGCCTGCCGACCACCGGCAAGATCGATGAGCTCATCGCGTCGAAGTTGAACACCTCGTTGTGTGTGCCGACCCCGAGCCTGGGTGGCGGCGACTACCTCGAGGTCGACAAGGGCCACCAGGTGCTGTTCATCGTGCGGGGCGGGGCAACGGTGTGGGTCATCCACGTCTCGACCGGCGGCAACTACTCCTACGACGAGCCCGACAAGAAGAACCCTGGCCAGCGCTCCACAGGCATCGCCATCACCCCGACCGGTTCGTATCGCATCTACAAAACCGTCGATGAACCCCGCTACGAGGGCACCCTCGGCACGCTGTACCGACCTCGGTTCGTCACCGGTGGCGTTGCCGTCCACGGAGCGCCCAATGTGCCGAACTATCCGGCGTCGCACGGCTGCATCCGGGTGACCAACCTGGCGATGGACATGATCTGGGGCGAGAACTGGCTGCCGATGGGCAGCCGGGTTGTCATCCACGAATAGATCGGATTTCATCGTGGTGTCGCGCCGCCCCTCGTTCGACGCGGTTGTCTTCGACCTCGATGACACCCTGATCGACTGGTGGACATCGATCGTTCGCGGCCTGCGAGAGACGGTCGACGATCGGTGTGCCGATGCCCTGCTCGACTACTGCCGCCGCGAACTGTGGCTCACGGCGCCCGATGGTGCCCATGTGTGGCATCGCAATACGTGGGCGCTGCATCACCGCCGTGACCGCATCTGGCCCGAGGTGCTCGATTGGCTGTCGCCCGACGAGGTGGCATTGCTGGCCAAGCGGTTCGACGAGGAGCTGTGGGTCGGGTTCTTCCCCCACACCGTGCCGACCCTTGATGTCCTCGTCGACCAGACCCGCCTGGCGGTGTTGTCGAACAATCACATGATCGACACCGAGGCGGAACGGTTACGGCTGAACGATTGGTTCGAGGTCTGCCTCGCCGCGCCGAGCGAAACGGTCAAGCCACACCCCGAGGCGTTCATGACGGTGTGCGAGCATCTCGGTGTACCACCGGAGCGCACGGTCTACGTGGGCGACTCGATCAAGAGCGACGTGCTCGGGGCGTTGGGCGCCGGGCTGATCCCGGTGTGGCACGACATCTTCGGTGATCCGTGGACCGATGTGCCCGCCGACATCCACCGGATCTCCCACCTCGGTGAACTGCCGGCGCTGCTCGACGCGCTGTAGCCGGGCGCGGCACGACCCGTTCAGTGCGACGCCCGGGCGTCACTGTGCGATCGAACCGACCTGGCGGTCCGATGCCCATCGGCGGCTCGACCAGCGACGAGCGTTGACGACGGCCCGCATGACCATCCACGTCAGTTGGGCACCCCACAGTCCGATGATCCCCAGTCGCGGCCAGATCAGCGTGGCGATGACCAGCGGGGCGAAGGCCGCCAGATTGGTCACGGCGGCGCGACCGAGGTACTTCTCGTCCTCGGCCCCGATGAGGGCGCCGTCGAGGGCAAAGGCGACGGCCCCGGGGAACTGCATCACGGCCAGGATCAACAGGGCGGCGGTGGCTCGGTCGGCGACCGCGCCGTCGCTGGTGAACAACGTGGGGAGTACGGCGGACGTTGCCGCCAGGCCGATGGCGAGCGCAACTGCGCACCACAGCGAGAGCCGGTTGCTCGACCATCCGATGGCCAGGGCCTCATCGGTATCGCCACCGCCCTGCGCTCCGGCCACCAGCGATTGGGCGGGGATCGCCAACGCGTCGAGACCGAGAGCGAGGAACAGGAACAGCTGGGCGGCGATCTGGTTTGCAGCCAGCGTCGGCGTATCGGTGCGGGCCGCGACGGACGTGATCGTGATCCACACGGCGAGCATGGCAATTCCCCGCAGCCCGAGATGCAGACCTGTCACGAGCAGGGGTTTGATGCGAATCCACGCCGGGCGGACCTTGGTCAGGTGCGGTGTGAGCACGGCGATGAAGAAGCCGGCGGCGAGCATCTGGACGACAACCGTGCTCCACGCCGAGCCGGCGATGCCGAGGTCGAGCCACCACACGGCGACGATCTCGAGGATCACGTTGATCACATTGGCGATCAACACGATGATCAACGGCCGGCGCAGATTGTTGACGCCCCGCATCACCCCATGACCGACGTAGGCGACCATCACGAACGGCAGGCCGAGCGAGCTGATTCGCAGATAGGTCGTGGCGGCGTCGAGCACCGCACCCTTGCCGCCGAGCAACGACGCGATCGGCCGGGCCAGGCCGCCGACCACTGCGCACGCCGGCAGACCAAGCAGCATCGTCAGGCACAGCGCATCGGTGGCCGCCACCCGGGCCTTGTGGGCGTCGCCCTGCCCGTGGGCGAAGGCGACATCGGGCGTGATGCCGTACTCCATGAACCCGACGACGACGCTGACCGTCAACAACACCGTCGAGGCAATACCCAGACCGGCCAGCGCGTCCGTCCCGATCCGCCCGACGATCGCCGTGTCGACCAGCACGTACAGCGGTTCGATCGCCAGCGTCCCGAGCGCCGGCATTGCCAACCGCAGGATTCGGCGATCCCGCTCATGTCGGACGATCCGGCTCATCGGCCGGGGATCGACTGACGCCGGTCAGCGGCTGGCATTCTGTTCACCGTAGCGCTGCCGCGCAGCCTCGCCCGACGTACATCCCGGTCGATCACGATGCTCCTTGTTCAGTCGACTGCGCCCCTCGAGGGAAATCCGACGCAGATCGCCGGGCGAATCATGTATCCAGGATCGTCACGCTGGTTTGATGCGCGGGAGGACGTCGTGCTCGATCAGTTCGAGGCTTTCGGCGGCCAACTCGGGCGGGATGCCGCCCATCAAGGGGTGCAGAACCATGCCCTCGAACGGGCTCGACGACTGCCATTGCTCGACGAACTCGTCGGGTGTCAGCACCTGGTAGACGCCGGACGCCTTGAGGTCGTCGATCGTGTCGGCCTGTTTGACGGTGACCGACGACGACTGGCCCTTGCGCTGCCACGACGCATACGTCCGGGCCTCGTGGAAGGCGTAGGGGGCAATGCGTTCCCAGTCCCGCTCGGGATCCATCGAGACATGGATGAACCCGGCGCCGTGAGGCAGCGAGGCGAATCCCTGGAAGCCGACCTTGGCGCACTCGTCGTAGTAGGCCTCGCCCAATGACGGCGTCCCGATCGCCGAGGTGAAGATGCAGCGCAGTCGGGCGGCCCGTCGAGCCGCCTGTTCGCTCGAGCCGCCCAGCATCATCATCGGCCCACCGGGCGTGCCGGGCGTCGGAGTGACCCGCACCTGGCGCCCCTGGTATTCGAAGTACTCCCCCGTCCACGCCTGGCGCATCGTCGTCACACAGGCTTCGAGCAGTTCGTTGCGCTCCTTGAACGTGATGCCGAGCATGTCGAACTCCTCCTGGCGGTACCCGGTACCGAGGATCACCGACATCCGTCCGGGGAACATCAGATCGATGGCGGCGAGCTCCTCGGCCAGGCGGATCGGGTTGTGCATGATCGCCAGCAGCGCCGAGATGTTGACGTTGACCTTCGACGTCGCCCCCAGCACTGCGGCCCCGATCGTCAGGGGCGCAGACATGAACGAATCGGGCGCCCCGTGGTGCTCGGAGAGCACGACCATGTCGACGCCGACGCGGTCACCCCAGCGACACTGTTCGAGCATTGCCGCGTATTGGCCGGCCCCGGTGACCGGGGTCGGTGTGGCACCCACAGGGGGAAGGCGCAGGTCGTAGCGGAGGATCAACATCGGCATCGCGCCAGCATGGCACGTTGTGCCCCGTACAATCTGACGGGTCGTCAGATGTGCGGTAACGACGCGGCCGTCGCCCACACCTACGGTTGGGTTAGTAGTTCTTCGCCATGTGGGTTGTCGGCTCCGAGAGCCGCAGAAGGGTCGACCATGGACACAAGCCATCGATATACGGTGATCTCAGCCGATTGCCACGGCGGCGGATCGATCGGCGACTACCGGCCGTATCTGGAACGCAGCTGGCTCGACGATTTCGACGCGTGGCTGCCGACCTTCGTCAACCCGTACGAGGACCTGAAGGGCGACGACGGGGCGCGCAACTGGGATTCGGCGCGCCGCCTGCAGGACCTGGAGGACGACGGCATCGTCGCCGAGGTGATCTATCCGAACACGATTCCGCCGTTCTACCCGTCGTCGTCGTTGACCGCACAGCCACCGTCGGCCGATTCGGGTGATCTGAACCGTCGCTGGGCCGGCCTGCAGGCCCACAACCGCTGGCTGGCCGACTTCTGCGCCGATGCTCCCGGGCGGCGGGCCGGTATCGCCCAGATCCTACTCCACGACATCGATGCCGCCGTCGCCGAGGTGCGCTGGGCCCGCGACCACGGCCTGTTCGGCGGGGTGCTGCTGCCGGGCGTACCACCGGGCTCGTTCCTCCCGCAGCTCCATGATCCGCAGTACTACGAGCCGTTGTGGGCCGTATGCGAGGAGTTGGAGATGCCGGTCAACCACCACGGCGGCAGTGCCAACCCGCCGATGGGCAACACGCCCGAGTCGGTGGTGATCTTCCTGCTCGAGGTGACCTGGTTCTCCCACCGAGCCCTCACCCATCTGCTCATCTCCGGCGCGCTGGAGCGCCATCCGAACCTGCAACTGGTGTTCACCGAACAGGGCACCGCGTGGGTGCCCGACGAGTTGGCCCGCCTCGACTACTTCTTCGACCGTATGCGCACCGCCGTCGGTTCGCAGGAGCACATCTGGGGCGGCCCGGTGATGGCGAACCTGTCACTCACCCCATCGGAGTACTGGGCCCGCCAGTGCCACGTCGCGGCGAGTTTCATGCGCCGCTCCGAGATGCCGGCTCGTGAGGTCGTCGGCGTCGATCGGATCATGTGGGGCAGCGACTACCCCCATCGCGAGGCCAGCTTCCCGTACTCCACCGAGGCGCTCCGCCAGGCCTACGGCGGCTTCCCCGCCGCCGAGGTCACCCGGATGTTGTCGGGCAACGCCGCCGCGCTCTACGGGTTCGACCTCGACGCCCTCGCCCCGATCGCCGCTCGCGTCGGCCCGCGCGTCGATGACGTGGCCGTCCCGCTCGAACCGGGCCAGGTCCCTATCGAGGCCGAACGCTGCCCGGCCTTCGTCGGCTACGGAGCCCGCTGAGGGCCAGGCCGCCTCGCTCACATCCCTCGGCCGCATTGCAGGCGGCTCGCGACGGCGTATGTTCCGATCATGAGCTTTCGCGTTGGGGCCGACGCCTACGACCGGTTCATGGGCAGGTACTCGGTTCCGCTGGCGCCACTGATGGCCGATCTCGCCGATGTGGCGGCCGGCCGGCGAGTCCTCGACGTCGGTTGCGGCCCGGGAGCCCTGACGTCCGAACTCGTTCGACGCCTCGGACCGGCTGACGTGTCGGCAGTCGACCCGTCGGAGACCTTCGTCGCCGCCGCGCAGCGGCGACATCCTGACGTCGACGTGCGCCAGGCGTCGGCGGAGCACCTGCCTTTCGATGACCACACGTTCGATGCCGCGTTGGCGCAGCTGGTCGTTCACTTCATGGCCGACCCGGTTGGCGGACTTCGTGACATGGGTCGCGTCACCCGCCACGGGGGAACGGTTGCGGCATGCGTGTGGGACCACGAGGGCGGGGGCGGACCGCTCAGCGTCTTCTGGGAGGCGGCCCGCACACTCGACCCGCACGTCGACGGTGAGGCCGGGTTGGCAGGAGCCCGCGACGGCCACCTTGCGGAGTTGCTCGGTGCTGCGGGCCTTGGCGACATCGAACAGTGCTCCCTCACCGTCGAGGTCGAGCACCCGAGCTTCGAGGAGTGGTGGGAGCCCTACACGCTCGGGGTGGGACCGGCCGGCGCCCACGTCGCCGGTCTCGACGACGCCCGCCGGGATCGATTGCGCGACTGCTGCCGCTCCATGTTGCCCACGGCGCCGTTCGTCGTGAGCGCCCGCGCCTGGGCGGCACGGGCCACGGTGTAACGAGCGGCTGAGCAGCTCAACACCCGCTCGGGACCCTCGGTCCGACGATGAGCCGCGACCTGCATGAAGATGGTCCACAGCGCCGGAGGTGCAGAGACGTGGAGGTCTTCAACATGAGCAGCGATTTGGTCCTGATCGACGAGCCGGTGGCGCATGTGCGCCGGATCACGATGAACCGCCCCGACAAGCGCAACGCGCTCAATCATCCGCTGCGCGGCGCGATCCTCGATGCGTTGCGCACGGCCGACCAGGACCCGGACATCCATGTCTCGATCGTGCGCGGGGCCGGGCCGTCGTTCTCGGCGGGCTACGACCTGGGCAATGGCAACGAGGGTCATGAGTATCCGTACTACACCCCCGGCGGCGAGGGTCAATGGCCCCGCCATGTCACCGAGGGGTGGATGAGCATCTGGGATCTGGCCAAGCCCGTGATCGCCCAGGTCCACGGCTACTGCCTGGCCGGAGGCAGCGAGCTGGCCACCGGATGCGACCTGATCTACATCGCCGAGGACGCCAAGATGGGTTACCCGGCGGTCCGTTTCGGCGTGCCCGACATGCACTTCCACGCCTGGTTCCTCGGCATGCGCCGGGCAATGGAGATGATGGTCACCGGCGATTCGATCTCCGGGGTCGAAGCCGTCGCCGAGGGCTGGGCCAACCGGGCCTTCCCGGCCGACGAACTCGATGCCGCCGTGCTCGAGATGGCCGCACGCATCGCCGCCCTGCCGCCCGAGGTGGTGCAGCTGAACAAGCGCACCGTGCATCGCCAGATGGACCATATGGGAATGCGCGCCGGCATCCGCGCCGGCACCGAACTGTGCGGCCTGGGCACCCACACCAAGGCGATGGCCGACTTCATGGCCGCCGCCCGCCAGGACGGACTGACCGCCGCCCTCTCGCAACGCGACGAGCAGTTCGGCGACTACCGCACCAGCCACTGACGTCGCGTTCAGGTGGGCGTCCCGCCGGATTCGCGCTGATTCGCCACGGCTGTCGATTTCGGCGGGCGCCACTCGTCTCTTGGGGGAGAATCCAATCCCCCACTCCACGAGGAGCGACGATGCAGTACATGTTGATGATCCACCAGGGCACGACACCCACGCCATTGGATCCGGAGGCGTGGGCCAGCCTGACGGCCGAGGAACAACAGGCGATCTATGCCGCCTATCAGCAGATCAATGCCACGCCCGGGGTGACACCGGGCCACGGGCTGCAGCCCCCCGAGACGGCCACAACCGTGCGCGTCCACGATGGCCGCACGATCGTCACCGACGGCCCATTCGTCGACACCAAGGAGTCGATCAACGGCTACCTGATCTTCGAGGCCGACGATCTCGACGCGGCGATCGCCCTGGCCGCTCAAATTCCCGCAGCGCGGCTCGGTGGCGCCATCGAGGTGCGACCGATCATGGCCTGGTAAGCCACTACACATGGCCCTTGAGCAGGTCTTCCGTGAGCAATGGGGTGGTGTGGTCGCTTCACTGATCGGCTTCCTCGGCGACTTCGATCTCGCCGAGGAAGCCGCGCAGGACGCCTTCGCCACCGCAGCTGAGCGTTGGCCGCGCGACGGGTATCCCCACCACCCCCGGGCGTGGTTGATCACGACCGCCCGCAACCGGGCGATCGACCGAATCCGGCGCGAACAGACGCTGGCGGCCAAGTCCCGGTTGATCGACAGTCACGAGGAGCTGACCCCGGTGCCCGATTCGATGAACTCGATCACGTTCCGCGACGAACGGCTCGAGCTGGTGTTCACCTGCTGCCACCCGGCCCTGGGCATCGAGGCCCGGGTCGCCCTGACGTTGCGCACCCTCGGAGGCCTGACGACCGACGAGATCGCCCGGGCGTTCCTGGTGCCCGAGCCGACGATGGCCCAACGTCTGGTGCGGGCCAAACGCAAGATCAAAGCGGCCGGCATACCGTTCCGCGTGCCGGTCGGCGAGCAACTGGCCGATCGACTCGATGCTGTGCTCGCCGTGGTCTATCTGATCTTCAACGAGGGTTACAGCGGTCGTGGCGACCTGGCGGCCGAGGCGCTCCGGCTCGGCCGCGCCCTGGTCGACCTGCTCCCCGACCAGCCCGAACCGCTCGGCCTGCTGGCGATGATGTTGTTCCACGACTCACGTCGCGATGCCCGCCACGTCGACGGCGAGCTCGTGCAACTCGCCGACCAGGACCGTTCACGGTGGGACGGCGAGCAGATCGCCCGTGCCCGGGCGGTGCTCGCTCGAGCGCTCGCCCTCGACGGCCATGGGCCGTACGTCGTTCAGGCGGCCATCGCCGCGGCGCATACGATCGAGCAGCGGGACTGGCGCCACATCGCCGTGCTCTACGGGCAACTCGCCCGGCTCACCGGATCGCCGGTCGTCGAGCTGAACCGGGCGGTCGCCGTGGCCGAGGTCGACGGTCCCGCAGCCGCCCTGGCGATCGTCGACCGGCTCGATCTCGACGACTATCGCTACCTGCACACGACCCGCGCCGAGTTCCTCGATCGGCTCGGTCGCCCCGGCGAGGCCGCCGACGCCTACCTGCGGGCCCTCGATCTGACGATCGACGATCTGGAACGTCGGTTCTTCCGGCGACGGATCGACGAACTCGAGCGCAGGTTCCTGTAGCCGATCGACGTTGCCCCGCCGCACCGCGCTGTAGCTGCCCGGTGGGCTAGAAGAACAGGGCTCTCAGGCCGACGGCCAGGGCGACAAAGAAGACGAAGATCGCCACTCCGACGCTGCGGCCGTAGCGATGGTACATCCACATCGTCAGCGACCATGGTCCGTCGTACGACGGGTCGTGCTTGCGTTTCATCCACCGTGTGAGTGCCATCACCGGGCACCCCATCAAGCCGATCTGCAGGACGACCAGCACCGTCACGATCGTGACGTAGGTCGTGCCATGCCATCTCGATGCCCCGAGCAACACCATGGCGATGACCAGCGGCATGTGCACGAGATCGAGGATCATGCCGGCGTACCACCAGCCGATCGAGCCGCGGCGCCCGGACGGGCCCGCACCCGGGCGGCGCGCCACGGCGGGCAGCGGGCGAGCGGGGCTGGACACGACCCTGATCGTACGGGCCGCCGGCACGTAATCTCCAGCGGGTGAGCGCCTTGAACGATCCTGCCGAACTCGCCGTCGTCGAGCATCTCACCGCGCTGGGGGTGACCTACGAGGTGATGCCGTGCGACCCCGAATTGGCCGACACGGCTCGGTTCTGCGAGTTCTACGGCATCGATCCTCAAGATTCGGCGAACACGATCATTGTTTCCAACCGGGCCGATCCGCCGGCCTACGTGGCCTGTGTGGTGCTCGCCACCACCAGGCTCGACGTCAACCGCGTCGTCCGCAAGCTCCTGGGCACGAAGAAGGCAAGCTTCGCAACGGGCGAGGAGACCCGTGCCCTCACCGGCATGTTGATCGGTGGCGTGACCGCCTTCGGCCTCCCGGCCGACCTGCCGATCTATGTCGATAGCCGGGTGATGGAACGCTCCGAGATCATCCTCGGCGGTGGCAGCCGCTCGTGCAAGATCCGCTGCGGACCGTCGGCGCTGACGGCGATCCGGGCGGCGACAGTGGTCGTCGATCTGGCCAAGCTCCCCGATGGCGTACCGCCGGCCGGGGCGCTCGGCTAGCCATTCCCGCCGCTACGGCGAAACTACCGGCGGGGAAACGTGACCTGAACGATCAGACCGTGGCCGTGCTGAACGTGTCGCAAGCGGCCGGATCACCGGTGCTCAGGCCGGCCTTGAACCACTTCTGACGCTGGGCCGAGGAGCCGTGGGTGAACGTCTCGGGATGGATGCTGCCCTGGGTCGCCTTCTGGATGAAGTCGTCGCCGACCTTCTGGGCGGCATCGAGCCCATCCGATCGCCCGTGAACCGAACGGGGTGGTCCGTCGTACTACTCGGCAACCGCATCCACGAGGACCTGCCATGACCACGACTTCCGCTCTCCCGAATCCTGCCAACGTCACTCGGCTTCCCGGCCGGGACGCCCGCCGCAAGATGGTGATCGCCGCCGCCATCGGTGGCGCCGTCTCGCTCTCGCTCGGGGTCTACGGTCGGGTGCACGACGCCACCGGGGTACCGAACCTGGTCTTCGTCGAGGTTCGCCGGATGCTGCCGCTCAAGGCGTGGATGGCGACCGCCGCGTTCGTGCTGGCCATTGTCCAGATGATTTCGGCGCTGGCGATGTGGGGCAAGCTGCCGATCCGCGGCCGGTGGGTCGCCCCGGCCCACCGCTGGACCGGCACCGTTGCCTTCCTGGTCAGCCTGCCTGTGGCGTACCACTGCCTGTGGGCGCTCGGCGTGCGTACGACCACCACCCGCACTCTGCTCCACAGCCTGTTCGGCTGCGCCTTCTACGGCGCCTTCACCACGAAGATGATGCTGCTGCGGGTCAAACGCCTGCCCGGATGGACCCTTCCCGTCGCCGGCGGCCTGCTCGTCGCCCTGCTCACAGGCCTGTGGTTGACGTCGTCGCTGTGGTTCTTCACGAACGTCGGCTTCCCCGGCCTCTGATCGAACGTTCCCGTCTACTCCTCGAAAGAACTCCCGTGACCAAGCGATTCACTCTCACCCTCGGCATCTGTATGGCGGCCGCCGCCGTCACAACCGGTGCCCTGTTCAGCCGCCCGTCCGCCCCACCGGTCCGGGCCGGGGCAACCCCGACCGAAGTAGGCGTTGCCGACTCGACGCCCGACGCGGGCCGGCCGGCAACGATCACCATCGAGGGGTTCACCTTCTCGACACAGCCGGTCGCCGCCGGAGCAAGGGTAGTGGTCGACAACCTCGACGGCGCTCCGCACACCGTCTCGGGCGAGGCCTTCGATGTCGGGCTCGATCCCGGAGGGACTGCCTCGTTCACCGCTCCGGCCCAGCCGGGCACCTACTCGTTCGTGTGCTTCGTGCACCCGACGATGACGGGCGAACTCGTCGTGCTGTAGCCGACGCCGCCCGCCTCAACCCACCACCACCGTTACCCGAAAGGACCCATCATGTTCACCTCACGCGCCCTGATTCCCGTCGCTCTCGCCGCTTCGCTGCTGGCCGCCTGCGGCCAGTCCGGCTCCGATGCCGCCGCCCCGGTTACGGCCCCGGTCGCCACCGCAGCTGCGGTAACGACCGCTCCGGCAACCACCGCTCCGGCGACGACGGCAGCTCCGGCGTCGCCCGCAGCCGCTCCTGCCGCGGCGGTCGTCGTCAAGGCCGGCAACTCCGACCTCGGCAAGGTCCTGGTCGGCGCCGACGGACTGACGATGTACGGCTTCACCAACGACGTCGACGCCAAGAGCACCTGTGTAGGCACCTGCGCCGAGCAGTGGCCCCCGGTGCTGGTCGACCCGTCGTTCGCCGTCGGCCCCGGACTCGACGTCGGCGTGTTCGCCACCACCACCCGCGACGACGGCACGACCCAACTCGTCTCGGGCAAGTCGCCGTTGTACTTCTTCGCCGGTGACGTGACCAACGGCGACGTCAACGGCCAGGGCTCGGGCGGTGTCTGGTTCGCCGCCAACGTCGACGGCAGCCTGTACACCGATGCCGGCCCGGCAGCCTCCCCGCCCGCCTCCACCGACGCTGCTGTATCGGCGAATCCGTCGATCTCCCTCGCCGACACCGATCTGGGCCAGGTGCTGGTCGACGAGAACGGGATGACGCTGTACCTGTTCACCAAGGACGGCGACGGTGGCGTGCCGACGTGTGCCGGCGGCTGCGCCACGGCATGGCCGGCTGCGCTGGTCGGCGACGCCCCGGTGGTCGGCGACGGCATCGACCCGTCGCTGGTCACCACGGTCGACACGCCCGAGGGCAAGCAACTCAAGATCGGCAAATGGCCGCTGTACCACTTCTCGGGCGACACCGCCGCCGGCGAGGTCGGTGGCCAAGGCTCCGGCGGCGTCTGGTTCGTCGTCGGCCCCGACGCCAAGGGCATCAAGTAGCCACCACCAACATGCCCCGAGGCCCGAGGGCCGGTCCCGTCAGCGTCGCCGGGACCGGCCCTCGGTTGTTCTGCCATGGGGCGATTCAACCCGTGCGTGCAAGTACGTGGCGAATACCCCGTCTGAGATGGCCTGATGTGGGTCCTCAATCACTAGTCCGGAGCGATCAACCCGAATA
>JANMJD010000420.1:0-15084 GCA_031371195.1 Actinomycetes bacterium | reverse complement strand
GGACACCGGCCGCCGCGACCCCTCGTTCGGGGTCGCGGCGGCATTTCGGGTTTTACGGTCGACCCACCGGCGAGCGCGGCGCTCACCCGCGAGTTGCTTCGCCTGGCCGTCTGCTCGACGGCGCGGGCGACCCGCCGGGAGTTGACGGCCGACGATACGCGACTCGTCGGGCCGACACGGCGCACACCGGGACGATGGAACTCCACCGGAGTGGCGGGCACCCCGTCCACGCCGCCGGAGCGGGCGCGCATGCGACCGGCGAACAACGCCCGTTTGTCGGGCACCTCGGTGAGTTCGGCGGCCATGGCCAGTCCCATCAGAATCCACAGCACCCGGAAGTGCAGCGTCTCGCGGAACAGCCCGGCGACCAGCGTCATCAGCAACAGCCCGCGGACCGTGCCCCGTTTGCGGCCGGCCGACCAGAGCACCCAGAGGAGCATCGCCAGGCCGGCCAGGCCGATGTATCCCCGCTCGACCACATAGCCGATCGTGTCGTGGTGGATCTCCGATGCATCGAGACGACCGTCGACGATCTTGACGTGGATCTTCAACGGCTTGAACCCGCCCGGGCCGATGCCCAGCGGATCGTGCTTCAGCGCGTCGAGACCTTGGCTCCAGATGACCTTGCGGTTCTCACCGCTGCGGTCGAGTCGTTTGGTGCTCAGGCCGTCATCGGAACTTGCCGTCGACAGTTGACTGGTGATCGTTCCCTTGGCCGCCAGGCCGACGCCCCCGATGAGCACCGCCCACAGCAGCATGACGGCCGCCGCCGATGAGCGATGCATGCGGTTGCGCATGAAGCCGTACAGGTACCACGACATCACCGTGCCCAGTGAGAGCAGGGCGCCGAACGAACTGGTGATGACCACTCCGGCGAACATCACCGGCAGGACGAACAGACGGGTTCGCGTCGAGGTACGGGTGAGGGTGAACACGAAGCAGGCGGCCACAAAGTAGGCGGCCATGTTCGTCTCGGCGAAGGTCGCCGCCGGACGGTACCCGCGCTCCGACAGGAGGAGTAGCGACACTCCCACTCCCGAGCAGATGATGGCGCGGTTGATCAGCTGGGCCGACAATTGCCGGGACCGCACGAAGGCCATCACCCCAAGGAACGTGAAGGTGACGATCACGTCGTTCACCAACGTGACGACGGCCCACGACGTCATCCCGATATCGAGCAGGGCGAGGGTCGAGCCGAGCCCGATGACCGCAGCCGGCAACAGGAGCCGGCGTCGCAGCCGGGCGACGGCGGCATCGTTGCGGTCGCGCCCGATGAGGCCGAGCGCCACGATCGGGAAGATGAGGGCATCGCCGGGGACGAAGCCGGCGACGGTCATCCATTGCATCGCCGGGGCGAAGGCCAGCGAGATGGCCGCCCAACGCCCGGTCGACGGCGCGCGTTTGCGTCGCGCCGGGCGGGGGCGCACGGAGTGCCTGGGGGGTGCGGTCAGCGTATCGATCCTCGAATTCTACGGGATGCCACCCGCCAGTCAGGGGCGGTGACGGCGGTGACTAGGCGTGGGCGGCTCGAATGGGCCAGATGGCTTCTAGGGATTGTCAGGGGGCTGCCGTACATTTCTTGTTGTTCGGAATCTGTCGGGCGGAACGACACCAAACCCCTAGATGCGGTTCTTCGTGTACTCAGGGCGCAAAATCGGAAGGAAAAACAACATGGGAGTCCCCCAGCCACTTCAAATGCGACTCAGTCGGCCCGCGTGGCTACCGAAGAGTTCGCTGCCACTCTATGTGGCCGATGTGGGCTCCTGGGCCATCGCTCTGGGTGCGAGTTGGTTCCTGCTCACCTCTCGTGGCACCACGCCGATGACGTTCAGCCGTTGCCTCACCACCATCGGCATTGCAGCGGCTATTCAGTTGGTCGTCGGCTTCATCACCCGCATCTACCGTGGCGGGTGGCGGCCCGGCTCATTCGACGAAATGCGCACCACCGGCGTGACCGTGGCGATCGTCACGACGGTGCTCGCCCTCGTCGTCAGCGTCAACGCGCTGTACTCGACGCGGGCCGTTCTGCTGTCCGGTCCGGCCGCCTTCGCCGCCATGACCATCCCCCGTGCGGTGTGGCGCTACTGGCGTGACTCCCGCAATCGCTCGGGTTCGGTGGCAGGTGAGCCGCTGATCATCTTCGGCGCCGGCACGGCCGCCGCAGTCATCCTCCCCAGCCTGCTCGAGCCGAAGTCGCCGTACCGTCCGGTGGCGTTGCTTGACGACGATCATTCGAAGCGCTTCCGCTCCCTCGGCGGCGTCAAGGTGCAGGGCGGCCGCAAGAACATCGCCGAAGTCGCCAGCCAGTACGAGGCCAAGACGGTGCTGATCGCCATGCCGAGCGCCAGTCGCGAACTGCTGCGCGAGATCGTCGGCGAGATCGAGCGCCACGGGCTGCGGGCCCTGGTGCTGCGCAACCCGGGCGGCCTGATGGACGGGCTGGGTGTCGACACGATCTCCGGAGTCACCGAGGCCGATCTGCTCGGGCGACGGATGATCTCGATCGAACTCGATCAGATCGCCACGCTCATCGAAGGTCGCCGCGTGCTCGTCACCGGTGCCGGCGGCTCGATCGGTTCGGAGCTGTGCCGTCAGATCCACCGCCTCAACCCGTCCAGCCTGGTGATGCTCGATCGCGACGAGAGCGCGCTCCACGGTCTGATCCTCAGCCTGTCGGGCGTCGCCGATCTCGAAGCCGCGGGCGTCGTGCTCTGCGACATCCGCGATGCGGGTGCCGTCGATTCGGTCTTCGCCACGCACAAGCCCGAGATCGTTTTCCACGCCGCGGCGCTCAAGCATGTGCCGATGCTCGAACGATTCCCGGCCGAAGCCCTGAAGACCAACGTCTATGGCACCCAGAACGTGCTGCAGGCCGCGGCCAACCACAACGTCGAGCAGTTCATCAACATCTCGACCGACAAGGCCGCCAACCCGTTCAACATCCTCGGCTACTCCAAGCGGGCCACCGAGCGCCTGACCTCGACGATGGCCGCCAAGACCGGCCGTCCGTACCTGTCGGTGCGCTTCGGCAACGTGCTCGGTTCCCGCGGCTCGATGCTGATCACCTTCGAGGGCCAGATCGCCCGCGGCGGGCCGATCACCGTCACCCACGCCGAGACGACGCGCTACTTCATGATGATCGAAGAGGCTGTGACCCTCACACTGCAAGCCGCCGTTCACGGTCGGGCCAGCGAGGTGCTGGTGCTCGACATGGGCGAGCCGGTGCTCATCGACGCCGTCGCCAAGTTGATGGCGTCCCGGGCGATGCGTCCGATCGACATCGTCTACACCGGCCTGCGGGTCGGCGAGAAGATGCACGAGGAACTGTTCGGCGACGGCGAGGTCGACATCCGACCCTTCCATCCCGAGATCTCCCATGCGACGGTCCCGGGCTTCTCGCCCGACGAGGCCAACGCCCTGCTTGCTCCGGTGGCCGACGAACTCGCCAAGGAACGTCTGATCAGCCTCTGTGAGGCGGGCATCGTCAACCCCGAGCCGACAACACCCGCAATGGCCGACTCGGGCGCGGCGGCGCTCTAGCGTCTCGTGGCGTATCCTGGGCGACTGCAGATTGCTGCCCTCCGTAGCTCCCTGACGACATCGCGGGCCAAACCGGTTGATTGGATAATGACGTGGAAATAAGTGACTACCTCCAGCTGGTGAAGAGGAACTGGAAGGTGCTCGTTGCGCTTCCGTTGCTCCTGGCCGTCGGAGCGTTCCTGAATGCGAAACGCGACCCGAAGCTGTACCAGTCGACGGCGACCGTACTGCTGAAACCCAACGACCCGAACGAGCGCCCCGGCACGGCGAACATCGGAACCGCGACCGAACTGGTCAATGCGTCGAGGATCATCAAGTCGTTGGCCAGCGTCGCCGACGGTCCGGCGGTCGCCGAGGCGGCCGCCAAGATCCTGGGCGGCGGCATCACCACCGGGCAGGTCCAGTCGGCGATCTCGGTGTCGACGTCGACCGACTCGAACATCATGAAGGTCAAGGCGACCACCCGTGACCCGAAGAACTCGGCCGCCATCGCCAACCAGGTCGCCCTGGCCTACATCGACAACCGGCGCAACTCTTCGGTCCAAGGGCTCAAGCTGGCCATCGACAACCTGACGAGCAAGATCGACGAGCTCAGCGCCCGGATCACGGTGTTGGGCCGTCAGCCGGAGAGCGCCGGCGTGTCGGCGGAACTGGCGACCGTCAGCAACCAGTTCGAGTCGTTGTCCGAGAAGCGCCAGCAGCTGCAGGTCGATGCCGACTCGAAGCGGGGCGAGGCCGAGGTGATCAGCGAGGCGAAGGCGTCGTCGTCGGCGATCAGCCCCAATCCGCCGCGTAGCGCCATCGCCGGGCTGGTCGCCGGGCTCATTCTCGCCGCCGGTATCGCCCTGCTCAAGGACCGCCTCGACACCCGGCTGCGCACCCGTGACGAAGCCGAGGAACTGTCCAACCTTCCCACCCTTGCCGAGATTCCGATCGACCGGCGTGTCTCGAAGGATCCGTTCCACATCGCCGCGCTGCAGCATCCCGACGGCATTGTCGCCGAGGCGGTGCGCTCGTTGCGGGTGTCACTGCGGTTCATCAGCCTCGAGCAGCCGCTACGGGTTCTGCTCGTCACCAGCCCGATGCCGGGCGACGGCAAATCGACGGTGGCCACCAACCTGGCCGCATCGTATGCCGTCTCCGGGGCCCGCACGCTGTTGATCTCGGCCGATCTCCGCCGGCCCCGCGTCGAGTCGTTGACCGACGCCCATGGGGGTGGCACATCGGGGCTGGTCGAGATCCTCACCGGCATCGCCGAGGAGGAGGAGCGTCGGCTCAATCGGGCTCGACGGGCCGCCGCTCCGGCTCGCACCCGCACCGGACGCACGAGCGATGTCGTCTCGGTCGATGACTACCCCGCTCCGCCGGCCCGCCGCCGCCGGCCGGCCGACGTCGAGACACCCGCCGCTGGTGCGACGACCGAGACAGAAGCGCCCCGCCGGGCGATCGAGATCGCCAACTACTGCCATGCCGATGCCGAGAACCTGTGGGTGCTCCCCGCGGGCCAGCCGGTGGCCAACCCGGTCGAGATCCTCGGATCGCCGGTGGCCAAGGACTTCTTCGCCGCAGCCCGCGAGCAGTTCGACATCGTGATCGTCGATTCGCCCCCGGTGCTGCCCGTGTCCGACACCCTGGTGATGTCGAGCATGGTCGACGGCGTCCTGTTCGTAGCCTCGCTGCGGATGACCAACTACAAGCACGTCGCCCGCGGCGTCGAGCGTCTGCAATCGGCCCAGGCCAACGTGGTCGGCCTCGTCCTCAACCGGGTCCCCCGCGACGGCGAGAATGACTACTACGGCCGCGCTCCGCAAGACGATTGATACAAAGCTGCTGCACCCAAGGGTGCAGCAGATAGATATCCAACCGAGTCCTCACATTGGCTGCCTTAGATTCAGACGCCCATCACCCGGTTAGTACTCGATCGGTTGGTTTTGAAGCGACATTTCCGGGTAACCTCGGCCGGGTGAGCCAACGCCTGGAACACATGGTCATTGTCGGAGCCGGTGGATTCGGGCGCGAGGTGGCCGACATCATCCGCGATCTCGAGGCTGCGTGCGAGCCGGTGCAGTTGCTGGGATTTCTCGACGATGGACGGGTTGACAAGGCGCGACTCGATGTCATCGGGGGTGTGTTCATCGGGTCGACGACCCGACTGACGACGTCCGATGTCGCATATGTGATCGGTATCGGTGACGGATCGATTCGCCGTTCAGTTCTCGAGCGCCTGGGTCCGGTGCGCGCCCGACCCCGTACAATCGTCAGCCCACACGCCAGCGTCGGCCGTGGAACGGTCTTCGGCGACGGTTGCATTCTGGCGGCCGGTGCCCGGTTGACGACAGGATGCCAGGTCGGCGCCCATGTCGACTTCCACATCAACGCTACGGTCGGTCACGACTGCCGGTTCGACGACTTCTCCACCGTCTTCCCCGGAGCAATCGTCGGTGGCGATGTGCATGTCGAAGAAGCGGCGACGATCGGCGCCGGTGCCGTCGTCCTGCGCAATATCACGATCGGTGCCGGGGCGATGGTCGGTGCGGGCGCCGTGGTGACCCGCGACGTCCCAGCCGGAGATGTCGTCATTGGTGCGCCGGCAAGATCACTGGTGCGCGTTCCTGCTGATTGGTAGAAACCATCGAGCGACGGCGACAGAATTGGGCAGTCCGACCCCCCGGATCCCGGCATTCATCGCACCGTAGGATCAATGCATGACTTCCCCTCAATCCGGCGACGCCTCGGACTCCGACGAGTCGAGCAGTCGGTCGGGACGAGTCGTGATCCTCGGCCAAGGCTATGTCGGTTTGCCGGTTGCATTGCGTGCCGTCGAGGTGGGGTTCGATGTCGTCGGGTTCGATGTCGATCACACGCGGATCGACCGCCTGCGCTGCCGCTCGTCGTTCATCGACGATGTGACGGATGCCGATCTCATAGCCGCCTATGCCACTGGGCGTTATCTCGCGTCGGCCGACCCTACGGATCTGGCCGACTTCGATATTGCCGTCATCTCGGTACCGACGCCGCTGCGCGACTCCGTCCCCGACCTGAGCTACGTGGAATCGGCCGGTCGGCTGCTGGTGCAGCACATGCGCCCCGGGTGCTGCGTCGTGCTCGAATCCACCACATATCCAGGAACGACCGAAGAGATCCTCATCCCGATTCTCGAGGAGTCCGGGCTGCGGGCCGGCCTCGATTTCCACGTCGGATACAGCCCGGAACGCATCGATCCGGGCAATCGACAGTGGACGTTTCAGAACACCCCCAAGGTCGTATCGGGAATCGACGAGGCGTCGGCGAAGTCGGTCGACGAGTTCTATTCGGCACTGGTCGATCAGACGGTGATGGTGCCCGGGGTCAAGGAAGCCGAGTTGACCAAGCTGTTGGAGAACACGTTCCGCCATGTGAACGTGGCCCTCGTCAACGAGTTGGCCATCTTCGCCCACGATCTCGGTATCGATGTGTGGTCGGTCATCGATGCGGCGACGACGAAGCCGTTCGGCTACATGCGGTTCACCCCCGGCCCGGGTGTCGGTGGGCATTGTCTGCCGATCGATCCCTCCTATCTCTCCTGGCAGGTTCGTCGCTCGCTGGGCCACGCATTCCGGTTTGTCGAACTTGCCAACGACGTCAACGAACACATGCCGGATTATGTGGCCCAGCGGGTGATCCAACATTTGAATCGCGATCGCAAGGCCGTCAACGGCAGTCGCATCCTGCTCCTCGGGCTGGCCTACAAGAAGGACTCCGGCGACGCCCGCGAGTCACCTGCGGTCGAGGTGGCCGGCCGTTTGCATCTGCTCGGGGCCGACCTGCGGGCATGTGACCCGTTGATCGACACGCGCTATGCACCGCCTCACGTGTCGCTCGTCGACTTCGCCGAGACAGAGCTGGCGGCTGCCGACCTGATCGTCGTGCTGACCGAGCATTCGGCGTTCGACTGGGATCTTGTCGGGCGCTACGGAGCGAAGGTCGTCGACACGCGCAACCGAGTCGGCGGCGACGAGGTCGACCGGCTGTGAGCCCGGGTGGCCGGGCGTCGATCCGCCGACATCTGGGTGCTGCAGTCAAGGAAGCCTCGCTGGCGGCCGACCGGGTGATCCCGCGCGCCGCAGGGATCACCTTGCTGATCTATCACCGCGTCGGCTTGGGGACATCGTCGCTGGTCGACATGCCGATTGCCGACTTCGATGCCCAGATGGAATTCCTGGCCGCCAACTACCGGGTCATCGGCCTCGGTGAGGCCGTGGCAGAACTCACCAACGGAACGGCCCGCCAGCCGGTGAGGCCAGGCGTCGTGCTGACCTTCGACGACGGCACGGCCGACTTCGTCGACAACACCCTGCCGATCCTGGCCAAGCACCGGCTGCCGGCGACGTTGTATCTGGCGACGGGCTTCATCGACGGGGCGATCCCCTGGTTCGACGGTTCGCCGTCGATGAGCCGGGCCGGCCTGAAAGAGGTCGCCGACAGCGGGGTGGTCGAAGTCGGCTCGCACACGCATCGCCACTCGCTGCTTGACCGGTTGGCCGATCACGAGATCGCCGAGGAGTTGGACCGCTCGATCGACCTGATCGGCGAGTGGTGCGGTGTATATCCCCACGATTTCGCCTACCCCAAGGCCGTGCCGCCATCATCGGTCGCCGACCGCGAGGTGCGTGCGCGCTTTCGCAGTGCGGCGCTGGCCACACCTGGGTCGAACGGCGTCGGCCAGGATCCGTTCACGCTGCGGCGTACGCCGATTCAACGGTCGGACTCCAACCGGCACGTCGCCGCCAAAGCCTCAGGCGGGATGCGACTCGAATCGGTACTACGCGAACAATTCAACCGCCTCCGCTACCGCGGCAAGACGGTCTGAGGCGTCACCCGGCCCGGTTCATCGTGATGGGTGTAGCCGATCGAGCCCCAGGCATGTCGTCTGGCAGCGCGGAACCAACCGTCAGGGGAACCGCATCCTGAAGAATTCGGCGGTGCCTCGGCAAGGTGGGGGCGCCATCCGAGATCACATCAACACGGAAACCCATCAGATCACTCAGGTCGCCAGCAGCGAGCCCCTGGTCGAACAGGGTCGCCTCCGAGGCCAAGGTGACCAGGAAGTCGATATCGCTGCTTCCTTCAGACGTCGACGGAGATACGCGAGACAGCATGCGGCGCGGGCATCCCGTCCAACGTTGCCTCGGCGCGTTGAGCGGCTTCCAACCGGGCTCGTCGGCGGGCATAGCGGGTCCTCGGCTCGCGCTGGGGACGGTCGTGGAGTTCTGACGCAAGGGCCAGGGCAACGAGGATCCACAGGGCGCGGAAGTGCAGCGATTCATGGGTGAGGCCGCCCACTCCGTTGGCGATCAGCAGCGCTCGGGCGACGCCTCCTTTGCGGCCGGCCACCCATAGCGCCCGGTACAGCAGCAGAAGACCCATGAGACCGATCGGTCCGCGCTCCACCAGATAGCCGAGGTAGTCGTTGTGAATCTCCGATGATTCGGCGATCTTCTCCCCGAATCGCCAATCGATGCGGAGTTCTTTGAAGCCGTGCGGTCCGAGCCCCATCGGATCAGTCCGCCACGCGTCGATCCCCTCCTTCCAAATCGTCACTCGGCCGCTCTGACTGGCCGACAGTCGGCCCTGGCCCAGGCCGCTGCCCTTGCCGTCGTTGCCCGAAATCGTGCCGAAGGCGAGGACCGCCAACACCGCCAGGGGGGCGAGCAGCAGAAGCCACGAGGTGAAGACGTGTACCGATGACGCGTCGCGCATTCGGCGTCGAACCGCTCCGAATCCCAGGTAGGCGAAGGCGATGGGCATCGATAGCAACGCCCCGAACGAACCGGTGCGCCCCACGGCGACGACGACCAGCGGGACGACCAGCCACCACCACCGTCGACGCAGCTTGGGCAGGACGAAGACCAGGCCCGCCACCAGGAAGTGACCGGTGATGTTCGGTTGGCCGAGTGTCGCCACCGGTCGATAGCCGCCGGACATGACCTCGACCACTGCGACGAAGACGAGGGCCAGAGTCACCCAGCGGGTGAGGTACCTCGATGGGAACGATCGTTTGCGGACGTAAGCCAGCAGCCCGAGAAATGTCATCGACACGACGAGATCCTGAAACATGGTCGCCATCGCCCAACCCGTCGGACCGATGTCCCACAGCGCCAGGATCGAGCCGAGTGTGATGAGCAATGCCGGAAGCCGCAAGTCACGCCGCAATCGATTCTGATTCCAATCGTGGTGATCGCGAACAGCCAGACCGATGCCGGTAAAGGGAAGCACGATGAGGTCGCCGGGAACGAGCGAGCCCAAAACGGTCATCCACTGCAGAGCCGGAGCAAATGCAAGTACGGCAATCGCCAGTCTCGACGACAGCGCCGGCCTGCTGTTGATTGCCTTCACCTGCATCCCGCCCTCAGCTCATCGGCACTCGCCGGTCGGGCAATCGTAGATTGCCGACACCTCGAAACGCGGTCGGAGAGCTGTGAGTATCGACCACTGTGCGTGAATGGGTCAGAGGGCTCTCGTGGCCGTTGGGAGATCTGTCGTACGTTCGTGCTGTTGACCGATACGGGACCGAATCCTGACCGAACGCGAACCATACCCGCGCTCCAGCACCCCGTCGCGGCGACTATCGTTGATCGACTCCCGGCTGCAGTGTCGACGGGACACGACGGAGAGATAGGGCTTTCAGGGTGGAATTGACTGACTACCTGCAACTCGCCCGCCGCAACTGGCTGGTCCTGGTGACGTTGCCCTTGTTGTTGGCCGGCGCGGCGTTCGTCTACACCGGGCGTGAACCGAAGGTGTACGCGTCGACTGCGACCATTCTGCTGCGCGCCACCGAACAGGTGTCGACGGCGGGAACAGGGTCGGCAGAGATCAACTCGGCATCACTCCCCGTGATCGCCAAGGAGGCGCGCAGTCCTGAGGTTATCGCTGCGGCCGCGACGGTTCTGGGTGGAGGCATCACGACCTCGGAGATCGATGCTGCGCTGACCATCATTCCGCCGGAGCAAGGAAGCACGCTCGACTTTCGAGCGACCGCACATGATCCGAAACGAGCGGCCGATGTCGCCAACGCCGTCGGGAACGCATTCATCGAGGTGCGCCGGGCATCGGCTGTGGAAAAGGGCAACCAGACCGTCGCCAATTTCGACATTCAGATCGCCGAGCTGAGCAACAAGATCGATCAATTCTCGCTGTTGCCCGACAACGGGGCGAACAAGACGGCGCTGGCGTCGGCCCAAAGCCAGTTTCAGGATCTGTCGAACAAGCGCCTCCAACTGCAGGCCGATCTGAAGCTGAAGCAGGGAGCGGCCGAGGTGGTGCAGGTGGCGCAACCCTCGAGTGATCCGGTCAGTCGCAAGCCGATGGAAGGTGGACTCATCGGCTTGGGCGCCGGGTTGGCCGTCGCCATCGGATTCATCCTGTTGCGTGACCTGCTCGATCAGCGTCTGCGGTCGCGTGACGAGGCCGAAGAGCTCACCGGGTTGCAGGTGCTGGCGCAAATCCCACTCGACCCGCGCACACTTAAGGACGACCGCCGCATCGCCGTCATCCACAAGCCCGACGGAGTGGTCGCCGAGGCTGTCCGGTCGCTGCGTGTCTCGATGAGGTTTCTCAGTGTCGAGAAGCCCCTGCGGGTCGTCCTGGTGACGAGCGCCGGACCCGGCGACGGAAAGTCGACCCTGGCCACCAACCTGGCCGCGTCATACGCAACGGGCGGCTTTCGGACGCTGTTGATCTCCGCCGATCTTCGGCGTCCTCGCGTCGAGAAACTCACCGACCTCGAGGCCGGACCCGGGCTGGTCGAGATCCTCGGCGGGATGGCCGAGGAAGAGGAACTTCGCCAGCGACGACTCCCCCAGCACAGCGAGTTCGACGAGGCGGCCATCGCACCGGTGACGCCGGCCGGCCGGGCATCCGGCGCCCGGCGCCGGGCGGCCGAGCATGCCATCGAGGAGTTCCCCACGCCGCCCGGTCGCCGGCGCCGGCCGACCGTTGACGTGATGGTCGAAGCCTCGGTTCCCGCTCCGGCCGCGGCGCCGGCGAGGAACGGCGCTCGTCCGCGCAAGACACTGCAGATCGTGGACCGCGCCCGGGCCGTCGCCGACAATCTGTGGGTCCTTCCGGCAGGGAAGCCGGTCAACAACCCCGTCGAGATTCTCGGGTCACCTCTGGCCAAGGACTTCTTCGCTCTGGCCGCCGAGCAGTTCGACATGGTCATCGTCGACTCTCCGCCGGTGCTTCCCGTGTCCGACGCGTTGATCATGGCGCACCTCGTCGACGGCGTCATCTTCGTGACCTCATTGCGCTCGACGAACCACAGCCACCTGGAGCGCGGGGTCGAAGCGGTAAAGGCCACCCAGGCCCGGCTGCTCGGCCTGGTGCTCAACCGCGTGCCGCAGACGGGCCGGGACGCCGTCTACGGCTACTACGGCAAGTAGAGGCCGGGAGACTGCGATGGGCAGCCGACCGACGACTCCCCTGGTGCTACGCCGGGCACAGAGCGACGAGTTCGACGAGATCGTGGCGGTCTGCGCCCACGCACTCAGCTGGGACGCGCACCGGCCCAACGACGAGTTCTTTCGATGGAAGCACCATCGCAACGCATTCGGGCCGTCGCCGATCTGGGTGGCGGTGAACCCCGAGACGGATTGCATCATCGGGGTCCGCACGATGATGCGCTGGCGACTCGCCTGCGGGTCTCGAACCCTCGACATGGTGCGGGCCGTCGATACGGCAACCCTCCCCGAGTTCCAGGGCATGGGCATCTTTTCCAAGCTCACGCTGCTCGCCGTCGATGAATTGACGGCCGAGGGAGTCGACGGCGTCTTCAATACCCCGAACGCCAAGAGCCGCCCGGGGTACCTGAAGATGGGCTGGCAGGAAGTCGGCAAGCTGACGGCGTCGATGCGACCGGCGTCGATGCGTGGCATCACCGAACTTCGCCGGGCCAACGCCGCGGCGGACAAGTGGGGGGAAGCCTGTTCGATCGGCGTGGATCCCCTGGATGCCTTCGCCGACGACGACCTGGTCAATCGCGTGTTGCGACAGAGTCGGCACGACGAACGCCTCGCGACGGCGTGGAGCGCGGATGCGTTGCGCTGGAGATTCGGACTCGACGCGCTGAACTATCGAGTGCTTCCCTTGTCGGACTCCGCACGAGGCGGGTTCGTCGTGTTCCGCATTCGGCTGCGCGGCCCGCTGCGCGAACTCGACATCAACGAGATCGTCGGCTCGCCCGGCCCCGTGCGGGTTGCTCGGGCGATCTCGAAGATCGCCAAGGACACGGACGCCGACCTGGTGCTCTCGACCCCCAGTGTGGCCGGAATGGCCCGGGGGCTGATTCCCGTCCGCAGTCTCGGTCCGCTGTTGACGTGGAGGGCCTTGGCCGACACCCAGGTGCCGACCGTCAAAGACCTCGCCCTGTCGATGTCGACGGTCGAGTTGTTCTAGCCGTCACCGGCGTCCAGTTCAACGCCGCTTGTTGGTGCGGTCGCCGTAGTAGGCCCCGTAGTAACCGCTGCGAGGCACTCGGTTGATCACCACGCCAACGGTGTTGGCCTGCACCGAGTTGAGCAATTCCATCGCCCGCAGGATGGGCTTGCGATGCGTCTGGCGCATCGACACGACCATCAGGATGCCGTCGACGATGGGCGACATCACCAGCGCATCCGACACTGCCACGACCGGCGGCGTATCGATGATCACCATGTCGAAGGTTTCGCGGGCCAGGTTCACGAAGTCCTTCGCTACCGGCGAGCCGAGGATCTCGACCGGATTGGCGATCGGTTGGCCGGCCGGCAGTACCCACAGGTTGTCGATCTCGTGATGGCACCAGGCCGTGATCTCGACGCCGCCGCTCGGGCGATAGTCAACGTCTCCCCCCGTACGACGACGCCGGGACGGAGGTGGTGGCAGCAAGGTCCGATCGGACGACCCCATCTCGGCGGAACTCTCATTGCGACGGCCTCGGCGACGCCGCTCCTCCTCGCCGGCCATCTCGGTGAGGAGTTCGACGAGCCCCGAGCCACTCGTGGCAGCCGTCAGCTGCTCGATACGCGGGCGGCGCAGGTCGGCCGAGACCAGCAGGGTGCGGGCACCGGCCTGGGCGTACGAGACGGCCAGGTTGGTGGACACCGTCGACTTGCCGTCGCCCGGCGTGGCGCTGGTGATCAGCACGACCTTCAACGGGGTCTCGAGGCTCAAGAAGCGCAGCGAGACCCGCAGCGAGCGAATCGCCTCGGACAGGACGCCGTCGGGCGACTGGATCGCCGAGACGTAGTTCGGGTCGCGGGCGCCGTGCCGATCGACCGGGATCTCGGCGAGAGCGGAGCATCCGGTGAGCTGCTCAATCTCCTCACGGGTACGCGTCCGTGTATCGAGATAGTCGCGGAGGAAGACGAGGGCGGCCGCCAGAGCCAGTCCGAGCATCGCGGCGCGGCTGGCATCGTGGCGTGGATAGGGCCCGTTGGGGGCGTACGGCACCCGATCACTGGGAATGAACTCCGCCTCGCCCTTTTTCAGTTCGGCGTCGATGCCCAGGGTCATCCGCCGTTCCGACAGCGTCTGGAACTGGGCCTGGGCGGTGGTGAGCTGGGCCTCGCGCGCCGGGCTCTCGGCATCGTTGGCCAGCGAATCCAGGGTGTCCTTCTGTTCGGTGATCTTGCTGTCGAGATCGTCGATCGCCCGTTGCAGCCCGGCGACGGCCGTGAGGCGACGCTGTTCGACATAGGCCTTGCCGACGGCATTGACGATCGCCAACGACCGCTCGGGCTTCAACGTCGTGGCCGTCACCAGCAGGCTGCTCGTCGCCGACTGGGGAATGACGTTGATCGAGCCGCTCACCTCGCCGGCGGTGGCGTCGCCGAGCAGCTTCGCCGCCGCCCCGGTCACTTCCGGACCCTCGGCGATCGTCGCCAACGAGCGGGCGATGGTGTCGATGCCTTGGCTGAGATCGCTCCCGGTACCGCCCGAGGAGCCCAGTTGCTCCGTCGGATCGTTCGGCCGCAGCAGGATCGTCGCCGCTGCCGTGTACACCTTGGTCGTCTGCGACGACCGGTAGTAGGTGACCGCCCCGAATACAGCGGGGATCAGGATCAGGATCAGGATGTTCCTGCGTATGAGGTTGAGGTAGATACGAAGGTCCATCGTCTGCGTGTCCCTGTTCTTTGTTGTCGTGCCTGCCTGCGTTCCAGCAAACAGGCGTCCGCCTCGGCAATTCTAGGCGTCACCGATCGGTGGGGTCCGTCGGCGGGGCCGATTCCACGCCGGTGGCGAGCCGATGATGCGTACCGCCCATGCGCCCGCACCGATCGGCGTCGAAATGGTCCACCCGACCCCTTCGCCTGCGGACGACGCCGCGATACCGTCTACATGGCGTTGGAGAGTGGTCAATGGGTGGCGGACGGAGACGGAAATGATGGCACGGCGGTTCCTCAAGCGAACGATTGATATCTCCATATCAGCACTTGGATTGATCGTTCTCGTACCGGTATTCATGCTGATCGTCGTGGTCGGTCTACTTACACAGGGACGTCCGATCCTGCACGGATCGACTCGGGC
>JANMJD010000397.1:0-19938 GCA_031371195.1 Actinomycetes bacterium | reverse complement strand
GATCGAGGTGGCCGGCCGGCGCTGGGTGGTCGGCACCCAGTGGCACCCCGAGGACACCGCAGCCGACGACCCGGAGCAGCAGTCGTTGTTCGACTCCCTGCTTTCGCACACCTGAGTCGAACTCGACGAGGTCACCGCTCGGTGAGCAGGGGCTGCGCTGGCCAGGAGCGGTACGTCAGATGTCGTGGATGCGGCGGTCGTCGTCGGAGCTCGACAACGCGGAGACTCGGTCATTACGAGCGACCCCGATGGCCTTCTGGTGCTCGCTGCCGCACTTCACTTCAAGCTCGATTTCGACGTGATCTGACTCGGAGCACCGGTTCGGACGGTCTTCAGCGCGGGGCGGCGACGAGCACGGGAATCCGCCGGTCGGTCTTGGCCTGGTACTCGGCGTAGGGCGGAAAGACGGCCACCGACCGTTCCCACCAGACCTCGCGCTCGGCACCGTCGATTTCTCGCACCGTCACGGGGAAAGGCGACGGCCCGTCCTGGATCATCACCTTGTCCGGGTCGGCCAGCAGGTTGTGGTACCAGACGGGGTGCTTAGAGGCTCCACCGACCGATGCGACCAGGGCGTACTCGCCTTGGTGCTCGACGCGCATCAGGGCGATCTTGCGGACGAAACCGGTCTTATTGCCGATCATGGTCACGACGATGATCGGGATACCCGTCTCGCGCAACGTGTTGGCCTCAAGGCCACCGGATGCCTCGTAGGCCGTGACCTGCTCCCGAACCCAGTCGCGCGGCGTCGGAACGTACTCACCCTCAATCGTCATGACGGGCAGGATACGAGATCGCGCCGAGGTCAGCGACCGAGACCCAGTTGCGGCACGGCGTCCTTGGCCAGGTTGATCAGCCAGCCGGGAATGAACCCCACGATCAGCGTGAAGGCGACCGCCGCGCTCAGCGCCACTCCGGTCGACAGCGGCAGACGTACCGCTTCGGTCGGCGCACCGGCCGGGTCGTCCATGTACATCGACACGATGATCCGCAGATACAGGAAGGCGGCGATCACCGCGGCGAGCATCGCCACGATCGCCAGCGCATAGCTGTGGCGGGCGACCGCCGCGGTGATCACGCCGAACTTGGCGACAAAACCCGAGGTGAGCGGTACGCCGGCCTGAGCGAGGAGGAAGACGGTCAGGGCAAAGGCGAGGACCGGACGGTTCTTGCCCAGGCCCCGCAGCGCGCTGAGTTCATGCTCGGCGTCACCGGTGCGACCGACGAGCGTGATCACGCCGAATGTGCCGATGACCAACACCGCATAGGCGAGTAGATAGAACAGCGAGCCCGCCGTGCCCCGCTCGGAGGCCGCCTCGACGCCGACGAGGATGAACCCGGCGTGGCTGATCGACGAGTAGGCCAGCATGCGCTTGACATTGGTCTGCACGACGGCGAGGACCGAACCGACGACCAACGAGGCGATGGCCAGGACCCAGATCACCGGCTTCCAATCGCTCTGGCGAGAGGCGAGGCCGTACGAGATCACCCGAAGCAACGCGGCGAACGCCGCAGCCTTCGAGGCCGACGCCATGAAGGCGGTCACCGGCGTGGGGGCGCCCTGATACACATCGGGTGTCCACCAGTGAAACGGTACAGCGGCGATCTTGAAGGCCAGGCCGACGAGAAGCAATGCCACGCCGATCAGCAGCAACGAGCGGTTGCGACCGAGGAGGATGTTGTTCGACAGGAAGCTGAAGATCGACGTGCCGTCACCGATCGATGTGAGTCGGGTCGAGCCGGTGGCGCCGTAGACCAGGGCGATGCCGTACAGCAGGAACGCCGACGAGAACCCTCCGAGCACGAAGTACTTGATGCCGGCTTCCTGGGACTCGAGGCGCTTGCGATGCGATGCGGCGAGCACATACAGGGCGATCGAGAGGGTCTCGAGGCCGAGGAACAGCACGATCAGGTCATTCGAGGCGCCCATCACGACGCCGCCGATGGCCGACATCAGATACAGCCCGTAGACCTCGGCGCCCTCCTGGCCCTCGCGGCGCAGGTAGTCGTCGGTCAGCAGCGCGGCACCGATCACCGACACGGTGATGACCAGTGTGATGAACATCGAGAAGCGGTCGAAGCGAAGCGCGCCGCCGACCAGCAGTTTGTCGCCGTTGTCGGAGATGTCGTCCCACAGGAACACCGACAACACGCCGGCCGCGCCGGCCGTGAGACATGTGGCCAGGGTGTACAGACCACGCGGCCAGCGGGGCGTGAGGGCGGCACCGACGAGCAGCACGAGGCCGCCGCCGAGCAGCACGAGCAGCGGACTCAGCGCCCACCAATCGATCGACGGGCCGACAAACGGCGCCACGGGGTCAACCTGGGCGAACATCAGTCGTCCCCTTCTTCGGTGGTCGCATCATTTGCCACCGCCACAAAGGCGGGCTGGGGCTCGACGTATCCCGTCTTGTCGGAGATGTGGGCGATCAGTTGATCGACGCTCGGCTGGATGCGATCGAGCATCGGCTTGGGGTACACGCCGCAAAAGACGATCAGCCCGAGCAGCGGGGCCATCACCAGACCTTCACGCCAGGTCAGCTCGCGGAACGTCTTGTTCGCCTCGTCCGGCTCGCCGTGGAAGACCCGCTGGTACGCCCACAGCAGGTACAGGGCGGCGAGGATCACGCCGACGGTGGCGACGACGACCCACCAGCGGGCGGTGAGGAACGAGCCGATCAGGATGAGGAACTCGCCGGCGAAGCCGTTGAGTCCCGGCACACCGATGGACGAGAGCATCACGATCATGAATACGGCGGCGAAGACCGGGGCGACCTTCTGCAAGCCCTTCAACTCGGCGATCTGGCGGGTGTGGCGCCGCTCGTAGATCATCCCGACGAGGAGGAACAACGCGCCGGTGGAGACACCATGGTTGATCATCTGCATCACGCCGCCGGAGATCGACTGGCTGGTGAAGGCGAACGAGCCGAGCACGATGAACCCCAGGTGGGCAACCGACGAATAGGCCACCAACCGTTTCAGGTCCTTCTGCATCGTGGCGACGGCGGCGCCATAGAGGATGCCGATCACCGCCAGCGTGAGGAAGAGGGGACGGAACCACCGCGATGCTTCGGGGAACATCGTGAAGCAGAACCGTAGGAACCCGTACGTGCCGAGTTTCAGCATCACACCGGCCAGGATCACCGAACCGGCCGTCGGCGCCTGGGTATGGGCATCGGGCAGCCACGTGTGCAACGGGAAAAGTGGCACCTTCACCGCGAACGCCAGCGCGAAGGCCAGGAACAGCCAGCGGCCGGTGGACGTGGCGAACGAGGCCTTCTCGGAGAGCTCGACGAGGTCGAAGCTCAGATGGCCGATCTGGTCACGGGCCAGGAACGCGGTCGTGATGATGCCGACGAGCATCAGCGCCGAACCGAGCATGGTGTAGATGAAGAACTTCATCGACGCGTAGACCCGCTGGTCGTAGCCCCAGCCGCCGATCAGCATGTACATCGGGACCAGCACGATCTCGAAGAACACGAAGAACAGGAACAGGTCGAGGCTGACGAACGAACCCATCACCCCGGCTTCGAGGAGCAGGATCCAGGCGATGTACGGCTTGTAGTCGTGATGGGCGTCGCTGCCGACCAGGGCGATCGGCAGCAGGATGCCGGTGAGCACGATCAGGAACAGGGAGATGCCGTCCACCCCGAGGTGCCATCCGATCCCCCACTCCTTGATCCACGGGTGCTGCGAGACGAACTGGTAGCCGCCCTCGCCGGTGTGGAATTTGGCGAGCAGCCACAGGCTCATCGCCCCGGTGGCAACGGCGAACATCAGACCGACGGGCTTGATCAGCTCGGACCGGCTGTTCGGCAACAGCGCCACGACGAGCGCGCCGATCGCCGGGAGGAGCACGAGGATGGTGAGAATCGGAAAGTTGGCCGCAACGGCCTCGGTGGCCAGCATCACAGCACGCCCATTCCCTTGAGCAGGAACCAGGCGAGCAGGCCAACCACACCGAGGGAGATACCCAGCGCATAGTTACGAACGAACCCCGTCTGCGTGCGCCGAACCAGCCCACCGACATCGCGGACGCTCGTGGCCACACCGTTGACGGCGCCGTCGACGATGGTGCGGTCGGTCCAGGCCAGACCCTCGAACAGCTTGCGACCCGGGCCGCCCATGAAGGCGCTGACCGTGCTGTCGTACTTCCAGCCCTGCGCCAGGATCGCCGGCTCGATCGCCTTGGCCCGGTGGCGCAGATACACGGCGCGAGCGGCGAGAATGCCGACCACGGCGGCGACGACGGCGATGGCGGCGAGCACCCACTTGATGTCTTCGGCCGACGTCGTCAGCCTGTGCTCTCCGCCGACGACCACCGGTTCGAGCCAGTTCTCGAGGCGCTTGGTCATCGAGGAGAACGGCAGATTGATCCCTCCGCCGACGAACGACAGTCCGGCGAGCACGACCAACGGGGTCAACATGATCCATGGCGATTCGTGCGGCTTGAACTCGCCGTGATGGGTGGCATGTGCATCCGCCGCCGCATCGACGACGTCGCCGGCGGCCTCATCGTGACCGTGACCGGTGACCGGCTCATTCCAGCGGGCCTTGCCGAAGAAGACCATGATCACCTGGCGAGTCATGTAGTAGGCGGTGAGCAGGGCGGTGACCAGACCGACGGCCCACAGGATCGGGCTCTTGTCATAGGCGAACAGCAGGATCTCGTCCTTCGACCAGAACCCGGCGAACGGTGGCACGCCGGCGATCGCCAGCCAGCCGATGATGAAGGTGCCCGCCGTGATCGGCATCAGGGTGCGCAACCCACCCATCTTGCGCATGTCCTGCTCGTCGTGCATCCCGTGGATCACCGAACCGGAACCGAGGAACATCAGCGCCTTGAAGAAGGCATGGGTGACCATATGGAAGATGGCCGCCACGTACGCCCCGGACCCGACGGCCAGGAACATGTAGCCGAGTTGCGACACCGTCGAGTAGGCCAGCACTTTCTTGATGTCGTTCTGGGCGACGGCGATCGTCGCGGCGAAGAGCGCGGTAGCCGCCCCGACGATGGCGATCACCCAGCCGACGGCACCATCGGAGGCGGCGATGATCGGGTTCATCCGGGTCATCAGATAGACGCCGGCGGTGACCATCGTGGCGGCGTGGATGAGGGCCGACACCGGGGTCGGTCCTTCCATCGCGTCGGGGAGCCAGATGAACAGCGGAAGCTGGGCACTCTTGCCACAGGCGCCGAGGAAGGCGAACAACGCAATCGCCGTCGCCGTCGACTTCGCCAGGGAGCCGGCGACACCGTTGAGGTGCAGGTAGCTGAGCGAACCCGTGGCCTGGAAGGCGAAGAACATCGCCATCATGAAGCCCCAGTCGCCGACGCGGTTGGTGACGAACGCCTTCTTGCCGGCCGTCGCCGCCGAATCACGGTGGTGCCAGAAGCTGATCAGGAAGTACGAGCAGGTGCCCACGCCCTCCCAGCCGAGGAAGGTGACCAGCATGTTCTCGCCGAGCACGAGCATCAGCATCGAGAAGGCGAACAGGTTGAGGTAGATGAAGAACTTCGAGAACTTCGGGTCGCCGTGCATGTAGCCGATGGCGTAGAGGTGGATCAGCGAACCGATGCCGGTGACGAACAGGCACATGGTGATCGACAGCGGGTCGGCGAGGAACGCCAGGTCGACGTGCAACGTCGACACCGGCACCCACGAGAACAGCGTGGTCACGTTGTGGGCCCGCTCCTCGGCGTTCTGCGAGAGCAGGTCGAAGAACACGCCGACGGTGACGACGAACGCCCCGGCGCACATCAGCGTCGCCAACCAGCCCGCCCTCGGCTCGCCGAGGCGGCGGCCGAAGACGAACAGGATGAGGAAACCGGCCAGCGGGAGGGCCGGGATCAGCCAGACAAGATCAAGCATCGAGAGTCTCAGCCCTTCATCAGCGCGATGTCATCGGCGGTCGCGCCCGGCCGCTTGCGGAAGATCGACACGATGATGCCCAGGCCGACCACGACCTCGGCGGCGGCGACCACGAGCACGAAGAACACCGAGGTTTGACCCCCGATGTCGCCATGCACCCGGGACAGCGCCACGAAGGTGAGGTTGACGGCGTTGAGCATCAACTCGATCGACATGAAGATGACCAGCGGGTTGCGCCGCACGAGCACCCCGACCGCGCCGATCGAGAAAAGTACGGCGGCGAGGAGCAGATACCAGACCGGCGTCGGAGTCGGCGTGGTGAATGACAACATCATGATTCGGGTCCGGAGGGGATCTTGCGGGCGAGCAGGACGGTGCCCACGACGGCGATGACCAGCAGCACCGAGGTCAACTCGAAGGCGAAGACATGGTCGGAGAAGACCGAACGGGCGAGATCGTTGATGTCCTGCCCGTCGGTGGAGATATCGGGACCCTTGCCGAGCAGACCGCGGCTGGCGATGATCGCCGTGCCGATCGCCCCGGCGATGGCCACGCCGATGACCGGGGCGGCCATCCGCTGCTTGACGAACGGCTCGACCGACAGATCCTCGGTGCTGTCGACCCCGAGCAACATGATCACGAACAAGAACAGGATCACGATCGCTCCGGCATAGACGATCACCTGCACCGCGGCGAGGAAGTTGGCTTCCAGGGCGATGAAATGCACGGCAATGCCGAACAGGGTCAACACGAGCGACAACGCGGCATGCACGGGGTGCTTGCGCAACAGCACTCCAAGCGCTCCGACGAGCACCATCGCGGTGGCGCAGACGAACACGATGAGTTCAGCCATGTCTAGTGGCCTCGCCGATCGATCGTGCGGACGGTCTTGACGGCGTCGCGCTCGTCCTGAGCCGGTTCCGCCGCTCGCAGTCCGTAGCCAAGCTCGCCCGACCAGCCCTCGACACCCTCGAACGAGGCGTCACCCGATGGTGCGGTGGCCCGCATCCAGCCGGAGGTGAGCAGGTCGTCGCCTTCCCGCCAGTCCTCCCAGGGCATCTTCTGGGGCTTGCCGTCATCGCCGACGAGCAGTTCGGCCTTGGTGTAGATCGCGTCCTGGCGATTGGTGAACGAGAACTCGAACAACTTCGATTCGGTGATCGCCTCGGTCGGGCAGGCCTCGACGCACAGGTCGCAGTGGATGCAGCGCAGGTAGTTGATCTCGTAGATCCAACCGAAGCGCTCGCCGGGCGACGTCGGGTTGTCGGGGTCGTTGTCGCGGCCGCGCACGTGGATGCATTTGGCCGGGCAGACCGCCGCACACAGCTCGCAGCCGATGCACTTCTCCATCCCGTCCTCGTAGCGGTTGAGGACGTGACGGCCGTGCAGCCGCTCGGGCTTGGGGATCTTGGTGTCGTGGCCCGATTTGCCCTTGGCATGGTCGCGGCCACCCGAATACTCGGTCGTCACCTGCTTGCCGCCGAACATGCGGTGCTGGCGAGCCGTGATGACGAATCCTCCGAGGTAGCCCATCAGAACATCGCCCCTTCTTTGGCGCGGGTTTTGGCGCTCACCCGATGCGCGGCACTGAGCAGGTAGAAGCACGCCGCCAGCACGGCGAAGCCGACGACGCCGACCAGCACACGATTCCAGCCCTCGTCCTGGGCGACCCGCAGCGCGGCAAGCAGCATGAACCAGCCGAGGGCCAGCGGGATGAGGATCTTCCAGCCGAGATCCATCAACTGGTCGTAGCGCAACCGGGGGAGCGTGGCCCGGAACCAGACGTACATGTACAGGAAGATCAGCAGCTTGAGCAGGAACCAGATGGTGCCCTCGATGCCGTTGGGGACGAACGGGATGTCGAGCACCGTTCCCCGGATGGCGATCGGCTGCGGGCCGCCGAGGAACAGCGTGACGATGATCGCCGACATGGTCACGGTGTTCATGAACTCGGCGAGGAAGAACAGGGCGAAGCGCAGGGAGGAATACTCGGTGTTGAAGCCTCCGACGAGCTCCTGCTCCGCTTCGACCAGGTCGAACGGCGGACGATTCATCTCGGCGGTGGCCGCGATGACGAAGACGACGAACGGGACCAGGCCCGTCGCCACGATGTGCCAGCGGGTGATGTCGGACTGCACCGAGACGATGCCGTTGGTCGAGAGTGTTCCGGCGACGAGAAGCACGGCGGCCAGGGACAGGCCGAGCGCCGCCTCGTAGGAGACCATCTGGGCCGAGGCCCGTACCGAACCGAGCAACGGGTACTTCGAACCCGACGACCAGCCGGCGAGCATGATTCCGTAGACGGCGATCGCCGACAGCATCAGCACCAACAGGATGCCGACGGGGGGATCGGCCACCTGGGCCAGCGTCCGCTTGCCGGCGACAACGATCTCGCCGCCGTGACCCTTGCGGAAATCGCCCCCGAGGGGGATCACACACCAGATGAGGAACGCCGGCACGAACGCCATGTACGGCGCCAACTTGAACACGAACCGGTCGGACCGCTCGGGAATCAGGTCTTCCTTGAAAAACAGTTTGATGCCGTCGGCGAGGGTCTGCAGGATTCCCCACGGGCCTGCCTTGTTCGGGCCGACGCGGTTCTGCATGCCCGAGATGACCTTGCGTTCGAACCAGACCATCAGCATCGTCGCCACCAGTCCGATGACAAAGGCGATGACCACCTTGACCAGGACCATCAGCAGGTCGCCGACGGAGAAGTCGCCGATCAGGACGGGGTCGAGGGCGAACATCAGCGACCCACGCTTTCGATCTTGACGTCGATGACCGTCTTGCCGGCGTCGATCAGGCCGCCGATGGCGACACCCGGTCGGTTGAACGGCAGCCACGCAGTCCCCCGAGTGACGCCGTGGTCGCCGGCGACCGGGACGATCACCGAGATCTCGCCGGCCGTGATCCTCACGCTGCTTCCGGCGGCCCCGAGGCGATCGAGGTCGAGCGGATGGAGCAGCAAGGTCGTGGGCTCGGCCAAACCGGCGAGTGACGGCGACAGTCGGGTTCCGGCGGCGTTGTCGTACAGTTTCCGCCCGACGACCAGGCGATATTCATAGCCGTTGCGCTCCGGTGCCACCACGGTGACCGCAGCCGGCGGAGCGATCTGCCCGAGCGCGACGATGCCGTCGGGGTTGGTGGCCAAGGCGGCCAGCGCCTCGCCGTAGCCGGCGACGTTCGCCGCGATCGACGCGGTGACGTCGTCGACGCCGGCGTAGCCGAGGTCGGTGCCCAGGCGCAGGGCCAGTTCGCTGACGATCATCCAGTCGGGCCGGGCGGTCCCCGCCGGGCTGACCTTCTGGGCCGTGCGGGTGACCCGCCCCTCCAGATTAGTCGTGGTGCCCGACTTCTCGGCGTACGCCGCGGCGGGGAGCACGACATCGGCCCACGTGGCCGAGCCAGTCGGATGGGTGTCGATGACGATCACCCGTTTGGCATTGGCCAGCGCCCGCTCGGCCTGGGCGGTGTCAGGGAAGTCGGCCAACGGATCGGCGCCGACGAGAATCAGGCATTCGATCCGGCCCTCTGAGGCGGCCGTCATGATCTGCTTGCCGTGCATGCCACCGGGTGACTGGGCCAGACCGAGTTGGGCGGCACCGACGACGTTGCCCCGCCGATACGCCGGCAGCACCTTGGCGCCGGGCAGGGCGTCGAGCAACATGGCGAGTGCGGCGAGCGTCGGCTCGGCCCCCTCGGCCAGGTTGGCCTTGCCGGCGACGATGACCACATTCCCGGTGGCCAGTTGGGCAGCGACCGCCGCATCAGCGAGCGTCGCGGCGACGACGGCCGGCTGCGTCCCAGGCTCATACGACACCGACTTCCAGGCATACGGGGTGAGACCGCTCGCCTTCGGGGTGAACTCCACGACCCTGCTCCGCCGCTTCGTCGCGGCGTCGCGCAGGCGCAGATAGAGGACCGGAAGCTCCTCCTTGAGATCGGGTCCGAGCAGGATGATCGTGGCCGCCGACGCCGCCTCGTCGATCGTCGCCCGGGGGAGGCCGAGTACCGACAGGGGCAGGCCGTCGCCGAGCTGGCAGTAGATGTTCGGCGTGCCGATCACCTCACGGGCAAGGCGGGCCAGGGCGTAGGCGTCTTCGTTGGTCCCCCGCGCCCCGCCGAGCACGGCGACCGACTGCGGACCGCCGGCGGCCAGCGCCTCGGTGATCGCCGTGGTGGCCGCCGCCATCGCCTCGGCCCAGGTGGTCGTGACCACCTGGTCGAGCTTGCGAACCGACGGGTGGGTCAGTCGCTGGTCGCTCTTGACCGCCTCGAAGTTGAATCGGCCGCGATCGCAGAGCCAACCGTGGTTGACGGGGTCGGAATCGACGCCCATGTAGCGGACCAACTCGTCGCGCGATGACTGCACCACAGTACGGCAGCCGACGGCGCACGTCGTGCAGGTCGATTCGACCTGTTCGATGTCCCACGGGCGGGCCTTGAAGCGGTACGGCTGGGCGGAGAGCGCACCGACCGGACAGATCTGCACGGTGTTACCCGAGAAGTACGACGAGAACGGCTCGTCGGGGAACGTCTGGATCTGGGTGTTGTTGCCCCGGTGCGTGAAATGGATCAGCGGGTCGCCGGCCACCTCGTCGGCAAAACGCGTGCACCGGTCGCACAGAATGCAGCGCTCCCGGTCGAGGAAGACCAGGTCACTGATCGGAATCGGCTTCTCGTAGTGCCGCTTCTCCTCGACGTAGCGGCTCTCGCCCGGACCATGGCTGAACGCCTGGTCCTGCAGCGGGCACTCGCCGCCCTTGTCGCAGACCGGGCAGTCGAGCGGATGGTTGGCGAGCAGCAGTTCGAGCATGCCCTCCTGCATCCGCTTGGCCATCGGCGACTCGGTCTCGATCTTCATGTCGGGCGAGACGGGAACCATGCATGCCACGGTGACCGCCGGCCCGCGCCCTCCGTCGGCCTCGACCAGGCACATGCGGCACTTGCCGACCGGGGTCATCCGCTCGTGATAGCAGAAGTGCGGGATGTACTCGCCGGCCCGCTGGGCGGCCTTGATCACCAACTCGCCCTTGCGGGCGACGAACGGCCTGCCGTTGATCGTGACGTTGACCGCATTGGGATCGGGAGGCGGCGCGTCGGCCTCGGCGGGCGTGTTCTCAACAGTTGTCATCAGTGGACCACCGAATCATCGTGCGCCGCAAGCGTCGACGCCGCCAGGCGTAGCTCGCCGGCGGCATGAGGAGAAAGCGAAGCGGACGACGAATCCGCCGCTAGGAGGGGGATCATCGTTCGCTTGGTGATCTTGGCCTCGAACTCCTCGCGGAACAGCGTGAGCGCCGAGTGCAGCGGGGCGTAGGCCGACGGCCCGACGAAGCAGATCGTGGTCATCTTGTAGGGGAACGGCGTGGCGGCCAGACCAAGTTTCTCGCTCGACGCATGGGGGAATGCCCCCGGCGAGATCGATTGGCCGATCTCGAGCATCTGGTCGAGGTCGGCCATCGTGCCATTGCCATCGAGCACGCGCTGAAGAATCCGCTCCAACCATGTGCCGCCCTCGCGGCACGGCGTGCACTGGCCGCAGCTCTCGTGGGCATAGAACCGCGTGAGGGTGTAGGCCGCTGTGGGGATGTCGGTGGTGGAGTCCATCACCATGATCGCACCCGAGCCGAGCATCGAGCCGGCTGCCCCGACGAGCCGGCCCTCGAACGGCAGGTCGAGTTGTTCGGGGGTGAACCACGGCGCCGAGCCACCACCGGGAACGAACGCCTTCAACTCGTTGTCGTCGCGGATGCCGCCGCAGAACTCGTCGTTGTACAGCAGGTCGCGAAATGTCGTGGTCCCGTTGACGATCTCATAGACGCCAGGCCGCTTGACGTGACCCGACACCGCCACCATGCGGGTGCCCGGGCTGGTCGGGGTGCCGATGGCGGTGTAGGCGGCGACTCCGTTGGTCATCAGCCATGGCAGGTTGGCGAGGGTCTCGACGTTGTTGACGATCGTCGGTTGCCCGTACAGACCGATCGCCGCCGGGAAGAACGGCGGCTTGAGGCGGGGCTCGCCCCGCTTGCCCTCGAGCGATTCGATCAGCGCCGTCTCCTCGCCGACCACGTAGGCGCCGGCGCCCCAGTGGAAGACGATGTCGACGCAGAAATCGGTGCCGAGGATGTTCTTGCCGATGTAGCCGGCGGCATAGGCCTCGTTGAGCGCCTGAGCCACCCGCTCATGGGCCAGCGGCATCTCGCCGCGGACATAGAGGAAGCATTGCGACAAGCCGGCGGCGTAGCAGGCGATCAGGCAGCCCTCGATGAGCTGGTGCGGATCGCGCTCCATCAGCAGGCGGTCCTTGTAGGTGCCGGGCTCCGATTCGTCGCCGTTTACGACCAGGTAGCGCGGGAACTTGCCCGGGGGCATCAGTCCCCACTTGGTCCCGGCCGGGAAGCCGGCCCCGCCACGGCCGAGCACGGTGGCGCCCTTGACGTCCTCGTGGACGCCGGGCGCGGGCTTGGCCAGCGCCAGCTTGAGTCCCTCGTACCCGCCGGTCGCCAGGTAGCGGTCGAGCGTGTACGAGTCCTCGTATTGGAAGCGGCTGGTGACGATCTGCGGGCGGTCGCCCGAGATGAAGCCGGCGGCCCAGGGATAGGTGGTTCCGGTGGTCATTTCGTTGCCTCCGCCGGCGCCGGGAGCCACACGGGGCTGAGCGGGATGTCGGGTGAGGCATTACCGGCGGCCTGCCCGGCCGGGATGCGCTGGCGGGTGCGACCGAGAGTGCCGTGCGGGGGGATCTCACCGTCGAGACGGCCTGCTTGCAGGTCGTCGATCAAGGTGTCGAGGGCGGCGGTGGTCACCCGGAACCGGTGGCGGTAGTTGACCTGCAGGCACGGCGCCTCGGTGCAGGCGGCCTGGCATTCGGCGTGCTCCAGGGTGATCAGCCCGTCGGCCGTCGTCGAGCCGGCCTTGATGCCCAAAAGCTGCTCGGCGTGATGCATCAGGTTGTCCGAGCCCATCAACTGGCACGACATCGTGCCGCAGATATTGACCAGGTACTTGCCGACCGGTTCGAACTTGAACATCTCGTAGAACGTCGCTGTGCCCAGTACCTCGGCCGGAGTCGCCCCGACGAGTTCGGCGACGTGCTTCATCGCCTCGTCGGTGACATACCCGTTCTGCTCCTGCGACAGGTGCAGCAGCGGGATGGTCGCCGATCGCGCCTTCGGATACCGCGAGATGATCTCCTTGGCGAGCAGGACGTTGGGTTCCGAGAGCCTGGTCATCAGGCATGCCTCCGCTTGGAGAACGACCACGCCACGAGACCCCAGAACACGGTCAGGGAGAGGAAGATGAGCTGGTGCGCCACTAGCGGTCCACCTCGCCGAGGACGGGATCGACGGAGGAGATGACGGCGACGGCGTCGGCGACGAGGCCGCCGCGCATCATGTGGGGGAGGCATTGGATGTTCACGAACGATGGGGCCCGCACGTGCATGCGGTACGGCTTGGCCGAGCCGTCCGAGGCGATGTAGCAGCCGATCTCGCCACGGGGGCTTTCGATTGCCTCGTAGACCTCACCCTCGGGCACCTTGAAGCCCTCGGTGAAGATCTTGAAGTGGTGGATCAGCGCCTCCATCGACTCGTCGATGCGAGCCCGTGGCGGGGGTGTGACCTTCTTGTTCTGGATGCGGTAGTCGCCCGACGGCATCTTGTCGAGGATCTGGTACACGATGCGGATCGACTCGCGGATCTCGTTGAGGCGGATGGCGTAGCGGTCGAAGGCGTCGCCGTAAGTGCCGACGATCACGTCGAACTCCATCTCGTCGTAGTGGAGATACGGCATGTCGCGCCGCAGGTCCCACGAGTTGCCGGTCGAGCGCAGGATCGGCCCGGTCGCGCCGAGGGCCAGGGCCTCGGACTCGGTGATCACCCCGACGCCCTGCAAGCGGTCGCGCCAGATCGGCTGATCGGTCATCAGGATGTCGTACTCGTCGAGTCGGGGCGGCAGCATCTCGAGCAGTTCGAGCACGTCGTCGCGCCAGCCGGCCGGCAGGTCGGCGGCAACACCGCCGGGACGGATGAAGTTGTGGTTCATACGCAGGCCCGTGACCTTCTGGAAGAAGCGCAACACCTCTTCGCGCTCACGCCAGCCGTAGATCATCATCGACACGGCGCCGATGTCCATGCCGTTGGTAGCCATGAACAGCAGGTGCGACGACATGCGGTTGAGCTCCGACAGGAGCATGCGCATCCACACGGCCCGTTCGGGGATGTCACCGTCGATGCCGAGCAACTTCTCGACCGCCATCGAGAAGACCAGTTCGTTGTTCAGCGGGCTGAGGTAGTCCATGCGGGTGACGTTGGTGCCACCCTGCATATAGGTCAGTTCCTCGCCCTGCTTCTCCATGCCGGTGTGCAGGTAACCGATGATCGGCTTGCAGCGCAGCACCGTCTCGCCCTGGAGTTCGAGCATCAACCGCAGCACACCGTGCGTCGAGGGGTGCTGCGGCCCCATGTTGATGATCATCGTCTGCTCTTCGTCGGGCGCAACTTCGAGCTTCGACAGCTTGGCGGCCTCGGTCTCCGACATGCGCAGCACCGAGCCCACCTCGCGCATCAGCTCACGCGCCGTCAACTCGCTGCGCGGCTTGAGCCCCTGCTCGGGCTCATTGCCCTCACGGATGGTTTCGACAATGGTCAAGAGTTGGCTCCCTTGAACTGCACGGGGATGCGGCCGACCTCGTAGTCCTTGCGCAGGGGATGACCGTCCCAGTCCTCGGGCATCAGGATGCGGGTGAGGTCGGGATGGCCGTCGAAACGGAGGCCGAACATGTCGAATGCCTCGCGCTCCATCGCCTCGGTGCCCGGCCACAGGTCGAACAATGTGCCGATCATCGGATCGTCGGCGTCGAGCTGGACCCGCACGCGGAGTCGTTGGCGGGCTGCCGGGTTCAGCAGGTTGACGACGACCTCGAAACGGCCGGCCGCGATGCCCTCGGGCAGCGCACGACCCGGCATCTGCAGGTAGTCGACGCCGCACAGGTCACTGCACAGCGTGTATCCGTCGTCGAGGAGCTGCTTCATCAGCTGGATGTATTGGGCGGCGGTGGGGAAGACCACCGCCTGGCCGCGTGAATCAGCCGCGATGCAACCGTGAAGCTCGTCCATGGCTCACCGAGACCCGACGGAGACGGGAATCGGCTGCAGCCCGATCGGCGCCGCATCGATCTCGATGGCTGCCCCACCGCCACGCGCGGCGCGGCGCCTGAGCAGTTCGCCGGTCTCGATCCTGCCGTGCAGCGTCTCGATGGCGTGGATCAGCGTCTCAGGTGTCGGCGGACAGCCCGGGGCATACACGTCGACCGGGACCACCTGGTCGACGCCCTGGACGATGGCGTAGTTGTTGAACATGCCACCGCTCGATGCACAGACACCCATCGAGATCACCCATTTGGGTTCCATCATCTGGTCGTACACCTGGCGCAACACGGGGGCCATTTTCTGACTCACCCGGCCGGCGACGATCATGATGTCGGCCTGGCGGGGTGAAGCTCGGAACACTTCCATCCCGAAGCGGGAGATGTCGTAGTGTGCAGCGCCGGTGGCCATCATCTCGATGGCACAGCAGGCCAGACCGAAGGATGCCGGCCATGACGAACGGGCACGGGCCCAGTTGACCAGGTCCTCGATCTTGCCGGTGATGATCCCGTCGGGTACACCGCCGAGCCCGTCGTCGAGCACGTTCTGAATGAGGCTCACGGTCAGGCCGCCTCTTCTACTTCATCCACGCGGCCCTCGAGGCCGACGCGGCGGATGGTGGAACTCGACGTCCGATCGGACGAAACGGCGGCCGACAGGCGTCCGGTTGCCTTCATCGGGCCCCAGTCGAGGGCGCCGCGGGCGATGACGTAGACGAAGCTGAGGAAGAACACGGCACTGAACGCCAGCATCTCCCAGAATGCGTATCCGCCGAGCACCTGGCGGTTCACTGCATACGGGTAGAGGAAAATGACTTCGATGTCGAACATGATGAACAGCATCGCCACGACATAGAAGCTCACCGGGAAGCGTTGCGGCGGCTCACGGGACGGCACGATGCCACATTCGTAGGGGGCTTCCTTGGCCGCCGAGGGACGTCGGGGAGCGAGGATCCCCGATGCGACGAAGCTGAGGGCTCCGAACAGGAAAGCCAGCACCAACAAGGCCAGGACGGGCAGGTACTGGATCATCAGATCACGCTCCGGCCGGGGCCCGCTCGATGGATCCGCCCGACTTGTGGATGGCCAACACCCGGTCGCGTCGATGCATCATCCAACACAGGATGGCCATGATCAGGCCGGACCCGAACGTGAGGGTGATGGCCGGCTGACGGCGTGAGCCGAGATCACGCAGCATCAGCACGTATTGCACCGGTCGGCTGGTGTCGATCTCGGGGCGCGCCGGCGCCCGGCCGGGTTCGTCGAGTTTCGGAATCACGCCCTGCACACCGACGAGCACGTAGTGCGGATCGTGCTTGAGGGCGAGGAAATCGATGTCGGCCTTATGGGTGTCGCCGGGGAGGTCGATCTTGAACCGCGGCCACCGGTCGCCGCCCTTGTCGTACACGTTGACAGCCAGGTACTCGCCGACCTTGAACGTGCCGGTGTCCTGCAGGATCACGTCGGCGGCGGCGATCGCCTGACCACGCCCCGCGTCCTCCTCGGGGAGCAGTTTCCAGCCGTTGATGCGACCACCGTCGGCAGCCTGCGGCAGGGCGGGATCGGGCAGGATGCCGGCGTCCACCAAATCACCGTCGTTGACGATCGTGACCGGGTGCGCCGGCTTCCAACTGGCCTCGCGGCCTTTGAAACCGATGCCGTACACCCACCAGATGATCCCCATGATGAACATCCAACCCATCAGGCCGGCGAGAGTAACCATGAAGCCGAGCCGGGCGCCCAGGTTGGTGCCGAGCACCAGGTAGACGCTGCCCATGAAGGTGACGATGCCGATGACGACGATGAGAATGCCACGGATCTCGGGTTCCCACGAGATGGCGAGGATCGATGCGAGACTCATGGTCACAGACTCCGGACGTATTCGACGATGGCCTTGATCTGTTCGTCGGTGAGCAGGTGCCCGAAGGCGGGCATCTTGCCACTGCCCTGGCCCTGCGAGCCGTACTTCTTGCCAAGTTGCGAGCCCGACTTGATGAAGTCGATCATCTCGGCCTCGGTGGTGAACTTCTTGTTCGTGGATCCACCCGTGAGGTTCGGGCCGATCGCACCGACGCCGTCGTTCGCAGGCTGGCCATACGACCAGCCGTCGGTGTGGCAGCGGGCGCACGAGTAGGCGCCGGAGGCCAGCGAGTTGTTGAACAGCGCCTCGCCGTAGCCGATCGGCTGACCGGCGACACGCGCCGCCTCCATCGCGTCACGGGCCGATTTCTCGACCGCCGCGGCCTCGCTGGCAGGCAGGACTCCACCATCGCAAACGGCCGGATCGGCCTTGTCACCCGGGAACTTCACACTGCCCGTGCAGCTGTCGGGTGGGAGCTGGATGCTCTTGAGGTACTCGATCAGCGTGGTGATCTGCTGATCGTTCATCGGGCCGCCGCCGTCGATACCCCACGGGGACATCGGCGAGAACGGACGGCCGTACACCAGGATGAAGCGGACCTCGGCCTCACTGAAGCGATACAGCACTGTGTTCAACGCCGGCGCCTTCCAGGTGACGGCCTTGATCTCTCCGGTGCGCTTGTCGGTGATCGTGTACGGCGCGACGTTGCCGGCGCCGCCCATGCCGCCGTGGCAACCGGCGCAGTTGAACCCGCCCTCGGCCGTCGTCTTGAACAGATCGCCGCCCCAACTGGCGAAGCGCTTGTCCCAACCGTTGGATGAGTTCTCGAGCCGCTGCGGCTCGAAGACCCAGTACAGCGGGAGGGCGATGACCGACACGACGAGGAACAGCACGGCGAGCAATTGCGTGCGCTCGAGCTTCTTGCCTTCGAGTGTCTCGTCGTCGTAGTACGGCTTGCGGTTCGCCGCCAGTTCGAGCTCTGCGCCGACCTCGCGTCGCCCGCTGCGGACATTGAAGATCGCGTAGACGGCCCACCCGACGAGCAGGACGGTGAAGATGACCCAGGCGAATGCCGTGGTCGCCAATCCGATGACCATCAGTGCTTCACTCCCCCACCGATGCAGTGCGGTCCCTCGGCTTCTTGGCCAGTGGTGTTGGTGCCGATTGCCGGTCCCTGGAACACCTGCTGGGTGTTGACGATCACGCTGTCGTTGGCGATCTCGACACCCCAACGGTCCATACCGCGCGGGGCCGGACCGCCCTTCTTCTCACCGACCCGGTTGTACTGCGAGCCGTGGCAGGGACACTCGAACCATTGCGAGCTCTTGCATTCGGGCACGCGGCAGCCGAGGTGAGGACACTTCTGATACAGGGCGACGACACCGTTCTTCATGCCGTTCAGCACCGGGCCCTTGTAGTTGAGCTCGGCCTTGGCCAGGGCGTCCTTGGGGTACTCGGTCATCCAGGTGCGGGCCTCGGGCAAGTAGAGGAACCCGCCGTTGGAGTGGATGCCCGAGATGATGTCGTCGAGCTTGCCGACGTTCACCTTGGAGCCGAAGCCCCCGCCCGACTTGGGATAGAGGAAGCCGATGACGGCGATGCCGAACGAGCCCAGGCCGACGCTCATCAGGGTGACCATCGCCCGGTTGAAGAACTGACGCCGGCTGACGCCGATCGCCTCGGGATCGGGTGGTACCCAGGGGGCGGGCGGCAACGAATCGACCTTGACAAGACCGGTGCCGCGGCGTACTTCGGCGGCGGCGTTCTCGACGTCGGCGCGGCTGGTGCCCGCCTCGGCGGCGACGCTCGTATCGCGACGGCGGGTCTCTTTCGACAGCGCGCCCGCGCCACGCACATCGGCCCGGCGGGCCGCGGTCAGAAAGACGAGTACGGCAAGGACCACGATCGCGGCAATGCCGATACCGATGATTGCTCGGGAGTTCATGTTGGCCTCCTGATGGGCCGAGGGGGGGTCGTCATACGCGTCATCTCATTGTCCAAGTTCTGGCTGGTCTCGCAGGAATTCTGGCTGCTCACAGCTCGAAGAAGATGCCTTCCTTCCATGGGAAGACGAAGTTGAACCCCGGCCCACGGAAGAAGGATCCGATCATCACCAATACGGCCCAGAACATCAGATGCACCGTCATCAACGAGATGGCGAACTTGCGATCCTCCGGCTTGTTGCTGGGGTTCTTGTCGATGTACGGCGCCAGGATCAAGGCGATCAGGCCGATACCGGGAATCGTCACACCGGCGACCATCGGGTGGAACATGGTCAGCAGTTCCTGCAGGCCGAGGAAGTACCACGGCGCTTTCGACGGGTTCGGCGTGCGGTTGATGTTGGCGTACTGCAGCAACGGAGCGTTGACGAAGATCGAGAACAGCGTGGCGAACGCCATCATCGCCAACGAGGCGACGAACTCGACGGCGAGCAGGTGGGGCCAGGTGTGCACCTTGTCGACCGGGGCGGCCTTCACATCCTGGATGGAACCCGACTTGACGACGGTGAGCAATCGCTGGGTGTGGCCACCGGGGCCGGCACCGATCGGCACGCCACCACCGCTCGACGCGGCGGCGACCACCGCACCGACCTTCTCGGCGACGGCGACCGCCCCACCCGAATCGGGTGCGTCGGTCGTCTTGGCGCGGGCGGCCTTGGACCGCTCGAGCAGATGTGCGGGAATGCGCGGGTCGGCGGCCGCGGCGGGAGCCTCGGCGGCGCTTCCGACCGGAGCCGCGTCGCCACCGGCGGCTGCGGCCTTGGCGCGGGCCTCCTCGGCTCGCTTGCGCAGGTGTTCGGGGATCTCAGTCATCGTGCCCTCCTCTGCCGATCATTGCCGTACCGGTCACAGCGGTCCTGAAATTCCGCCGTCCTTACGCACCCGCCAGAAGTGGATCGCCATGAAGATGACGATCACGAACGGAAGCATGAGGACATGGAGGACGTACCACCGCAACAACGTTTCCGAGCCGATCTCGACCCCGCCGAGCAGCACGAAGCGCACCTGGGACCCGAACACGGGCGTATAGCCCATCATGTTCGTGCCGACGGT
>JANMJD010000342.1:0-3127 GCA_031371195.1 Actinomycetes bacterium | reverse complement strand
GCGGGGGCCGGCCCTTGGGCACAACCGTGGGTTTTTGTTGTGGTTGTCCCCGGCGGGCACCGACACAACCCCACGAAAACGAAGGGGTTTAGACGAGGTACTGGGACAGGCCACGGCGGATGTACTGACCGTGGCCCTTGCGGCCGATGTAGGCGTCGTGCTCGACGACGACGGTGCCACGGGAGATGACGGTGTCGACCTTGCCGTCGATCACCCAACCCTCCCAGGCCGAGTGGTCCATGTTCATGTGGTGCTTGTCGTTGATGCCGATCTTGGTCTTCGAGTTCGGGTCCCACACAACCACGTCCGCGTCGGCTCCGGGAGCGATGACGCCCTTGCGGGGATACATGCCGAACATTCGCGCCGGGGTGGTGCAGCAGGTCTCGACCCACCGCTCCAACGAGAGCTCGCCGGCGACGACACCCTGGTAGACGAGTTCCATACGGTGCTCGACGCCACCGATGCCGTTGGGGATGGCCGAGAAGTTCCCGAGGCCCAGTTCCTTTTGGTCCTTCATGCAGAACGGGCAGTGATCGGTCGAGACGACGGCGAGTTCATTCATCCGCAGACCGCGCCACAGATCGGACTGGTGGCCGTGACCGTGGAGACCCTTCCAGTACGGGTCGTTGTCCTTCGACCGCACCGGCGTCGAACAGACCCACTTGGCCCCTTCGAATCCCGGCTTGCCGAGCGTCTCCTCCAATGTCAGCCACAGGTACTGCGGGCAGGTTTCGGCGAACACGTTGCGACCGTGATGGCGGGCGGCGGCAACCTCCTCGAGAGCGTCGCCGGCCGACATGTGCACGATGTACAGCGGCACATTGCCGGCCACCCGCGACAACACGATCGCCCGATGGGTCGCCTCGGCCTCGAGCGGGGAAGGCCGGGTGAACGAATGGTACTTCGGGTCGGTCTCGCCGCGGGCGAGGGCCTGGGCGACGAGCACGTCGATCGCCGGTCCGTTCTCGGCGTGCATCATGATCATCGCCCCGTTGCCCGCGGCGGTCTGCATCGCTTTGAGGATCTGGCCGTCGTCGGCATAGAACACGCCCGGGTAGGCCATGAACAGCTTGAAGCTCGTCACGCCCTCGTGGTCGACCAGGTAGGTCATGTCGGCCAACGACTGGTCGTCGACGCCGCCGATGATCTGGTGAAACGCGTAGTCGATGGCGCATTCACCGTCGGCCTTACGATGCCATTCGGCCAGGCCGTCCTGCACGTTCTCGCCGTAGCGCTGCACCGCCATGTCGACGATCGTCGTGACACCGCCCCACGCTGCGGCGCGCGAGCCCGTCTCGAACGTGTCGGACGCGAACGTACCGCCGAAGGGCAGCTCCATGTGGGTGTGGACGTCGATGCCGCCCGGGATGACGTACTTACCGGCGGCGTCGATGACGCGATCGGCGTTCTGCTCCGACGAGACGAACGAGCCGGGGCGGCCGATGGCGGTGATCTGCTCACCGTCTATCAGCACATCCGATTCGATCACTCCGGTGGTCGAGATGACCTTGCCGTTCTTGATCAGGGTACGGGCCAGCTTTTGGGCCATCAGTAGCGACCTCCCTCGGCGACCAGTTCGTCGTACGCATCCGGGCGGCGGTCGCGATAGAACGCCCAGCGGTCCCGCACAGTCTGCAACATGCTCATGTCCAGGTCGCGCACGATCAACTCCGGCTTGTGCGGGTCGCCAACATCGCCGACGAACTTGCCCTCGGGATCCACGAAATAGCTCTGGCCATAAAAGTCGTTGTCACCATCGGCCTCGATGCCGACCCGGTTGATCGCCCCGATGTAGTAGATGTTGGCCACGGCCGACGCCGGCTGTTCCAAGCGCCACAGATATTCCGACAGGCCGCGCGACGTCGCCGACGGGTTGAAGACCACTTCGGCCCCGTTGAGGCCGAGAGCCCGCCAGCCTTCGGGGAAGTGCCGGTCGTAGCAGATGTAGACGCCGACCTTGCCGACGGCGGTGTCGAACACCGGATACCCGCCGGTGCCGGGACGGAAGTAGAACTTCTCCCAGAACCCCTTGGTCTGGGGAATGTGCTGCTTGCGGTATTTGCCCAGGTAGGTGCCATCGGCATCGATCACCGCGGCGGTGTTGTAGTACAGCCCGGCCTGGACCACCTCGTACAGCGGCAGGATCATCACCATGCCGGTCTCTTTGGCGATCGAGGCGAATCGCTGCGTGGTCGAGCCCTCGGGAATCGCCTCGGTATAGGAGTAGTACTCGGTGTTCTGCACCTGGCAGAGATAGGGGCCGTGGAACAGCTCCTGGAAGCAGATGACCTGGGCCCCCTGCTTGGCCGCATCGTGGGCAACGGCCTCGTGCTTGTCGAGTTGGGCGGCGACCGTGCCCGACCAGTCGGTTTGATACAACGCCCCTCGGATGATTCTGGCCACGTGTGTGCTCCCCCTTCGCTGCAACCTCGGAGAGGCCCACCTTAATCGCACAACTATGTCAGGACAATGACCACATTGTGACCGCACATAAGTTAATCTCGCTGAAATGAACGTGGGAGAGCGGGTGCGCGAGGCGATCACCGACCGCAGTGCCCGGGGCATCGCCGCCACGGTCAGCCGGTTGATCACCTCGGGCCGGCTCTCCCCCGGCGACCGGTTGCCCACCGTACGCTGGCTCGCTGCCGAACTGAAGGTGAGCCCGACCACGGTCAGCGAGGCGTGGCAAGGACTCACCGACGCCGGCGTCATCACCACCCGAGGCCGCCTGGGCAGCTTCGTCGAACGACTCGGCTCGCCCATGGCCCCCCGCCGCTACCGCAGCGTGACCGAGGGGTCCGGCCACTTCGCCCTCGACCTGTCGACGGGCACGCCCGATCCGATGCTGCTCCCCGACCTGTCCGCCGCCTTGGCACGAGTCAGCCGTGGTGGCTCGCTGACCTCCAGCTATCTCGATGATCCTGTGTTGCCGGCGCTCCACGAGGTCCTCCTCGACGCCTGGCCGTTCGCGCCCGAAGCCCTCACCGTGGTCGACGGGGCGATGGACGCGCTTGATCGGCTGGCCACCAGCCTGCTACGCCGCGGCGACCGGGTGGTGGTCGAGAATCCAACCTTCCCTCCCCTGCTCGACCTGCTCGAACAGCTCGGCATGGACGTGATCGGCGTC
>JANMJD010000277.1:0-9501 GCA_031371195.1 Actinomycetes bacterium | reverse complement strand
CCGAGTTCGGCGAGGCGCTGCGTCAGGTCGTGCGGGCTGCGTCGAGTGACGAGGCTCGGCCGATTCTCACCGGTGTGCTGCTTGCCGCCGAGGGCGACGGCCTGCGCCTGGTCGCCACCGACTCCTACCGTCTCGCCGTTCGCGACCTGGTCGGTACGTCGGTGCTCGCCGCCGGCCAAAAGGTCCTCATCCCGTCGCGGGCGCTCAACGAATTGCAGCGGGTACTCGGCAACGCCCAGGAGATCACCCTGCGCCTCGGCGAACGAGATGCGACCTTCGAGGTCGGTTCGGCGCGGGTGACGACCCGGCTGATCGAGGGGGAGTTCCCCAACTATCGCCAACTGATCCCGGCCTCGTACCCGAACAAGCTGACCGTGTCACGCGACGCGCTGGCCGATGCGGTGCGCCGGGTGAAGATCCTGGCCCGCGATGCCACGCCTGTGCGTTTGCAGATCAGCGCCGATGGTCTGCGGCTCACCGCCGTGGCCCAGGACATCGGCAACGTCGAGGACGAGTTGGATGCGACCAGCGAGGGAGCCGAGCTGACGGTGGCGTTCAACCCGGACTACCTCGCCTCGGGCATCGATGCCGCGGCCTCCGATGAGATCACGCTCGAGACACTCGATGCCCTCAAGCCCGCTGTCGTGCGGGGCGTCGGCAAGCCCGATTTCCTTTATCTGCTCATGCCGGTCCGCGTCCCGTAATCGATGATCGTTCGACGCGTCGAGCTATCTGATTTTCGGAACTACCTGAGCGCCCGATTCGACCTCGCGCCCGGCCTGACCGCGGTCATCGGCGACAACGGGCAAGGCAAGACCAACCTGGCCGAAGCGTTGGCGTATCTGGCCACGTTGCAGAGCTTCCGGGGTGTGCCGACCGAGGCGTTGGTCCGCATCGGTGCCGATCAGGCGATCATCCGCGCCGAGGTGGAGCACGACGATGGCCGGGTGATCACGGTGGAGGCCGAAATCAACCGTGCCGGCCGGCACCGGGTGCTGGTCAACAAACAGCGGTTGGGCCGCAGCCGCGATCTGCTCGGGGTGATCAGAGTCACCGTGTTCGCGCCCGATGACCTGGCGATGATCAAGGACGGGCCGGGGGAGCGGCGCCGATATCTCGACGATCTCCTCGTTGCACTGCATCCGAAGAACGACGCCCTGCGCAGCGATCTCGATCGGATTCTCAAGCAACGCAACGTGTTGCTCAAACAGTGCGGGGGACGGCTGAGCGACGACGTCGCCTTCACGCTCGACGTGTGGGACGCCAAGCTGGCCGAGACCGGTGAGGCGATGGGACGGGCGCGGGCTGCGCTGGTCGACCGCCTCATGCCGATGGTCGAGACCGCCTACCGCGAGTTGGCCGGGTCCGCATCCCCTGCCGGCCCGACCACGGCGATGACGTACGACCCGGTGTGGCGACGTGGCGGCTTGGCGCCCTCCCTCGTTGCCGGGCGGGCCGACGACGTCCGACGTCAGATCAGCATGACCGGTCCACATCGCGATGAGGTCGACCTGGAGATCAACGCGATGCCGGCGCGGACCCACGCCTCGCAGGGCGAGCAGCGGACGCTGGCGCTGGCGTTGCGGTTGGCCGGACATCGCCTCGTCGCCGATCGGACGGGCAGCCCGCCCGTCCTGGTCCTCGACGACGTCCTGTCCGAACTCGATCCGTCGCGGGCGGCCGCCCTCCTCGATCACGTTCCGGCCGGACAGGTGATCTTGACCACGGCCGGTGTCCTCCCCGAGGCGGCGATCGACGCACAGGTGGTGCGGATCTCGGGCGGTACGGTGGTGGGGTGATCCCACCGCGCGAGCTGCGACCGTTGAGCGAGGGGCTGTCGGCCGTGCTCGGTTCGCTCAAGGGTGGTGACGTCCGCACGGTGAAGGGCATCTTCGGCACGTGGGACGAGGCTGTCGGCGAGGTGATCGCCCGGCACGCCCGGCCCGTACGCATCGACCGCGGCGTGCTCACCGTCGAGGTCGACGAGCCGGGATGGGCCACGCAGTTGCGATTTCTGGAAGGCGAGATCCGCGGTCGACTCCAAGCCGTCGGCGGCACGGTCGTCGACCGGCTGGAGGTGCGGGTGGCCGGGCCTCGCCGCCCGGGGCGCACGGCGCGCTGAATCGGGCGCTGAACGGGTCATATGCGGCGGGTCAAGGGTTGCAAATGACATCTCACAGTGCCGATTGCCTCCGATCCGACACACCCCCTTGGTAGGATGTAATTCATCGCGATCGACCAGGTAGTGCCACATTCGGTACAGAAATGCCATCGGCTCGACCGCCCGTTGACCCCCTAACGTCGAGAGGCTCGCGTCCGTGGAGACTGACGACAACATCACTGACGAGCACATGCCTCGGCCCAGCGACAAGAACATGGGCAAGGCCGACTACGGCGCCAAGGATATCCAGGTCCTCGAGGGCCTCGATCCGGTCCGTAAGCGCCCGGGCATGTACATCGGTTCGACCGGTCTCGCCGGTCTGCACCACCTCATCTGGGAGGTCGTCGACAACGCCGTCGATGAAGCGATGGCGGGTTACTGCACCCGCATCGGCGTCACCATGCTTCCCGACGGCGGGTGCCAGGTCGACGACGACGGCCGAGGCATCCCGGTCGACCCGTATCCGTCCGGTCCGCACAAAGGCAAGAGCGCAGCCGAGGTCGTGCTCACCGTGTTGCACGCCGGCGGCAAGTTCGGCGGCGACGGCTACAAGGTCTCCGGCGGCCTGCACGGCGTCGGTGTTTCGGTCGTCAATGCGTTGTCCGAGCGGCTCGTCATCTCGATCGACAAGGCCGGACGGCGTTACCACCAGGAGTACGCCAAGGGCGGCACGCCACAGGGGGCGATCGTCGACACCGGGCCGACCCCGGCCGACGGCCGCACGACCGGTACCACCGTCAGCTTCTGGCCCGATCCGACGATCTTCGCGGCCGAGGGCACCGAGTTCCACGCCCGCACCGTCCTCGAACGCCTGCAGACGATGGCCTTCCTCAACCGAGGTCTCGAGATCGCCTTCACCGACGAGCGCGAGGGCAAGGAGCAGTCGGTCACCTTCCAGTACAAGGGTGGCATCGTCGACTTCGTCCACCACTTGAACGCCTCGAAGGAAGCACTCTTCGCCAAGGTCTGCTGGTACGAGGCCGAGGACGAGGACGCCCAGACGCTCGACATCGCCATGCAGTGGAACACCGGCTACTACGAGGGCATCCACGGGTACGCCAACGGCATCTCGACCACCGAGGGCGGCATGCACGTCGAGGGCTTCCGCGCCGCGCTGACCTCGGTGGTCAACAAGTACGCCAAGGCCAAGGGCCTGCTCAAGGAGAAGGACGAACTCCTCCTCGGCGAGGACATCCGCGAGGGACTCACCGCCATCGTCTCGGTCAAGCTGCGCGAGCCGCAGTTCGAGGGGCAGACGAAGGCCAAGCTCGGCAACGTCCCGATGCGTTCCTTCGTCCAGAAGGCGACGAACGAGAAGCTCGCGGAATGGTTGGAGGAGAACCCCACCGAGGCCAACAAGCTGGTCCGCAAGGGCATCGCCGCCGCTCAGGCCCGGCTGGCGGCGAAGAACGCCCGTCAGGCCGTTCGCCGCAAGACCGCGCTGTCCGGTGCCGGCATGCCCGACAAGCTCAAGGACTGTTCGACGCGTAATCCCGACGAAGCCGAGCTGTTCATCGTCGAGGGCGACTCCGCTGGTGGTACTGCGGTCGATGCCCGCGACCCGCGTATTCAGGCGATCCTGCCGATCCGCGGCAAGATCCTCCACGTCGAGCGCGCCCGCCTCGACAAGATGCTGAAGAACAACGAGGTTCAGGCGCTGATCACGGCCATCGGTGGCGGGGTAGGCGAGGAGTTCGACGCGGCCAAGGCCCGCTACCACAAGGTGATCATCCTGGCCGATGCCGACGTCGACGGCAGCCACATCCGCACGCTGCTGCTCACATTCTTCTTCCGCCAGATGCGACCGCTCGTCGAGCACGGCTACGTATACATCGCCCAGCCGCCGTTGTTCTCCACCGAAGTCGGCAAGGAGAAGATCTACCTCAAGGACGACTTGGCCAAGACCAGATTCCTCGAGGAGAAGCCCAACCACAAGAAGGACTTCCAGCGCCTGAAGGGTCTCGGCGAGATGGACTGGGAGGAGTTGAAGTCCACGACGATGGGCGACGCCACGCGCACCCTGTTGCAGGTGTCGGTCGACGAGGCCGCCCTCGCCGACGACATCGTCAGTCGCCTGATGGGCGACGACGTGGAACTTCGCAAGCAGTTCATTCAGCACAACGCCAAAGACGTTCGGTTCTTGGATATCTAGGAAGAGCACATGTCCGATGAGACCACCCCTCCCGAGGGGCCCGACGATGCCACCGAACCGACGCGCGAGTCGCCCGTAGGCGTTCAGCCGATCGAACTACCCGAGGAGATGGAGCGCTCCTTCCTCGAGTACGCGATGTCGGTCATCATGGCCCGCGCCCTGCCCGACGTGCGCGACGGACTCAAGCCCGTCCATCGCCGGATCATCTGGGACATGGAGGAGCAGGGCTTCCGTCCCGACCGCCCATTCGTGAAGTCGGCTCGTGTCACCGGTGACACGATGGCCAAGTACCACCCCCACGGCGACGGGGCGATCTACGACGCCCTCGTGCGCATGGCGCAGCCCTTCTCGCTCCGCCATCCGCTGATCGACTTCCACGGCAACTACGGTTCACCCGACTTCGGTCCGGCGGCCTCGCGGTACACCGAGTGCCGGCTGCACCCGCTGGCGATGCAGCTGCTCGCCGACATCGACGAGGACACCGTCGACATGGTGCCGACCTACGACGCCACCCGGCTCGAGCCAACGGTCCTGCCGGCGAGGTTCCCCAACCTGTTGGTCAACGGCTCGCAGGGCATTGCCGTGGGCATGGCGACCAACATTCCGCCGCACAACCTCGGCGAAGTGATCGACGCCACGATCCACCTGATCGACAACCCGGAGGCGACCTCCGACGACCTCATGCAGTTCGTCAAGGGCCCCGATTTTCCGACCGGCGGATTCATCCTCGGTCGTGCCGGGATGATCGACGCATATCGCACGGGGCGCGGCAGCGTGAAGATGCGGGCCAAGGCGTCGATCGAGGAGGGCAAGCGGGGCGGTTACCAGATCATCGTCACCGAGATGCCGTACCAGATCAGCGTGTCGTCGGTGGCCAGTCGAATTCAAGAACTCGTCGACGGTGGTGAGCTCGATGGCATCGCCGATGTCAACGACAACTCCTCGGGTGGCAAGACGAGCCTGATCATCACGCTCAAGCGCGATGCCAATGCCAACGTGGTGCTCAACAACCTGTTCAAGCAGACCCAGCTGCAAACCAGCTTCGGGGTCAACATGGTCGCCCTCGTCGACGGTGTCCCGCGTACCTTGAACCTCACCCAGGCGCTGCGGGGTTACATCGACCATCAGGTCGAGGTGATCACCCGCCGCACCAAGTTCCGTCTGGCCAAGGCGCAGCGTCGCGAGCACATCCTCCAGGGCCGGTTGAAGGCCCTCGACGTGATCGACGCGATCATCGCCCTGATCCGGGCCAGCGACGACGCGGCCGCCGCCAAGGCCGGCCTGATGGCTGCACCGTTCGAGTTCTCCGAACTACAAGCCGTCGACATTCTCGACATGCAGCTGCGCCAACTCACCCGGCTGTCGCGGATCGACATCCAGCAGGAGATCGACGACCTGCTGTCGACGATCACCGAGCTCGAATCGATCCTCGCCGACAACGAAAAGCTGCGTGGTGTGATCAAGAGCGAGATGCTGGCTGTGCGCGAGGCGTTCGCCACGCCGCGGGTCTGCCACCTCATCCACGACACCGGCGAGATGTCGATCGAGGATCTCGTCGACGACAAGGAACTGGTCGTCGTGATGACCCAGGCCGGGTACGTCAAGACCGTCGAGGCGGGGTCGTTCAAGACGCAGGGTCGCGGCGGGCGGGGCGTCAGTGGGGCGAAACTCAAGGCCGAGGACATCGTCAGCCACATCATCTTCACCACGGCCCACGCGTACCTGCTGTTCTTCTCCAACCGGGGACGGGTCTATCGACTGCGGGCGCACGAGATCCCCGAGCGCGAGCGCACCGCCAAGGGCATGCCGATCGTCAATCTCCTGCCGCTCCAGGCGGATGAGACGATTCAGGCGATCATCGACACCAGATCGTTCGCCGGTGAGCGGTTCCTGTTCTTCTGTACCCGTCAGGGTCAGGTGAAGAAGACCGACTTCAACGAGTACGACAACGGCCGGCGCGACGGCCTGATCGCCGTCAACCTGCGTGACGGCGATGAACTCGTTCGGGTGATCGAGACGACCGGTGGCGACGACATCTTCATGGTGTCCAAGCGAGGCATGACGATTCGTTTCACCGAGGACGAGGTCCGCCCGATGGGCCGGGCCGCGGCCGGTGTGCGGGGTATGAAGCTTCGGGCCGACGACGAAGTGGTGTCTTGTGACGTTGCCCGGGATGACGTGTCGATCCTGATGGTCACCGAAGCCGGCTACGGCAAGCGGACCGAGCTGGAGAAGTTCAACCAGCAGGGCCGCGGTGGCCAAGGTGTCATCGGTATCCGCCTCACCGGCAAGAAGGGCGAGGTCGTCGCCGCTTTCATGGTTGGTATCGAGGACGACATCGTGGCGGTGTCCTCCGGTGGGGTCACCATTCGAATGTCGGTGCGCGAGATCTCGTCACAGGGGCGCGACGCCACCGGCGTGCGGGTGATGAGCCTCGGTGACGGTCACGTTGTCGCCTCGGTCGCCCCAATTCTGGCGTCATCGGGCGACGACGGCGAAACAGCCCCGACGGAGTAGCTCTCGGCCCATTTCCGGCCGTATCGGTGCGATGGCACCCGCGATTCACACCGGCGCTTGCGCCGCGTCTCTCGGAGGTGTTCATCATGCCGTCTGCACAATCATTCTCATTCCGACGTCGTCGACGTGACGACCGCGTTGTCGCCTCCGGAGGTGGGGCCGACCGCGGCCAGGCAACGCCCCTGCTCATCGGGGTCGTCGCCATCGCCGCAGTGAGCCTGATCCCCATCGCCCGACTCGGTCGCGCGGCCTCGGATGCGGCGCGTGCCCGGGCTGCAGCAGATGCCGCCGCACTCGCCGGGGTGGTCGACGGGCCGGCCGCAGCCCGTCATCGGGCCGCCGACAATGGTGGGACACTTATCACATTCGTCCATCTTGGCAGTGACATCGTGGTGACGGTCCGTGTCGGTGACGCCACTGCAAAGGCACGTGCCACCTTGAACGGCGACGCGCCCAATACACTCGGAGATCGTGGCCTTGACCGACCTCCCGGGTGAGGTGCCCGAACGAACCGATCCGCGAACGGCGCTATCCGGCGCGTCCCGCAACGACCGGCGATCGAACGGCTCGGTCGATCCGCGCACCGAGGATCTCACCGATCCACACCGCGCTCGCCCCGCGGCCCGACCGATCACGATGCCTCGGCCCACGGCGGCTCCAACACCCACGTCGGAGCCGACCATCACCGAGCCCGACCGTCAGCACGGGAATGATGCGCCCAACGGAGTTGCGACATCGCCGGCGGCGCGCCCCGCGATCAACGACGACGATCAGGAGCCGACGCAGGCGGTGCCGACGGTCAGCCGTGTCGGAGCGCCCATCGCTCCCGCTCGTCCGCCAGTCGAGGTGCCGATCCCGAGCACGCTGCGGGGCACTCCCAATCCCGATATCGCCGAATTGCTGGTGCGTCCGGCGTCGCCTACCGATGCCGCTCACGCTGAACCGACACCGGTCGCGGCGAAACCCAAACGCACGATCAGTCTGCGTCGTCCCCGTCCCCGGGTCAGGCGGGTGCGGCGCGTCGTTCGCTCGATCGACACCTGGACGGTGTTCAAGGTGTCGATCCTGTTCTACGTCGTGGCGTACGCAGTGCTGCTGGTGGCCGGCGTGCTCCTGTGGAACCTCGCCTACACGACGGGCACGATCGAGAACATCCAGGAGTTCTTCAAAGACTTCGGGTGGAACAACTACCAGTTCTACGGCGATCGGATCTTCCACGCCTCGTGGATCGTCGGAATGTTCCTGGTCGTTGCCGGCACAGGTCTGAATGTGACCCTGGCGGTGCTGTTCAATCTGATCAGCGATCTGGTCGGCGGTATCGGCGTGACCGTGCTCGAGGAAGAAGTGCGCGTGGTCCCGATCGAGAACTCGCCGAACCCTCCGCGAACCTGAGCGTGTTCGATTCGATCATCGAATCGGGTTGAGCGGAGCCAACGAACCCGGTAGGGTTTCTCGGCCCCGGGGGCTATAGCTCAGTTGGTTAGAGCGTTGCACTGATAATGCAAAGGTCACAAGTTCGATTCTTGTTAGCCCCACCCGAAACGGTCGTGAAATCCCTGGTCACAGGCACCGACCATACATCCGGACTGACGGCCCGTCAAGCACCGTCCCACATGGAACCCATAAACCATGGCTACGCTGTGCCCAGAAAGGCCCATTTCGGGCCTGAAATGATGGGATGGACGGGCGATGAAGGGGTCGCTGCGAGAGCGCAAGCCGGGCGTGTTCGAGCTGCGTATCTACCTCGGCGAGGACGCCGTGACGGGGGAGCATCGGTACCGCTCGGTGACGGTTCGCGGGAGTAAGCGTGACGCCCAGACCGAGCTGGCCCGGCTGGTCACCGACGCCCAAGAGGGCCGGATCGCCGGTCGCAAGGTGGTGCCCGGGAAATACACGCTGCACCAGTTGATCGATGCGCACCTGGCCGAGCTCAACGGTTCGCCGGGGACGGTGCGGTCGTACCAGTCGATGCACTCGAAGTACATCATCCCGTCGATCGGCCGGCTGCCGTTGGAGAAGCTGGATACCCGGGTGATCGGGCAGTTCTACGCGTACCTGATCGAGGAGCACGACCTGGCGCCGGCGACCGTCCGTCGGGCGCACGCGCTGATCCGTGGTTCGTTGCGGTCGGCGGTTCGCTGGGGATGGATCTCGCGGAACCCCGCCGTCGACGCCGTGCTGCCGCGGATGGAGAAGGTCGAGACCGTGCTACCGAGCATCGCCCAGGTCGTCGAGGCGATCATCGAGGCCGACGCGTTGGACGCCGATTTCGGGGTGTTCGTCCGGCTTGCCGCCGCGACCGGGGCGCGAAGAGGCGAGTTGTGCGGTTTGCGGTGGTCGTCGGTCGACTTCGAGCGGTCGATGCTACGGATCGAAACGAACGTGATCCCGGTGCCCGGCGGGACGCTGATGAAGGACACGAAGAACCACGCCAAGCGGGATGTGCCGCTCGACGAATTCACCGTTGGCATCTTGAGGGATCACCACGAGGCAATGGTCGAGCGGGCGACGGCGTGCGGAAGTCGGCTGGTCGATGGTGCGTTCGTGTTCTCGCACGCGTTCGATGGCAGCGAGTCGTGGCATCCGGACACGGCCTCGAATCGGTGGGCCACGGTGCGGGAGCGGACGGGGCTCGACGGGGTTCGGTTGCACGATCTGCGGCACTACCAGG
>JANMJD010000275.1:0-19550 GCA_031371195.1 Actinomycetes bacterium | reverse complement strand
GCTCGACCCGGTCGAGATGTTCCCAGGCCCACGCCAGAGAATCCGCCGCAGCGTCACAACCGACGTCGACTCCGTAGCGAGCAACCAGGGCTCTGCGCAGACGATCCTCGATCGGAGCAACCACTCGCCCGTAGCGGGCCGCCCGGTCGTCGAGCGTGTCGTCGTCAATCGCCATCACAACGCCCAAGAGTCCGCAGCCCGCGGAATCCTTTCGGTTCGACCGGATCGGCCGCGTCGGGCCAGGTCAGTGGAGTACTTCGAGTCGGATCTCGGCGACGGTCCCGGCCTGCAAACCCTCGGCGACGCGTACTGCCTTCTTCATCGGCAGCACGCACGTCGCCTGCTTGGCATCGGGGAAGATCGAGGTGCGCCACACGGTGCGACCGACGGTGACTTCGACGCGGATCGACCCGAAACCGGCGGCGTGATGACCGAACATCTCCTCGATGTCGTCGGCCTCGTCCTCCGGCAGGCTCACGAAGTGCCACGACCCCGAGCCTGAGTGCTCCCACACCTCGGCGGCGAACGAGCAGCGCGAGTCGAGCATGAACCCAACGCTAGTCAACGATCGGCCACCGGCGGGGCGGATTCGGGCGGCGGTGCAGGTCAAGGGAGTGTCCCCGAAGCAGCGCTAGCCTGATCGACGCTGTGGGACTGCAATCATTTGAGCATGGCGTAGAGCGTATGGTCGAGGGTGTGTTCTCCCGCGCCTTCAAGGCCAGCGTCAAACCCATCGAACTCGGGCGCCGTCTTGTCCGTGAAATGGACGAGCATCGGTCGGTCGACGTCAAGGGTCGGCGCATCGTGCCCAACCAGTTCACGTTCTGGCTCAGTGCCAACGACCACGCCGGATTCGCCGACATCGACGAGGCACTCGTCTCGGAGTTGAGCGAGGCAGCCCGCGAGTACGCCCGCAACGAGGGCTACCACTTCATGGGCCCGGTCCGGGTCGAACTCGCCGTCGACAACAAGCTCAAGCCCGGCCGTTTCGGCGTCACCTCGGCCATGAAAGAAGTCGGCGGCGGAGCCGGAGCCGGCTCGCTCGTCCTTCCCTCGGGCGAGCGCGTCGCCCTCAAGGACTCCGTAATCACCCTCGGTCGCATGCCCGACTGCTCGATCATGCTCAACGATCCCAATGTCAGCCGCCGCCACTCCGAGGTTCGCCCCCAGGGCACGGGCTACATCGCCGTCGATCTCGGGTCGACCAACGGCACCAAGGTCAATGGCGTGCGCATCGACGGCGAACGCGGCCTGCAGGACGGCGACATCCTCAGCCTGGGCACGACTCACATCCGGTTCGAGGCGTCTTGACGAACGCGGGTCGGTCGTGAGCGATCAGCTGCTGGGAGCCCTGAAGATCTGCCTGCTGGTCCTGCTCTACCTGTTCTTCGCCCGCGTCCTGTGGGCCGTATGGAGTGAGGTCCGCTCCGCCAAAGTCCAGGCCACCGACTCGCGCGCCCCGGCCCACGTTCCCTCGGGCGCACGGGGCGCCCCCCAGGCGCACGGGGAGGGCACGACCCCCACCGACCGACCCGCATATCAGCCACCGACGCGCAATCCGCGCGAGAAGCGGCCGGCCCGCGGTGCCGTCACCCGGCTGACGATTATCGAACCCCGCTCGATGAAGGGGGTGACGTACCCGCTCGGCGACGAGCTCACCCTCGGCCGAGGCGAGGGGTGCACCATCTCGCTCACCGACGACGCCTTCCTCTCCGGGCTCCATGCCCGGGTGTTCCGTCAGGGGGCGGCCACCTTCGTCGAGGACCTCGGCTCGACCAACGGCAGCTTTCTCAACGGCACCCGCCTGTCGTCGGCGACGGCGCTGTCGAAGGGCGACCGCCTGCAGATCGGCAACACCGTGCTGGAGACCAGCTGATGACCCGTTTCCACTGGGGTGCGGCCACTGATGTCGGGCGTCTGCGGACGGCCAACGAGGACGCCTTCAGCGCCGATGACCGTCTGTTCGTCGTGGCCGACGGGATGGGCGGCCATCTCGCCGGCGAGGTGGCCGCGGCGATGGCCGTCGACGTGTTGCGCGCTCGGTTGAAGACCTCGGTCACCGCCGATCTCGATGTCCTCGTCGACGCCGTCGACGTCGCCAATCGACAGATCTTCCAGGCTTCACACACCCGCGTCGACCAACACGGCATGGGCACCACGCTCACCGCCATCGCCCCCGTTCGACACGATGGCGAGATCCTGTTCGGCCTGGTCAACGTGGGTGACTCGCGTGCATATGCCATCCGCAACGGTCGCCTCACCCAACTGAGCGTCGACCACTCCTACGTGCAGGAATTGATCGCCACCGGGCAGATCACTCCGACCGAGGCCCGCGCCCACCCTCATCGCAACATCGTCACCCGCGCCCTGGGGATCGAGCCGGTCGTCAGGATCGACGCCTGGACGATGCCGATAGTGGCCGGCGACCGTTTCATCCTGTGCTCCGACGGGCTCGTCGACGAGGTGCTCGACACGATCATCGGCGACCTGGCCACGGACATCGTCGATCCGCAGGACGTCGCCGACCGGTTGGTCGCCACCGCCAACCGCAACGGCGGACGCGACAACATCACCGTCGTCGTGGTCGATGTTGTCGAGGGTGCCGAATCGGTCACCCAGGAACTGGCCCTCGACCTCGAGCCGCACCGCGCCGGCGAGATGTCGGGGCAGGGACGATGGGCCGACGACCACTCGGGTGACACCACGCCATCGGGCGTGCTCGGAGCCGGGGTGTCATCGCTCAAGATCGTCCCGGCCGACACCGTTGAGACCGATGTCGACCTGGGCCCGGAGGGTGACGACATCACCCGCGCCCTCGGCAAACCACTGGGCGCCGGCACCGCGACGCCGTCCTCCGGCTCGGCCGACCCGGCCGAGTTCGCCCCGCCGAGTGCCCACGAACTGGTCAGCCGGGTCGGCGTTCCCGGTGACGTCACCGACCGGGACTACGACACGCCCGACGTCGCCGCAGGCGGCTACGAGAGTGGGGCCTTCGACGACGGCCGCCCGCGGCGGCGGATCACGCTGGGCACGATCGGATTCGTCGCTGCCGTGGCCGCCGTGTTCGTCGTCGGGTTCGTGATGATCGCCGCCTATGCCCGTTCGGGGTACTTCGTCGACTACCGCGGCAACGACATCGTCGTCTACAAGGGCCGCCCCGACGGCGTGCTGTGGTTCGACCCAACCGTCGCCGCCATCGCCACCCAGAAGAAGTCGGACCTACCGCCGAGCGACGTGGCGGCGATCGCCAATCGCCCGGAGTTCGACTCGGTCGACCTGGCTATCAGCTACATCGAAACCCATTCGACCACTGCTCCCGACGTCTCGATCGTGACCACCCTGGTCGGGCGCGGAACGACCGTCGACAGCAGTCCGTCGCCCGGCACGAGCCCGCCGGCCGACCCATCTGCCGGCACGACTCCGGTACCGACTATCGGCAGCATCGACGGTGGGGCAACCAGTGCGACCACGCCTCCGCCGGCGACACCTGCGGTGGAGACCACGGTTGCGGGGTCGAGTACCCCGTGAGTCGCACATCGGCACTGGCTGCCTCCCGGCGGAACACCGAGCTGGGCCTGGTGGTGTTTGCCGGGGTGATCACGACCTGCGGCTACACCCTCTCCGCGCTCGGACTCGACGCGAACATCCCCGCCAAACTCGGACCGTTCCTCGGCGTGGTCCTCGGTCTGCTGATCGCCGCCCACATCGCCACCCGCCGACTCGCCAAGGGCGCCGACGCCGTGTTGCTCCCACTCGCCGCCCTGCTCAACGGCATCGGCTTCACCATGCTCGCCCGCCTCGACGCCAAACGACTGGCCGGGCTGCAGGCCACGTGGACCTTCGTCGGGGTGGCTGCCTACATCGCTGTGCTCCTCGTCGTGCGACGCTCCAACGACCTGCGCAACTACCAGTGGACGTTTCTGATCGTCGGTGTCGGCCTGTTGCTGTTGCCGTTCGTCCCCGGCGTGGGGCGCACCTTCGGCACCGGAGCGCGGATCTGGGTGCGTATCGGCCCGATCGGATTTCAGCCCGGTGAACTGGCCAAAGTCTGCCTGGCGCTGTTCTTCGCCGGCTATCTCACCGAGCATCGTGAGCTGATCGCCGCGGGGACCTGGCGCGTCGGCCCGTTCAATCTGCCCGAGCCCCGCCATCTGTTCCCCCTCGTCGCCGCCTGGGCGGTGAGCGTGCTGGTGATGGTCGGCCAACGCGACCTCGGTTCGTCGTTGTTGTTCTTCGCCCTGTTCATCGTGTTGTTGTGGGTGGCCACCGAACGGGCGAGCTTCCTGGCGATCGGCACGATGCTGTTCGCCGGCGGGGCGTACATCGCCTGGAAGATCTTCAGTCACGTCCAGGACCGCGTCGACATCTGGCTCGACCCGTGGAGCCGTTACGCCTCCCCCAGCGACGGCAAGGGCTACCAGATCGTCCAGGCGATGTTCGCCCTCGGCAACGGCGGCATCGCCGGCACCGGCCTGGGTCTCGGCACCCCGAACAAGATCCCCGAGGCCAAGAACGACTTCATCTTCGCCGTCATCGGCGAGGAGCTCGGCCTGTTCGGGGCGACGGCCGTGCTGCTCGCATTCATTCTGATGATCGGCGCCGGGCTGCGCTGCGCGCTGCGTGCCGATCGCCCGTTCGAGAAACTGCTGGCCACCGGGCTGACGACGATCATCGGCGTGCAGGCGTTCATCATCATCGCCGGGGTCATCCGGGTACTGCCGCTGACGGGGGTCACACTGCCGTTCGTCAGCTACGGCGGTTCGTCGCTGGTGGCCAATTATGTGCTCCTGGCCCTGTTGATGCGGATCAGCGACTCGGGAGCCCGAAGGCTCGGCGAGGTCCCCGACGAACTCGATCCGGGAGAGAAGCGGGCGCTGCGCCGGTTTGCCAAGGCGTCGAAGAAGGCGGGCAAGGACGCCACGGTGATCGCATGAGTCGAGCCACCGTATGAACTCACGCATCCGCCGTCTCGCAGTCGGGCTGCTGATCGCCTACCTGGCGTTGTTCGTGCAGCTCAATGTGCTCCAGGTGTCGAAGTCGACCCAACTGAACGCCGATGTGCGAAACAGCCGCCAGACGACGCGCGATTTCAACCGCAATCGCGGTCCGATCGTCAGCGCCGATGGGGTGACGGTCGCCGAGTCGTTGCCGTCGACCGACGATCGGTTCAAGTACCAGCGGAACTATCCGACCGGTGGGTTGTTCGCCGATATCACCGGCTACTGGTCGTACGCCTTCGGGGCGACGCAGGTCGAGAAGGTGCAGGACAAGGTGCTGTCGGGGCGGACCACCGACCAGAACGTCAACGCCCTGCCCAACATCTTCGACCGCAACCTCGACACCTCCGGCTCGGTGGCGTTGACCGTGCGCGCCGACCTGCAACTCGTCGCCCGCGATCTGCTCGCCGGCCGGGAGGGCTCGGTGGTGATGCTCGATCCGCGCAGCGGCGCCGTACTGGCGATGTACAGCGAGCCGACCTTCGACCCCAACCAGATCGCCGTGCATACCTCGGCCGATGCCGAAAAGGCGATCACGTTCCTCAATGCGGCACCCGGCAAGCCGCTGCTCGCCAACGCCTACCAGGAGCGATACATGCCCGGCTCGACGTTCAAGGTGGTCACGACAACCGCGGCCCTGGAGACCGGAGGGCTCACCATCGACCGAGTGTTCGACACCGAGAACGCCTACACCCCGCCCCAGACCACCGATCCGATCGAGAACTACGGGGGATCGACCTGTGGTGGCGACTTCGCCACGGTGTTCGCCAAGAGTTGCAACACCCCGTTCGCCCGGTTGGCCGTGGAGTTGGGCGCCGACAAGATGGTGCTCGCCGCCAATCGCTTCGGACTCAACGAGGCGCCCCCGATCGACCTTCCCCGGCCGGCGGCCAGCCACTTCGGCACAGTGGCCGACTTCAAGGACAACATCCCACTGCTCGCCATCCGCGGCTTCGGGCAGAACGATGACGCGGTGACGCCCCTGCAGATGGCGATGATCGCCGGCAGCGTGGCCAATGGCGGCAACATGATGGCCCCCTACGTCGTTGCCGAGACCCGTGACCATGACGGTCGCACCCTGTCGACGGCCCAGCAGAGCGTGTGGCGTACGCCGATGACGCCCGCCACAGCGGCCACCCTCACCCAGCTGATGATCAAGGTGGTCAACGAGGGCACCGCCAAGTGCTGTATGCAGCTCGCCAACGGGGTGCAGGCGGCCGCCAAGACCGGAACGGCCCAGCTCAACGCCAAGGGCGAACCTCAGCGCTCACACGCCTGGATCATGGCGTTCGCCCCCGCCGAGGCCCCCCGTCTGGCGATTTCCGTCATGCTCAAGGGCACCACGGACGAGATTTCCGCCGGCACGGGCGGTCGCCTGGCGGGCCCGATCGCCCAGCAAATGCTCGACAAGGCCATCGAGGTCGGCCTGTGAACGACCGACTCTCGCTAACGTGGGGCGCCGCATGACGGACTCGCAGCGTCCGGTCTTCAACGACCGTTACGAACTTGAACAGCGGATCGGGCGCGGCGGCATGGCCGACGTGTACCTGGCCCGTGACCGCCTTCTCGACCGCCCGGTGGCGATCAAGGTGCTGTTCCCCGAGTTCGCCACCGACCCGAACTTCGTCGAGCGGTTCCGCCGCGAGGCCCAGTCGGCCGCCAACCTCAACCATCCCAACGTGGTCAGCGTGTACGACTGGGGCAAGCAGGGCAACACGTACTTCATGGCGATGGAGTACATCGCCGGGCGCACGTTGGCCGACATCCTGCGGTCCAACGGCCGGCTCAGCGCCCATCAGGCCGCCGAGATCGCCTCCGAGGTCGCCTCCGCGCTCGGCTTCGCCCACCGGGGCGGAGTCGTCCATCGTGACGTCAAACCGGCCAACATCCTGATCGCCGACGACGGCCGGGTGAAGGTCGCCGACTTCGGCATCGCCCGGGCGCTCAACTCCGCCGCCGAACAAGACCTCACCCAGGCCGGCGCCGTGATGGGCACGGCGACGTATTTCTCTCCCGAGCAGGCCCAGGGCGCCCAGCCCGACCCGCGTAGCGACCTGTACTCACTCGGCATCGTGCTGTACGAGATGGTCGGCGGGCGTCCGCCGTTCAGCGGCGACAATCCGGTGGCGATCGCCTACAAACAGGTCCACGACGCACCGCAGCCGCTCAACCATCTCGCTCCCGACGTTCCCCGCCCGTTCGAGGCGATCGTCGCCAAACTGCTCGCCAAGAACCCCGGTGTGCGCTATGCCAATGCCGAGGAACTTCGTGACGACCTGCGCCGATTCCGTGAAGGCCAACCGGTCCAGGCACTCACCGCGCTGCTCGGCGGGGCACCCGGCGTAGCCACGCCACCTGCGGGACTGGGCAATCCGACCGCCTCGATGGGGGCCACCACCGGGGTACCGCGCACCACGGCGATCCCCTCGACCGGGCCCGGTTCGACCACCGCCATGCCGCGCACGTCCGTGAACCCGGGCACGCCCCCGCCGATGCGTGGCGGACCGAAGGCGAAGCCCGACTATTACGACCCGCCCCGTCGCACCGGGCTCAACGTCCTCGCCGCCTTTCTGGCCATCGCCGCCCTGGTGGCCGGGGGCATCCTGCTGTTCAACTACCTGTCGAAGGACAACACCCCGGTCGCCACCGTCACCCTCCCCGACGTGCGGGGGATGACCATCGAAGAGGCGACGGCCAAGCTCACCGAGATCGGGGCGACGGCGAATCCCGTCCCCGACCCCAATTCGGCCTCGGCCGAGAACATCGTCGACAAGCAGGATCCGGTGCCCGGCAGTGTGGTCACCGCCGGGCTGATCGTCAATCTCACGTTCAAGCCAGGGCTGGTGGCGACGCCGCTCGCCGACCTCACCGGTCAAACCTTCGAGCAGGCCAGTCAGGCGTTGGCGGCGATCGGCATCGCTCCGACGCGCGAAGACGTCGAGAACCCCAGCTTCGTGGCCGGATTGGTCGTCGGGCAGACCCCACCCGCCAACACCCCGGTGAAGGCCGGCGACCCCGTGACCCTGCAGGTGTCGAAGGGCAAGGGGCAGGAGACGATCCCGTCGTTCCTCAATCAGAAGGGTGCCGACGCCAAGGCGTTCCTCGAGAACAAGGGTTTCAAGGTGACCGTCGTCGACGAGATCAACGACACAATCGCCACCGGAGTGGTCATCCGCACCGAGCCGGCCGCCAACACCGCCGCCGACAAGGGGTCCGAGGTCAAGATCTTCGTGTCATCCGGGTCCACCCAGGTCGACGTGCCCAAGGTCGTCGGTATGAAGGAACTTGCGGCGCGTGACACGCTGCAGAACGCCGACCTGAAGACCACGGTGCGGTATACGACGGTGCCGTTCGGCGACGTCAACGACGGCGTGGTCATCTCCCAGACGCCGGCCAGCCCGGGCAAGGCGCCGAAGAGCTCCGCGGTCAGCCTGGTGATCGGCAAGGCTGCCCCTGCCCCGGCAACCACCACCACGACGACCACGACCACGACGTTGCCCCCGACAACTCAGCCATCGACCACGACCAGCACCACCACGACAACGACATCCACTTCGTCGACCACGACGCTGGCCGGCGCCGGTGCGGGCGGGACCGGCGGGACCACCACGACGACCTGACTCAACGACGATCGGGTGGGTTCAGGTTCGGGCAGGCACCGTTCCGGGTGGTTCCGGTTCGGGCAGGCACCGGTCGGGTTCAGATTCGGTGGGTTCAGGTTCGGGTGGGTTCAGGTTCGAGCGAGGAAGTTGCGGATCAGGTCATGGCCGTGGCTGGTGAGGATCGACTCCGGATGGAACTGGACGCCCTCGATCGGCAGGTCGCGGTGGCGCAGACCCATGATCGTGCCGTCGGGGATCTCGGCGGTGATCTCCAGGCAGTCCGGCAGGGTCTCGCGTTCCACGACCAGCGAGTGGTAGCGCGTCGCTTCGAGCGGAGACGGGAGCCCGGCGAACACACCCGCCTCGTGATGGGTGACGAACGACGTCTTGCCGTGCATCAATTCTGCCGCCCTGACCACCTTGCCGCCGTACACCTGACCGATCGCCTGGTGACCGAGGCACACGCCGAGCACCGGGACCCCTCGCTCGGCGAACGCCTCGATCGCCGCGCTCATGATGCCGGCGTCCTCGGGCCGACCCGGACCGGGTGACATCAGCACGGCATCGGGTTCGATGGCCAATGCCTCGTCGACCGTCAGCGCGTCGTTGCGGTGAACGATCGGTTCGGCTCCCAGCTCGCCCAGGTATTGGACGAGGTTGTAGACGAATGAGTCGTAATTGTCGATCACCAGGACGCGAGGCACGCCACCAGCCTTGCCTGTGGCGAGCGGGGAAGTCGAACGCATTCGTGCTCAAGCGCTCGCGCTGAGCGGGCTCGTGCCCCTACACTGTCGCCTTCGTGGCACCTCCCAAGCGCAAAGCCGGAGGCCGGGTCACCCCCAAGGGGACCCGGCCGGGCGATTCCAAACTTCCGACCGCCGGCGACCGACCGATCGGCTCGGGTTCACACGCGGGCGAAGGCCCCAAGCATGCCGCCGCGTCGTCGTCGCGCTACACCCCTCCGGTGCCGCAGTACATGAAGCAGAGCCCGCGCTGGGTACCGATCCTGATGTTCGCCCTGTGGATCATCGGCGCCCTGGTGATCATCTGCTACTATCTCGACTTCCTGCCCGGCGGGCGCAGCCAGTGGTACCTTGCCGGCGGCCTCGGGCTGATCCTGGCCGGCTTGTACACCGCCACGAAGTACCGCTAGGCGGGTTGCCGGCAGATGAACCCTGTGGGTTCAGCGGGTTACATCGATGTCATTATCACCAGAGATATCCACAGCTGGGGATATCCACGGGTGACTATTCCATGATCGGCGCGACGAGGTCCATGTCTTCCAGGCAGTGCCGAGGCGGTGGCGGATCCTCTTCAGGAGCCATCGTCATGCGCAGCTCCACCCCGCACACGCTGCAGCGATATCGCACATTGACCCGCCGCAACTCACCCTCCGGAGGGGGACCGGGTAGTGGAGTGGTCACGCTGCGGATCATTCCGATACCGACTTTCCACAGGGTGTAACCGAGCACAAGCGCACCGAATATCCACAGGACGGTACTGGCCTTGGGCACGGCACCGAGCGTACCGGTTGCCGTGCGGATGACCCTCGACCAGTCGTTGAACTGGGAGAATGACGGCAATGTCCAGTGTGATCCCCCGACGGGTGCGGCGGCCGCTGCGGACCTTCCTGATCACCGAATCGGCCGGAGGAGTCGTGCTGCTCGTCGCAGCCCTCGCCGCCCTTGTCTGGGCGAACTCCCCATGGTCATCGACCTATCACCATCTGTGGCACACGGACCTGGCCCTGCAATGGGGCACCCACCGTTTTGGACTCGATCTACGGCACTGGGTCAACGAGGGATTGATGACGATCTTCTTTCTTGTCGCCGGTTTGGAGATCAAACGCGAGGTGGTCCAGGGCGAACTGCGCGATCTGCGCCAGGCCGCCCTGCCCGTGGTTGGGGCGGTCGGAGGGATGGTCGTGCCCGCCTGTCTCTATCTGGCCGTGTCCCGCGGTGAATCGTCGAGCGGATGGGCGGTGCCGATGGCGACCGATATCGCCATGGCGGCAGGAGCCCTTGCTCTGATCCGGCGCCGGGTACACCCGATGCTGCCCTTGTTGCTGCTGGCCTTGGCGATCGTCGACGACATCGGTTCGATGCTCGTCCTGGCCATCGGTTTCGGTGAGAGCTTGTCGATCGGCTGGTTGGCCCTCGGACTGGCAGCGTTGGTCATCGCCACAGGCCTGCGCCGCGGCGGCATCCGGGCCACTGCCGTCTATGTCGGCTGCGGCCTGCTGTGTTGGTACGGCTGGTACCGCGGCGGGATCCCCCCGACGCTCGCCGGGGTCGCCTTCGGCCTGCTGGCACCGACCACCCCGATGATCGACGAGGTCGATCAGGCGGAACTCGCCGATCTGTCCACGCCGTCGGCGGCCCGGCGCAGCGTGCAGTTGGCGGTGCACTCCGTCTCGATGGTCGAGCGCTTGGAGCTGCTGCTCCATCCATGGACGAGTTTTGTCGTCATCCCGCTGTTCGCCCTCGCCAACGCCGGGATCTTTCTCGGCGGCGACACGTTGTCGGCAACAGGTGGCTCACGCGCCTTCTGGGGAGTGATGGTCGCCCGTGTCGTCGGCAAGCCACTCGGTATTCTCGGCGCGGTACTGCTGGCTGTCCGCATGGGGGTGGTCCGCCTGCCCGAAGGAGTGACCAGGCGCGACATCCTCGGGATCGGCTCGCTCGCCGGGATGGGCTTCGCCGTGGCGATCTTCATCGGGGTCCGCTCGTTGCCCGCAGTCGACGCCCGGTTCGCCACGATCGGCGTGCTCGCCTCGTTGCTGGTCAGCGGGGGCCTGGGCCTGGCCGTGCTGGCGTCTAACCCATCCGCTCGATGATCGTGGCGTTGGCCATGCCGCCGCCCTCGCACATCGTCTGGAGCCCGTATCGACCGCCGGTGCGCTCGAGTTCGCACAGCAGCGTGGTCATCAACCGAGCACCCGAACAGCCGAGCGGATGACCGAGGGCGATCGCCCCACCGTTGGGATTGACGCGCTCCATGTCGGGGTGGAATTCCTGCTCCCACGCCAGGACCACCGAGGCGAACGCCTCGTTGATCTCGACCAGATCGATATCGCCGATCGCCAGGCCCGAGCGCTCGAAGATCTTGCGGGTTGCCGGAATCGGCGCGGTGAGCATGAACCGCGGATCGTCGCCCGCCACCGAGAAGTTGACGAACCGGGCTCGCGGTGTGAGCCCGAGCGCTGCGGCCTTCTCCTCACTCATGATCAGCAACGCCGCGGCGCCGTCGGTGATCTGCGATGAGTTACCGGCGGTGACCTTGCCACCTTTCTCGGCCTCGATGAACGACGGCCTCAACGAGGCGAGCTTCTCCAGCGTCGTCTCGCGGAGTCCCTCGTCGACGGTCATCGGCTTGCCCTCGAAATCCAGGATCGGCAGGATCTGCGACTCGAAGCGACCCTCGGCCGTGGCCCGCTGGGCGTACTGCTGCGAGCGCAGACCGAATCGGTCCATGTCGTCGCGGCCGATGTCCCACTTCTCGGCGATCAACTCCGCGGAGATGCCCTGGGGAACAAGCCCCCCGGCGGCGGCGTAGCGGGCTCCGATCTTGGGGCCGAACGGGAAGCCGTACTTGCCGTCGATCATCGAGGCGCCCATCGGCACGCGCGTCATCACCTCGACGCCACAGGCCACCACCACGTCGTACGCTCCGGCGATGACTCCCTGGGCGGCGAAGTGCGCAGCCTGCTGCGATGAGCCGCATTGACGGTCGATCGTCGTTCCTGGCACCGACTCGGGCCACCCGGCGGCGAGCACGGCATTGCGGGCGATATTGGCCGCTTGCTCGCCGACCTGCATCACGCAACCCATCACCACATCGTCGACGAGCGCCGGGTCGAGGTTGTTGCGCTCCTGGAGCGCCTTGAGCGTCTCGGCGGCCAGGTCGACCGGATGCCAGTCCTTCAGCCGACCGTTGCGCTTACCGAGGGGGGTGCGTATCGCATCGACGATGACGGCGGTAGTCATGAGGCATCCTTGGGTTCCGGGGGTCGGACGAGTCTGGCCCCCCGAGGTCCGTCGACTCAAAGTGGAGTGCTGCGCTTCGATGGGAAAGGCGGCAGGGAAGTCCACGCCGCCGGTTACAACGCGTTGAGCGGCCACCAGACATCGGGCAGCGCGTCGGGCGAGAACGCCACGACACCCAGACGGTGGCCGGGTCCGCCGAGCCGTTGGTTGAACCGGGCGAGTTCGGCAACCTTGGATGCGTCGACACCGCCGATGCCGTCGAGGGCGAAACCGACCAGCGCCGCGTCGAGGGCTCGGATCGCGTCCGGACGCCCGGCCCGGCGGAGTTGACCGGCGAGGTCGTATTGCAACTGGCGAACCTGTCGCTCGGTGGCCCCGTCGAATGGCGAACGCGAGGCGATCACCGTCCCACCGGCGTCGTGGGTGAGCAGCGACAGCGACCAGCCGTTGTCGGTGACGAACCACACCTCGGTGGCCGATGACCGGTCGATGCCCCGGTCACCGACCACCCACTCGATGTTCCGTTCGACTCCCACGTCGACACCCCGCAACTCCAGGTCGTGGAGGATGCCGGGCAGCGCGCCGACAACGCCGCCGTCACCGAGCTCGAGCAGCACGCGGCCCGCGACGGGGCGGGTGGCCAGTTGGCGGGTCAGATCGGCGACCACCTCGCCGTAGCGGGTGACTTGGCGGGCCCGTGCCGCGGTCCACGTCGCGCCGACGAGCGACGCGAGCATCGCCGCGGTGACCAAACCTGCGGTCACCCGATGGGGCGTGAGCCGTCGGGGGATCAGCGATACGAGGCCGACCAGTGCGGCCGACAGCACGATCGGGGTCCGCCAGTAGACGAGGTAGTGGTAGCGGAACCCTCGCAGCTGACCGCACGCAGCGATGGCGGCAATGAGCGCACCTGCGGCGATGATCAGCGGGGTGCTGCGTCGGCGCACGAGCGCCGCACCGACCAGCACCGCCAAGGCGATGATCCACAGGATCGATGCCTGACGCGCTTCCAGGAACAGTCCCTGCGGCCGCGGACCGGTGATCCAGGTCGGCCACGGACTGACCTCGCCGGCCATGATCCGCAACCCCTCACGCAGTCCCGCCGGCGCGGGCGTCGCCGAGCGGAAGTACCGCACAAGGGCCAGCAGGTTGCCCGTCCGCGAGGTGACGAGATCAACGATGACCGGCAACCACAGCGCCGCACCGACTGCGGCGACCCGCAGCAGCGTCGTGCTGGTGAGCCGCCGCCCGGCACGCCGATTGAGCAGCAACGCCACGAATGCGCAGACACCGACCAGCGCCGCATAGCCGACGTGCAACTGCACGGCGATCGCGCCGAGGGCGACGGCCGTGAATGCCGCGGCGATGTCTCCCTCGGCCATTCCCCATACGGCGAGCAGGAATGGAACCACGAGCGACACCGCCAGATTCGGCGTCCACGGGTCGACGACCCCGGCCCCTCCAACAGCAATCCATGTGGCCAGCTGCACGGCCAAGCTGCCGACGATCCACGGGTTCACCCCGCCGGGCCGTCGCTTGACGACAACCGGTTCGTCGAGTGGACCCACTCCGGCCGCGCGGTGTTCGCCGGGGTGCGAGGCTGGGAGATCGACGTTTTGCTCGACGCGGTGCTCTTGCTCGACGCGGTGTCCTCGCTCAGCGCGGTGTCCTCGCTCAGCGCGGTGTCCTTGCTCAGCGCGATGTTCGGCGCGGCGTTCGACATGTTCGGTGCGGCGCGAGGCGAGCCAGCCGACGAGCACCATCGTCGCGATGCTCCAGACGCCGGTGGCCAACAGGGTGCCCCAGGTCGCCCCACCGCTCAACCAGTCGAACGGGGCATAAAGAGAGAAGGCGATCGGGCCGGGATGGTTCCAGCCGTTCCAGCTGTAGAGCCCTGTCGTCGGAAAGCCACCGGTCGCGGCGTCGTGGGCCCGCATGGCGAACACCGCCTCGTCGCCGTCGAGCGTGACCCCCCGGCCGACGAAGCGGACGAGGGCGACGACGACCGGCAGACAGGCGAGGGCGGCGAGGTTCGTCCATCGGTTCAACCGGCCCACGGCCACCCAACGTAGCCGCTACCGGGCGAGGAGGCCTCGGTTGATCGGTCGACTCCGGATCGTGTTCGAATCTCGGTGCTGGACGACGGGTTTCGAACACGCACGCCCGGGTTCCGGGCCCGACCGCGTGAACCGGCCCCGGTTGATTCGCGGCGCGGGGAAGGGGCCCGACCGACGAGGCGTTGTGTCAGGCGGAGGCCTTGACGGCGTTGGCGATTGCGCCCAGCGCGGTATCGACCTCGTCGGCGGTGACGACGAGCGGAGGCATCAGGCGAACCGTGTTGGCGTAGGTGCCGGCGTTCATCATCAACAGGTTCGACTCCTCGAAACAGTGCTTGATCACGGCGGCCACCCGGGCCGGCTCGGCGAACTGGACGGCGTTCATCAAGCCGAGGCCGCGCACATCGGTGATCCCCGGATCGGCGGCCTGCATCTCGGCCAGCCCAGCGCGCAGCTGCGAGCCACGGGCGTTGACGTTGTCCATGAAGCCGGGCTCGGTCATCACCTCGATCGTCGCCAACGCCGCCGCGCAGCCGATGGCGTTGCCGCCGTACGTTCCGCCGTGGGCGCCGGTCGGCCACCGGTCCATCAACTCGGCCGAGGCACCGAGTGCCGAGAACGGGAACCCCGAGGCGATGCCCTTGGCCATGCAGATGATGTCGGGCTGCAGGTCGAAGTGCTCGACCGCGAACATCTTGCCGGTGCGCCCGAAGCCCGACTGCACCTCATCGGCGACGAAGAGAATGCCGTGCTCCTTGCAGACCGCCACGATGCCCTCGATGAACCGGGCGGGAGCGGGGATGTATCCACCCTCACCGAGTACCGGCTCGAGGATCGCCGCAGCCGTTTCTTCGGGCGCGGTCTGCGACTTCAACAGATGCTTGAACCCCCACAGTGCCCGGTCGATCTCGGCGTCCTGATCGGCGGCGAGCGGATCGGGGAACGGGGCGACGAACACGCCGGCGGGCAGTGAGCTGTAGCCGGCGCGGTAGCCGGTCTTCGAGGTGGTCATCGCCATCGCCATGTGGGTGCGACCATGGAACGAACCGGAGAAGACGATCACATGCGGGCGCCTCGTCGCTGACTTGGCCAGTTTGATCGCCGCCTCGGTGATCTCGGCTCCGGAGTTGGCGTAAAAGAATGTGTCGATGCCTGCCGGAGACAGGTCGGCCAGCCGAGCGGCCAGTGGTTCGAGCAGATCGTGGGTGTAGCAGTTCACCTGGGCATGGATGAACCGCTCGGCCTGCTGCTGGATCGCGGCGACCACATGGGGGTGGGAATGTCCGGTCGACACGACGGCGATGCCGGCCGTGAAGTCGAGGTACTCCTGCCCGTCGGTGGTGTAGACCCACGAGCCTTTTCCATGACTGACCTGCAGATCGCTGACTTTGAACCATACTTTTGCGAGATGTGACTTCGTTGTCATGGCTCAACAGTACGCCTCGTCGGCGGGGCTGGCGAGCGGTTCTTCACGCGGCTCGCGCCGCGGCGAAGCTCCGGTCCGGACGCGCATCAACCGTCCCAGGTGGAGAAAGGCGATCAACGTCGTGATCACGATCACCAGCCCCCGTATCGCCGCTGTCGATGTCTCGCTGCCGGCCTGCAGCAGGTGGACGGTGGCCGAGGCGAACCCGAGGGCGCTGCACCGATGGATCAGCTGCCACGACCGTTTCGACAGCCGACGGTGGGCCAGTGATGTGGCCTCGACGAGGATCAGCAGATCCAGCCCGGCGATTCCCCAGGCCAGCGCGGTCGGGCGCCACGGGGCGCGGAACGGGACGACGAGGTCGAGAATCTCGAACGGCACGTAGCTGTCGGCGAGCAGGGCACCGAGGTGGACGGCGGTCAGCATCAGTCCGATGGCGGCACAGTGCCGGTGCAGGCCGACGGTACGGCGCACGGTGGCCGGTGCACGGATGAACCGATTGGCGATCAGCCCGCCCGTGGCCATCGATGCCGCCAGCGCGACCCAGGCGACCAGTCCCGTCGCCCGGGTGAGGTGCCACCAGATTCGATCGTTCACGCCGGCGACGCCCCGGTCGCCAGTTCAGGTCCGTCAACCTCGGCTGGACGGTCGATGCGGAGCACCGAGCCATCGGGCCGCACGGCGACAACCTGCTCATCGCAGAGCACACGAGGCCACTGCTCGAACGGAGTGACCATCAGCGCCTTGGTCATTGCCTCGGCCCACCACGCCTCCCGAGTGACCACGGTGATGGTGTCGAACTCGGCCGCCACGGGCAGACCGGTGCGCGGATCGAGCAGGTGATGGCACCAACCGCCGGACGTCCTCCATCGTCGTCTGAGGACGCTGCTGGTTGCCACCGCCCCGCTCGGAAGCGGTATCACCGCCACGCATCGGCTCGGGTCGTGGGGGTCTTCGATGCCCACCCGCCAACCTGTGGGCGACCCGTTCGCCGGGCGCGGATTGCCGACGACCCGCAGGTCGCCACCGAGGTTCACCACTGCTCCGGCAGCGCCGGCGGCGAACATCGACTCGGCCACGAGATCGGCGGCGAGCCCCTTGCCGAGCCCACCCGGATCGAGCTGGACATCCGGTGGCAGCAGGACGTATCCGCTGGCCACATCGACCTCGACACCGTCGCAACCGACGCCACGTCCTGCTCCGCCAGGCCAGTCGGTCGGGCGGACGTCGACGGCGCGTCGACACATCTCGGTCAGTTCCCGGTCGTAGCCCAGGGCGGTCACTGAAGCGGTCGGGTCGAACGCCCCCGACGTCGACTCCCACGCCCAACGAAGCCGTTCGACGAGATGAGCCGTGGCCGGTGAGACGAACACGGGTGCACCGGCATGGGCGTTGAGACGGCTCAGTTCGCTGCCGGGCGAGAACCGGGTCCAGCGGCGCTCCAAGTCGCTCACCAGCCGGGCGGCCGCCACCGTCAGGCCGGTCGGGCCACCGACCGCGATGATGTGCAGGCTGCCACCCATGGCCCGGCCCCGGTACTCGTGGCGCACTTCAGGTCCCGTGGGTGACGGTGTCGATGGCGCTTTCAGTCGCCGACTCAGCAACGGACGTCGGACCGGCTACGGGCGAGCGGACCAGGTCCGACGGGTCGGCGCCGAGTGCAGGCCCGTCGGCCGCCGAGCCGTCGGGCACCAGCGGTGGCAGGCTGAAGACGGGCTTCGATGAGGGGGTCGTGGATCGTGACTCGCCATGATTCGACGCTGAGTCGGCGACCCGCACGCCGACGACGGCACCGCTGACGGCCAGAAATGCGAGAGCAGTTGTCGTCAACCGCAACGGTTCGGGCAGGCGGGCGTCCATCAGCGCAGCAGCAGGATCCCGCCGGCCCCGCAAGGCGGTGATGCGCAGCCGTTGTTCGGTCGTCGGCTCCATCGACGGCACGATACGCGCGGGGCGATGAAGCCCCGATGAAGGCGCTCACCGGATGGCAGACTTGCTCGGCGGCGAGCCCGATGGCGACCAGATCGAGCACCGTGTTGAGAAATGAGCGCTGTGCTTGCTAACGCGCAGAATTCCTCACAACGAGGTAGTTTTTGCGCGATAAGCACCCACGCAACGCCCGAAGTGTTCTTTGCCGACGACAAGGCCGGCAGTCAACTCGCCATGCGCCTGGTCAAGCGGGGCGAGGCCGTTCGATTGGCTCCCGGGGTGTTCGCCCGAGGCAGCGAGGAAAACGCTATCACAGCCGTCACACGGCATTGGCGAACGATCGTCGCCCGCGAGATCCCGGGTGCGGTGATCACCGATCGGTCCGGTCCCGACCCGCGGCCGCGCGCCGGGCGGCTGTATGTGGCGCACCCGACCCGGCGGCGTCCGCTGGTGCTGCCCGGGCTCACCGTCGAACCCCGCCTCGGCCCCGGCCCGATCGACGGCGATGTGCCGATCGCCAACGGCCTGTGGGCCGCGTCACCGCAGCGTTGGATCCTCGACAACACCCGCCAGTCGCGCGACCGCGGTGCCGGCCGGCGGACCTTCGACGACCACGAACTGGCTACCGCCGTCGACCATCTGGCGTCGATCGCCGAAGGCCGCCTCGGCAACGTGCGCTACGCCCTCGAATCGATCGCCGACCTGGCCGGACCGGGAGTCGACCTCGCCCGCGCCGACGCGCTGCTCGGCGCAGCGATGGGAACGCGGCCCGATGTGGCTTCGGCATCCGAAGCACTTACGTCCCGCCAGCGTAGTCGGCCGGTCGATTGGAGCCGCATCGCCCTGTTCGACCGCGCCGCCGAGGAACTGGCGGCGAGCGAACCGGTGGAGCATCCGGCTCATCCGGCGCCGATGCTGGCGTTTTTCGAGGCGTACTTCTCCAACTACATCGAAGGCACGACGTTCGAGTTGTTCGAGGCGGCCGACATCGTGATGCGCGGCCACCGCCCGCAACACCGGGCCCACGACACCGACGACGTACTGTCGACGTACGAACTGGCCACCGACTCGCTGAGCGCCGAGGTGGCGACCAACGGCGAGGAATTCGTCGAACTGGTGCTGCGCCGCCATGCCCGGCTGATGGCCCATCGACCCCATACCGAACCGGGCGAGATCAAGAGCATCCGCAATCGGGTCGGCGACCACATGTTCGTCGACCCGGCCCACGTCTACGGCACGTTGCTCGCCGGCTGGGAGCGGATCGATTCGTTGACAACGCCATTCCGGCGCGCCGTGATGACCCACCTGGTGATCGTCGAGACCCACCCGTTCATCGACGGCAATGGCCGCGTCGCCCGCCTCGGTCTGAATGCCGAGCTCTCGGCCGGCGGGCAACTCCGTGTGGTGATCCCGACGGTGTTCCGCAACGACTACTTCTCAGGGCTACGCGCGGTCACGGTCAACGGGTTGATCGACCCGCATGTGCGGATCATGCGGTTCGTATGGGACTGGACCGCCTCGGTCGACTGGTCGGACTACGTGTCGGCCGAGGC